>JALGUG010000398.1 GCA_029820995.1 Candidatus Zipacnadia bacterium
GGGCCTTGGAACCGAAGTGTGGTCAAGATGGACGTCGGAACTCAGAAAGGGAGTGTGCATAATGCAAAGACGAGGCTTTACGTTGATTGAATTGCTGGTCGTCATCGCGATCATCGCCATCCTGGCGGCGATTCTATTTCCGGTGTTTGCCCGAGCGCGCGAGAAGGCACGGCAGACGAGCTGCTTGAGCAACATCAAGCAGCTCGCGCTGGGATGTCTGATGTACGCCCAGGACTACGACGAGCGTCTGCCGCGGCACTGTTACCAGCCGCGGCCGCCGATCCCGTTCGGCGACTTCCCTTGGCTCCACGCGATCCAGCCGTATGTCAAGAACGTGCAGATTTGCTTCTGCCCGTCAAATAGCGGGTGGCGGAATCAGACCAAAGGCTGCGGAGGGTACTGCTACAACCTCTCGACCACTCCCAGCGCCGGGACGGTGGGATGCACCAACCGGAACATGGCGGAGATAGACAGGCCGGCGGGCTTGCTGATGATTACGGAAAGCAACAACGGCTCCGGCGCGGTGGCGTGGTGCGGCTACTGGAACCGCGAGACCGATACGCAAGACCCCACGCATTACAACAATGCCGGCCGCCACAACGAGGGTAACAACGTCGGCTTCGTGGACGGCCACGCCAAGTGGTTGAAGGCCAACGTGGTCCGGCAGACGCGCGGGTACTGGGATTCGCGATACAGCCAGTGAACCCCAGGTATGAGCCGTCGAAACACCTGGGACCGAGGGTGAACTGCGCGGTCGAGACAGGGACGCGCCCCGGTCCATTATGCCGGACCGCAGGCCGTTGGTGAGCGGGCCGTCAACGCAGATGGTGGTGGCCACCGGCTCGGCCCGAACCGTCTCGACGGTCACATGATGCCACGTGCCGTTGCTGCTCGCAATGGTGCTCGACCTGGATCAGTTTGGCCGCCTGAACTGCACCGCCAGTCGCACTCCCCCGGCCTCGTTTGCCTTGGCACTGTCCCCGACCTTCGCGACGCGGCAGGGCGCGGATGTCCGGTTGCGTCGGGCGGATAATGGCCCGCCCGACCTGTGGTATAATGCTTGCGAGGCCGGGCGGAGGCAACGGTCCCGGATGCTCGAACAACGAATCGAATGCACGGAGTGCGTCATTCGCTGTCTGCACCAGAAAGAACGTGCGCGCGGAGAGCATAGACGAGGAGAAGTCCATTGTCGTGGGTCGTGGACCGCGTGGACATGGGACGCGATGGCGGTCGGTGCGGAGCGGAGGTGAGGCATGTCAAAGCTGACGGGCGACGAAGGGCGAATGGAGTCGGTTCTGGAGCGGCTTCTCCACGTGGCGGCTGCCGTCAACACCGAGCAGGACGTGGACAGCATTCTGCGACTGATCGCGCAGGCAGCGTTGGAGATCACGGGCTGTCAGCGCGCGTTGATCAGACTGCTAAACGAGGCGCGGACAGCCTTCACGGAGCCCTTCGTCGCCTGCGCCGATGACCGTTACCAATTCGCGCCCGAGCCGCTGCGGCAACGAGGGACCTCGTGGAAAGCCGTACGAACTGGAGAGCTTGTGATCGCCTCGGCTGGAAGCGCTACGAAGCCCGGCCTGCGGCCGGATGACAGGGCCAAAGGCATCAAGCAGACGGTAACGGTGCCGCTCAAGGCCACCGATGCCGTGGTCGGCGTGCTGACGTTGAACACGGTTGCCGAGGAGGGCTTTAGCGAGGCCCACCTGAAGGCAGCACGGCTGCTGGGGGAGCAAGCCGCGGTGGCGATCCGCAGCGCCCGTCTGATGACCGCCCTGCGCGAAAGCGATGACCGGTTCCGGGGGCTGTGCGAGGCGGCCTTTGAGGGTATCGCCATACACGAAGACGGGAGGATCCTTGAGGCCAACGAGGCACTGGCCAGGATGTTCGGGTACGAGCTATCGGAGCTCATCGGCAAGGACGGATTGGAGCTTGCTACGCCACGGACCCGGGAGCTCATCCGTGAGCAGATTCGCACGGGGACCCGGACGCCGTACCAGGGCGTCGGCATAAGAAAGGATGGCTCGACCTTCCTGGTCGAGCTAGTGGGCAAACCATGCGAGTACCGAGGACGGCCGGCACGCGTCGCCGCATTCCGAGACATCACTGAGCGCAAGCGCGCGGAAGAGGCGCTCCGGGAATCGGAGCGGCGATATCGCACGACGCTGGATTCGATGGGTGACGCGATCCACGTTGTTGACCGCGATCTGCGATTCGTGCTGTCTAATCAGGCCTGCAGGCAATGGAACGAGGACTTGGGCCTCGACAGGCCGGCAGTCGGGCGGGGATTGTTCGAGGTGTACCCTTTCTTGCCGGATCGGATTCGAGATGAATACGAGGTCGTATTTGAAAGCGGCAAGACGCTCGTGACTGAAGAGGAGACCAAAGTCGGGCAGAAGACCATCGCTACGGAGACGCGCAAGATCCCCATCGTTGAGGGCGGAAAGGTTGTTCGCGTCCTCACCGTTCTGCGCGACATCACAGAACGGAAACAGGCGGAAGAAACGCTGCGGCGCGCTGATCGCATGGCCGCCATCGGTCAACTCAGCGCCGGTGTCGCCCACGAGTTCAACAACCTTGTCAGCGCGATCGCGGGCTACGCCGAACTAGCCCTTGCGTCAGATGACCCCGCGACCGTGCGGAAGGCCTTGGACACGGCCGTTGCCTGCTCAACACGGGCCAAGGAGGTGACGGGCAACCTGCTGAGTTTCGCTCGCCCGACCAGACCTCAGCCGACACCGATCCAGCTTTCCGCAATTGTGGACGCCGCTTTGGCGCTCATCGAGCGCGACCTTCAGAAGGCCCACATCGCAATCCACCGCCACTATGCTCCCGACGTCGCCGATGTTCTGGCCGATGGCGGACAGGTGCAGCAGGTCCTGCTGAACCTGTTCATCAACGCCCAACACGCAATGGCCGAGGGCGGAACGCTAACCGTCTCGGTGCGAGCGGGCGAACGGAAGGGCGGCGTTGAGGTATGCGTGGAGGATACAGGTACGGGTATCGAGCGCGACTTTCTCCCTCACGTGTTTGAGCCTTTTCGGACCACGAAGGCGCCGCTGAGTGCCAGCGACACACCGGGAACGGGCCTGGGTCTGAGTGTGGCGCACGGGATTGTGAGCGCTCACAACGGCACGATCGAGGGCGAGAGCCAGGTGGGA
>JALGUG010000098.1 GCA_029820995.1 Candidatus Zipacnadia bacterium
GTGGAAGAGCGCGAGTACGTGGCCGCCGGAGGGCAAGGCCAAGGCAGTGTATCACCTGAGCAGCAGGGGCGACGCGAACCGCGCTGAGGGCTCGGGGCTCCTGGTGCCCGAGGCGCCCTCGGAAGAAGCCTGCGATGTCTACACGTACGATCCGAAGGACCCCGTGCCGACGCTATGGCCGCGTAGTCTGTTCACACATCCTTCGGATCGTCGGCAGCTAGAATACCGCCAGGACATCCTCTACTATCGGACGCCGCCGCTGGAAGAGGAGGTCGAGGTGGTGGGCTATCCGGAGGTCGTGCTGTACGCCGCCTCGTCGGCGCCGGATACGGACTTCTTTGCCCGGCTGGTGGACGAGCAGCCGGAGGGGCCGGCGCTCGACGTGTGCTACGGCATGGTGCGGGCGCGACATCGGAATTCGCTGGACCGGGAGGAACTGCTCACTCCGGGCGAGGTCACGGAATTCAGGATCAAACTCGGCGCGACGGCGTGCCGGTTCTTGAAGGGGCATCGCATCCGGCTGGAAATAACGAGCAGCGACTTCCCCAACCACGATCGCAACCACAACACGGGCGGGAACGACCTGGCTGAGACGGAATTGGTGCGGGCGGAGCAGAAAGTGTTCCACTCGGCGCAGCTTCCCTCGCGGTTGATAATGACGGTGGACGAGGAGACGTAGACTGCGGGGTCTGCGCTGCGGGCAGGCACCCGGCCGGGCGAGGAAGGTGTCGCCCTCGGCGACGAATAAGCACGTCCTGGGAGCGCGAGGCCGCAGAGGAGACCAGGGGTGAAGTGTCCGGCAAAAGCGTCGGGAGAAGAGCTAGGGGGAGACATGCAATGACTCAGAGCTTGAGCGCGTTGGCCTGCCTGCTGTTGGTTGTGAGCCTCGGCCGGGCTGATGAGCAGGTTATTGGGATTCCGTTCAGGCCGGACCCGCCGTTCGCCCTTGACGGCGATCTTCAGGACTGGAATCGGGTGCCGAACGCCTTGGTTCTGGACCGGGCTGCACAGGTGGTCTGGGGGCCGAGCGAGTGGACTTCGCCGAAGGACTTCAGCGGCACGGTTTGGCTGGCGTGGCGGCAGGAGCACCTGTACGTGGCCGCCAAGGTGACCGACGATCAGTTGCGGCAGACCCAGCACGGGCGGTCCATCTGGAAGGGCGACCACGTTGAGCTGTATCTCGATGTGGCGCCGGACCTGGAGCCGACGCGCGAGATCTTCGGCGCGGGCCAGTTTCAGCTCGGGTTCAGCCCCGGCAACTTCCTGAAAACGGGGGACGCCCTCGCGGACTGCAGGCCCGAAGCCTACTGCTTCCGGCCGGAGGGCACGTCGGCCGAGGGCATCGAGCTCGCCGCCCAGCCACAGACGGACGGCTGGACGATTGAAGCGGCTATCCCGTGGAAGCTGCTCGGTGTGACGCGGCCGGCCAAGGGCATGGTGCTGCGGTTCGAGGTCGCTCTGTCGGATACCGACAGCCCCGAGGCGAAACAAGGGTCGCTGAT
This sequence comes from Candidatus Zipacnadia bacterium, assembly GCA_029820995.1. Taxonomy (GTDB): domain Bacteria; phylum Armatimonadota; class Zipacnadia; order JALGUG01; family JALGUG01; genus JALGUG01. The sequence continues at coordinate 1,503 of JALGUG010000098.1, forward strand.
GACCACGTCAACCGCGACCTGGGCCCACCGGCGTTCGCGGCTGACGCCGGCGGCGCTGGCGGGCAGCGACGGCGTTCCGGCGCCGATGGTCCGGCGCGTGGCGATTGCCGACGAGGTGCGGCTTCAACAGGGCAAAAAGAAGACCGTCCAGTTCGAGGCACCGGAGATACCGGAGGGTCGCGACGCCGTCTTAGCGCTCAAGGCCCGGCTGCACAGCCCCAAAGTCGCCGGCCACACTCCTGGTCTGCGCCTGACGCTCAACGACCAGGTTCTGGAGGGCCGGCGCTGCCTGAACCGGCCGCTGCGTGTTCGCTCGCGGGGCGGCAGAGTGTACTCCATGTACGCGGGGAGCCGGCTGACCACGTACTACTGCCCCGACTTCACGAGCGCCGATCGGGACCAGTACTACGGGCTGCTGGAGGGCGTCAAGGCGTGCGACTTCGAGCTCCGAGTGACTGACCTGTTGAAGACCGGGCAGAACGTCCTGGTCATCGAGAACGCTGCGGCGGCATCAGTCAAGAACGAACTGGTGGTGGCCGAGGTGCGGCTGGAGTTTCGCCTTCCGCCGCCACCGGAGAAGGCCAAGGCCGGGCCGCCCACGGGCCCGCTGGCCGTGATCGAGCCGCGGGCGGAACATCGGACGCGGTACGAGGTGCGGCGCGCGGGCGAAGGCCGGCTGGAGATCCGAGTGGGTGGTCAGGCGTTCGCGATAGAGAGCCGGTTCTCGACGCCGAAGCCGGGATGGGTGACGGGCAGCAACGACTACTTCTCTTACGAGCGGAAGATCGAGCAGCGCCCCGAGGCGATCATCGTGCGCGACCGGTTCACGAACCGGACCGGTGAGAACCTGCCGCTGAGGCAGCGGCACGAGGCGTCGGTAGAGGGTGGTCTGAAGCGCGTGTGGCTGGGAGGGCTGGAGCAGCCATCGGGAAGGGGCGTGGCCTCCGAATCGGCCAATCCCAGCAGCTTCGGGGCGACCGACCGCCAGGGCCTAGGCCTGTTGCCGCTGAGCGACGTGTTTCGGGTCCACATCACGAGCTATGCGCTGGACGGCAAGGTGGGGATCGCCGACGACAGCTTCGTCCTGGGACCCAAGGCGACCGCGACGGCGGAATGGGCCGTCATCCCCACGGACGCGCCGGATTACTGGCGGTTCCTCAACGCAGCCCGGCGGCTGCTGGACGTGAACTTCACGCTCGACGGGGGGTTTGCGTTTCTGCGTGCCGACCCTCTGACGGAACCGTGGAGCGATAAGCAGACTGCGGATTTCATCCGCTTCAAGGATGCCAAGTACGTGTGCGCCTCCATCACATATCCCCGGTACAAGGGCCGCATCCCCCATGGAACCGCGTTCCAGGGCCTGAATCACGCCAACTTCCGCAAGGCCTTCGAGCGGCGCCGGCGGCTGGTCCCGGGGGTGCAGAATCTGGTGTATTTCCACTGCTTCCTCGACGTGCTCGACGAGGCGCCGGAGGAATACGCCGACTCGCGATGCCTACGCCCGGACGGCAAACAGGGTGACTACGGCAAGCCGTATATGCGGCTGTTCTTCCCGACCGAGAGCAACTCTTACGGTCGGGCAATCGGTCGCAATGTGGACATCATCCTCAACGAAATCGGTGCCGAAGGAGTGTACTGGGACGAGCACGAGTACAGTCGGTACAAGTACCACTACGGCGAGCCGTGGGACGGCGTGTCGGGCGATATTGACGCCAAGACGATGAAGATCACGCGGCTGAAGTCGGCGGTGACGCTGCTGAGCGAATCGTGGCGGCTGAAACTCGCGCGGCGGATCATGGACCACGGCCCACTGATCGGGAATGGAGCCCCTCACACTCAGGCGATGAGGGCGCTGAAGTTCCCCTGTTTCGTCGAAACGGGCAGCATCACCAATTGCTCGCGGGCTCAGCTCTACTCGCCCATCGCGCTGGGTGATCACCTGACGGAACGCAGCGAGTTGGACGCGTACGGCACGATGCTGGCCGCACTTGACTATGGGTGCGTGTATCACTGGTACAATGACCTCACGGTGATTCCGACGCACCACCACTTGACCCGCTACATGTATCCGATCACGCCGCTGGAGCTGCACGCGGGATATATCATCGGCCGGGAGCGGATCATCACCAAGAAGAGCGGGTTGCTCGGATGGGGCGACGATTCGAAGCACGAGGTGCACGTGTTCAACGATGAGGGGCGGGAGGTGGAGGACTTCAAGGCGCCGCTGATCCGGCGGGAGGGGAAGACGTACACGGAATTGCGCATCGGCGAGGATTGGTCGGCGGCGATCGTGCGGACGAAGTAGCTGCTCGTGAATGGGCGCTGAGGATGAAGGTTTGACCGTTTCGAAGGCCTTGCTGCAGTACCCGAGGAGGAGCAGCCATGCAAGAGCCGGCCAGCCGGTCGTGGCAGCGGGAGGCCATACCCCGCCGCGACGCGGAGACGGGCGTGCGTGTCACCCAGATGACCAGCGCGCCGATGATCCACGAGAATATCTACCCCGAATCGCCGGTCTTCACGCCGGATTCCCGGTGCTTCATCTACTCCCGCCGCCAGGCGCTGGACTCGCCGCGGGAATACTGGATCGCCGATCTGACGACCAACTACGTTCGGCGTCTGACGGACGAGGACAACGTGAAAGGGCCAGTGGTCACGCCAGACGGGCAGTGGATGTACTACATGGTGGAGGGCGAGGAGATCGAGCTCAAGCGGCTGTCACTGGAGAGCTTCGAGCGCGAGACCTGGATGACGACGGACCTGATTCACGCGGCCTACCCGCTGGGCACGATCCGTCACGACGGCCAGGCGTACATTACGTCGGGGGCGGTGGACAAGCACGTGTGGGCGGTGGTGAAGTTCGACCTGGCGGCGCGGAGCGCCGAGATCATCATGCAGACCGACCAGATCTGCAACGCCCACCCGCAGTACGCGCGCGGCCCGTTCAACGATGTGCTGATCCAGGAGAACCACGGGTGTCAATTCGACGAGGACGGGCGCTGCATTGCCCTGACGTCGGGTCTGGGCGCCGATCTGCACGTGATCGCCGACGACGGCTCGAACCTGCGGGACGTGGCTTTGGGCCGCAGCGAGCTGGAGAAGATCCAGGGGCATCAGTGCTGGGTCGGCACCACCGAACGGGTGCTGAGCACGCTGGTGCGCCGCGACACGACGGACGAGCCCTTCCGCTCGGACCGCCTGGTGGTGATCACGCCGGGCCGGGATGACCGGGAAGTGGTCGGCCGGGGTCAAGCTTTCTCGCATCCCAGCGTCAGCCGGAACGCAAAGTGGTGGGTCAGCGACGAAGGCGGCACTGCCGACCTATTTCTCGGCTCCATGGAGACCCACCGGTATGAGCTGCTGGTCCACACCGGCTCGTCCTTCGGATCGCCGCAGTACACGCACCCGCACCCGGCCTTCAGCCCGGACAACCTCAAGGTGCTCTATAACTCCGACGTGACCGGCGTCCCGCAGGTCCATGTGGCATGGGTAGACGAGGGCCTGCTGGAGCGGCTGGCACCGTAAGCGCGCGCTCAGGGGGCTATTATCCCTTCTGATACGCTTCGGCGGCGGGCTCGGTGTCGGGCAGGCCCACGGCGTCCCAGAAGATCGTGCCACTGAAGGGCTGCCGGCGCAGGTCCGGAATGTCGAGCGGGGCGCCGCCCAGCTCGGCCGACCGATTGGCAATGATGCCCGGGAGGGCGTACTCGATACAGCGGTAGACGTCTATGGGCGATGGGCGGCCCTGGAGCACCGCCTGGGTGAAGTGGCGCGCCACCTTGATGTCGGCGCCGCCGTGGCCGGTGCTGGTGTCGTCGCCCCGTGCCGCGACGCCGATGTCCACGCGCTCCCAGCCCTCTGCTTCCTCTCGGTCTCGGGGGAATCGGCGACAGAACCCCTCGTACATGAACCACTCCACGCTGCCCTCAGTGCCGAACAGCCGAAAGCGATGCTCCGAGGGTCGGCGCGTGTTGAGCGTGACCATGATGCGGATCAGCGTCCCCTTCGCGGTCTGGAACAGTGCAATCTGGCCGTCGGACCGCAAGGGCGCCTCGCGGCAGCGCCACGGAGCGCTCTGGCAGGTGACCGAGATGCAGCGGTCGTCCAGGACCTCCAGCAGGGGCCCCAGGTCGTGAGTCAGGTACTGAATCGGAGGCTGGTCGGCGCGCCAGATGGGCCGGCAATCCGTGCGTCCCTGAGCCTTCGCCTCGCCGGGCATCAGGCGGGAGCCGTCGGGGGCATACAGCGTATGGGGCAGGTAATGGAGGTACTCGCCCTCAGCCAGGGACACGGGACCGAAGCGATCCTCCTGCACCCACTTGCGCCAATAGCGCAGGAAATCCCAGAAGCAGGCGTTCTCGGCCAGCATGTAGGTCTTGCCGGTGAGCTGGACCGTATTCCGCAGGCGAATGAGCTCCTGTTCCGTGTAGGCGCCGGGCACCTCCGACAGCACGTGGCAACCGGCCTCCATTGCCTGGCAGGAATGCTCGACCTGGAGCTTCCCATTGCTGGCCACGACGATGGCGTCCGGAGCCATCGCCAGCAGATCGTCGAACTCCGCGAGCACCTTTCCGCCGGTGGGCGCCAACAGCTCTTCGCCGCGCTCGCGGCGGGCCGGGAAGCGGTCGCAGGCGCCGATGACTTCGGCCTCCTCAACTGCCAGGAAGTTGCGCAAGTGCGTGAGGCCCCGGCCCAGCCCGAGGATACCGACCTTGAGCTTTTCCATGTTGTCTCTCCTGTTGGCCATTGGCCGTGCGGCAGATGATCGTGGATGCGCGGAGGGCCGCTCGCCTGGTGCCAGGCCTTCAGCGCTGCCGGAGCCGTCCGTCGCCGGGGAGGAAGGACGGCTCGGCGGTAACGAAGAGCACGTCATAGCGCACGCCCGGGGTCAGCTTCTCCAGCGTGAGGTCGTGCTTTCCGGCTGGCAGCGTGAGCGCCTCGAGATCGGTCACCACGGGCCGCGCCCAGGTCCAGAACTCCGGTCGGATCACGCTGTCGGGCACGCTCAAGTCGGTCAGGCCGCCGCCGATACTGGCCACTTTCTGCCCATCGAGCAGCACGCTGATGTTCTGCTGAACCGCAGCGCCGCGGCTCGACGCCGCGCCCCTGGGCAGGTAGCGAAGCCAGAAGTAGTACCGGCCCTCGTGGGGGATCTCGACCTCCCAGGTGACCTTCGCCTGCTCCGACTTCTCCTTGTCCGGCAGGATCACGTACTCCTTCGCCCGCGTCCCGGCGCCCTCGGCCCGCTCGAACGGGCCGTCCAGCGTCGCGCGGTCAAAAGCCAGCTCGAGCTTGTACGGCGGATGGGCTGCGTCCGGGGTCTTCGTCGGCGGGACCGCAGCCGGCGGGCCCTCGTTGCCCCGGCGGTCCACTGCGGTGACGGCGTAATGGTACGTCGTCCCGGCACGCAAGCCCCAGTCCACGAACGTGCCGTACGTGGGCGAGGCGAGCAGGTACTTCTGATCCGCCTGCTTGATCGGCTCGCGGGCGCCGTAGACGTTGTAGTGGAAGAAGTCCGGCTCCGGGGCGACATCCCAGCTCAGACGGATAGCCCGATCGCCCACGGCCTCGACCTTGAGACCTGTGACGGCCCCGGGCGCCTCCCGGTCCTCCGGGCGGACGCCCCGGGGCGTGAACGCGGCGTCGGTCGCCAGGCAGATCAGATCGGCCCGGGCTCCGCCGTCGGCGGTCGTGAGCGTCAGCTCGTGCCGCCCGGCTCTCAGGGGGACCGGTGCGTCCGCGCACTTCACCCACTTCCATCCATCCTGCGCCCCGTCCGCGGTCAGACCCGGCTTGCCGTCGAGCGCCAGGCTCCACTTCGCGGTCTCGCCGCTGCGCCGCACCCGCAGCCAGACGAAGTAGCTGCTGTCCGCCGGTGCCTCGAAGCGGAGCGTCGCCGAGCCGCTGGTCGCCTTCGGCGTCAGGTACACGTAGTACCAGTTCGACGCGCCCACGGCGTCGCGGCCCACGGACAGGCCCGGCTTGTCGCCCGAGGCCAGGTCCACCAGAGCGTCCTCCGCCTCGGCATAGATGACCAGCGGCGCGTCAACCTTCGCCGGAAGACTGAGGCCCGCACGTGCCGCTTCGGCCGAGTAGCCGCTCTCCAGACCGCAGTGCTCGAGCGAGGTCAACACATAGTAGTACGGGCGGCCCGGGGCGACCGTCTCGTCGCGGTACGTTTCGCCCTCCACCGGCTCCCGTGTCAGCAGTTGGTAGCCGTCGCCGCTGCGTTCGCTGCGGTAGACGAGCGTCCCCTTGATCTCTTTGTGATGGGGCGGCTCAGACCAGCTCAGGACCACCGCGTTCCCCTCGGCCCTCCACCTCACGTCGCGCGGCGGCTGCGGGCGGGCCATCACGGCAACGTAATTCTTGTGCACCCCGGTCATGCTGGACTCGTAGTGCACTTTGGTCGCGTCGCGGCTTAACGTGGCGAAGTTGCCCCCATAGTAGAAGGCGTTGGGCCGCATCTTGATGTCGCAGATCGCCTGCCACGTGCCGTCCGTGAACACCTGGCACAGCAGACCGGCGTTCACCGGGCGATCGTAGTTGGTGCGGTAAGGTCGGACGCAAGTCACGAAGAAGCGCGGGTCGTAGAACCAGCAGGTGTGGTAGCACCAGCCGTTGGGGCTGATGGCCACTTCGTGCGCGTCGCCGCCGTCGCGGGTCCGATAGAAGCTCGGGCTGCCGTCCCAGCAGATGTACTCGCTGTCCGGCGAGTAACTCAGATGCCCGTGGCTGCAGGATGGATGGTTGTGATAGATGCGGAATAGCTCATCGAGGTCCCTGGTGTCGGGCAGAGCGGCGTGGCGTGGGAACTTGACGCGGCCGCTGACGAAGGTCTTTAGGTACTCGGTCCGCCCGGATATCGGCACGATCACGCGCTCGGTGTGGCCCGTGTCGGTGTACACGCGCGTCCCGGTCATGATGCGGAACTTGGGCCCCGACTCGGTCTCCGTGGCCAACAAGAGGGAGGGCAGCCTGCCGTCGCGGTCCGGATCGGGCCCGTAGCAGTCCAGCACCTTCACATAGGGCAAGGGCTCTTGGACCGGGGTATAGGGAACCCATTCGCCGCCGTCCCAATCCACGACAAAGACCGCGCGATTGTCCTTGGTCAGCCCATAGGACCGCTCCTTGCCGCGCGGCTTCCAGGTGGCCAGGACTTGCTCCTCACCCCTGCGGAAGTTGACCTTCTTCACTTCGCCCTGTGAGTGGATGTAGTACACGTCGGGGTTCTCCAGGTCCCACAGAGGCATTCCGCCGGTGGGCATCGGCGTCAGGCGCGAGAAATCCGCATTGCACAGCCAGCGCCGCTTGCTCTCCCCGCCGGCCAGCCGCCTTCCGGGGAGCATCAGCACGGAGCAATCTGCGTTCCAGCCAGGCCAGATCGAGGCCGTCACGACGTACTCCGACACGGGCGAGTTGTCCAGCATCCAGAGCTGCGTGCCGTACTTGCGATCCTGGAAGATCACCCGGTAGGTCAGCAAGTGATCGTCACGCCAGTACAGGTCCCAGGGCTTGTGGCCGGCTCGTTCGCACAGGGACTCAAGGCCGTGTACGGGGTCGGGATCGGGCGACCAATCGGGGCTGACGAACTGGCGCTCCATGGCCTCCTCCGCATGAAGCAGTCGGCGCAGGACGGCATTGTCGTACAGAACCTGGCCGGCCGCACCGGCGGGTGCTGACAAGCCGACAGAGACCGTCTCCGCCCCGTTGGGGACGACGAACGCGAACCTCAGGCGCGTGAATTGCTGGGCCGGCTTGCGGCCCTGAGACATCTTGACCGGATGGCCCTCCACTACCGCGGTCGAGCGCAGGTTGACTTGGGGCATCGTGCCCTGAACCATGATTGAGAACTCGTAGGTGCCGCCCGGCTCCAGGTTGTAGCCGTGATTCCAGACCTGCGGCCACCAGAGCGCCGTCGCCAGCTTCTTGAACAGCAGCGCGCGCTTGCCGGGCGCGATGCCTCCCTCGACCGTGCGGACCTCCCCCTGAGGCTTGTTGTCCACCTCGCTGGTGGTGAGCGTCACTCGCCAGGGCTCGGGCGCGCCGTTGACGACCTTGCCGGATTCGAAGTCGCCATTGATCAGGAGGTTCTGCTTCTCGAAGTAGAGCGCGCCGTCAGCCCGTCGCGAGTGAAAGCTGCCGGTGCGATTCATCGGCCACATGATGGGACCATCTTTGCCGCCGTCGCGGCCCAGCTTGAACCGCCACAGGTCCCCGGGCTCGGGGGCCCTCAGGCCGAGAGCCGCAAAAGGAATGGCACACTCGGCTGTCCAGCCGCCGGTCGTTTCCGCGACTGCCGCCTTCCAGTCGCCGTTCCACGCCTGCCCCGGGGTCTCCGAGTCATCCGAGGCTCTTCTCGCGTCGAACATGGTCCCGGCGCGATCCAAGACCAGGTGATAGTAGTCTTGTGAGTCGGGATCAGGGCTCACGAAGATCTCTAGATGGTCGTTGCGCCAGACCCGCCCATCGTCTCGCGCGCCCCTCTCACCGCCCGGCGGGGGCCCCGCTCGGCAGGTGACGCCCAGGTAGAGCCGTTCGCTGTCGTAGAGCAGCTTGGCCTTCGTGGCATCGTGATCCGGGGTCGCCCCGATCTGGATGAGCACGAGCGGCCCAAAGGACGCCGCCCGTCGCCAGACCGGCTCGTCCAGCTTGCCGTCGATCGAGACATCTTCCGTCGTTGGCGGGCAGACGACCTCGGCCTGTTGAGCTCCGGCGGCCCCGCAGAAGACCCAAGCCGCGAGCCCAACGGCCAGCCCCTCAGTCCGAACCCGGCGCCCGGTTGAGTGTGGCATCAGCACCGCCTCCTCGTAGCCTGTTCGCCCTCCTCGCATTCGTGCTATGTCCACGAAGGCCCCTCACGCCCCCTGCTTGGCGAAGCGAAGAAGACAGCGCCAGCGTCGCTCCTCCGAAAAGCCGGCGGCCTTTACCCGCGCACAGACCTGCTCAGGCTGCACGTGCATCGGGAAGATGGCGAGCTTGCCTGCGGGCTTGAGGATCCGATAGCTCTCTGCGAACAGCCGGTCCCAATCGTCAACCATCTGCAGCACGTCGAAGAGCAACATGACATCGCAACACTTGTCCCGCAACGGCACATCCACTCCGCCGCCGGTATTGCGAGTCCGCACATTGGTCAGACCACGCGCCTCAGCTTCCCGGGCCACAGAGACGAGTTGGCTCTCGTCCCTGTCAAGGGCATAAACGATGCCTTCTTCGCCGACCAGATCAGCCGCCGCAAAACAGAACACCCCCCCGCCACACCCAAAGTCGACGACTGTGTGACCCTGTTCCACGCCGGCGTTCCTGAGGGCGTGCTTGGCGTTTGCCGCAAGCCAATCTCGGTGTTCAGTCTCGCTCAGCTTCGGCACTTATCGCGTCTCTTCGCGACTGCCAAGGCGCTGATTCATTGCCGTTGCACAGGAAGCGACGCCGGTGTGTTGCACCATCACTTCTCAGGCAAGGCAGAGGCAGCGCTTACAGCGGCATCTCGTCTTCCGGCGGGGTGCCCCCTTCGCCCAACAGCTCTCGAACCTTGTCGCATAGCTGCTGCTGCGTTGTCGGTTTGTCTAGAAACACATCAACGGGCAGGTACTCGTCGTCAGGCGCGAAACGGTAGGAGACACCCTTCACTTCGTGCACTGCGGAGAGAATGATGATGGGCAGATCACGCAGCTTGAGGTCCTCGCGGATTCGCCGAGCCACTTCAAAGCCCTCGTGGTCCGAAGGCATCACCACGTCGAGAATGACCAAGTCGGGCTTGTCCGCTTCGACCTTTGCCACACCGTCCTCGGCATCGTAGGCGGAAGAGACCTCAAAGCCTGCCGCCAGGAGAACCATGCGAGTGGCCTCCTGGAAGTCGGGGTCATCATCTATGATCAGGATTTTCGCCATCGTCTTCTCCTCTCACTCCCACCCCCAATTCGGGGCGCACAGGAATGGCTTTACAACTGCAGCAACGCGGACTCGGCGGCGTTAGCGAACTGGTACGCAATGGGCGAGGCGGTCAGGGCGGGATGGGTGCCCATCTGGAAGGTGGCCACGTCGTCAATGGTCATCTTACGCTCAATGCAGGCGCTGGCGATGTTGATGATCTCTCCGGCAGCCTTGTCTCCCATGATCTGTGCGCCCAAGATCACGCCGGTACGTCGCTCGAAAATGAGCTTGACCCTCAGCTCGTGCATGTCGGGCATGCAACCAGGATGACGGTTCGGCCCCTCGCTGGTTCCCACCACGATGTCGTATCCATGGCGGCCAGCCAGGTCTTCGGTGAGTCCCGCCCCCGCGAAAGCCGTATCGCCGATGGCCGTGGCCCATACCCCGATTGTACCCAGGCTCTCGCGACGGACGCCGAACAGGTTCGCGCCGGTTATGCGGGCCTCCGAGCTGGCGATGGAGGCGAGCTTGAGCGGAGAGGGTTTACCGCCGAAGAAGGAGACCTTCTCCGCACAATCCCCGCAAGCGAAAATGCGCTCATCCTCGGTACGCATCGTACGGTCCACCTGGATGGACCCGGTGGGCCCCAGGCGAAGCTCGCATTTGCGCGCCAGTTCGGTATTCGCAACCGCGCCAATGCCCAGGATGACCGCGTCTGTGGGCAGTTTCTCCCCGTTCTCGAGCTCGACGGTCGTCGCTCGATCGTTGCCGATTAGCCTCGCGACCTTTGTACCGGTCAAAACAGTCAGGCCCCGCTCACGCAACAGACCCTCGGCTACCTGGCAAAACTCCTCATCGTAAGACAACATAAGGCACCGGGGCAGCATCTCTATGATGGTGACTTCCATCCCACCGAGCTTATTGCACTCATCGCCGATCTCCACGCCGATGAATCCGCCCCCCACGATGACCAAGTGCTTGACGCTCTCCAGATCTTTCTGCAGTTGCTCCAGCAGAGCAATGTCCTTGTGAATCGCGTACACGTTCTTCTTGTCGAAACCAGGCACGGGTGGCATCACCGGCAGCGATCCCGTGGCCAGAACCAACCGATCGTAGCTCACCTCTTGACCATCGCTTGTCATCAGCTTAGCGTTCTCGCGGTCAATGTCCACCACCTCGGCCACGAGCAGATCAATTGTGTTCTTCTCCAGAACGTCGTCGGGAATGACGTCCTTGCTTGGCGAACCGATCGTACCGAAGATATACGGTATACCACAGGGGATGAGGACCCGGTCCTCCTTTCGAATAACAAGCACGCGCTTGTCGGGATAGTGCCGGCGGGCGGTGAGCGCCGCTGTCAATCCGGCTGCACTGCCTCCAATGACCACGATGTCAGCTTGCTCCAAAGACTTCATCTCCCTTCCACAGTCTGTTTCAACGGCTGGCAACCTTCGACACACGTTGTTCATCTAGCCGGCCGATTAGCTGCCTCTACAGAGCCATTCGAACTCGAGACAGAACTTGCGACCGTAATTCACCCCGCCCGACACCGTCTGCAGGAATCAACAGCGCGATCGAAATCACAAGTCGCGACTATCCAGACAATTCCCGCACATCCTGACCTGATTCTACTGCCATTTGGCCTGACTGCTTCACTCTTGTGCGTCCCCGGACCTCCTTTCAGCGAGCTCCGGAGCGCGAGCTCACCTCTATCCGCAACATCGTGCGCCAAACAGACAGAGACCAGTGCACCCAGGACACGTTGCGAGGCGTCGTTCCTCCACCCAGGCGCTCAGGACGAAGTCAGGCTGCCCGGCAGTTTCCGCGGTATGCCGTCGGGCCCGAACCCGTAGAGCGGGCGCCAGCCGAACAGGTCCCGGGCTGCTTTGAGATCCCAGTGCCCGCCCGGGTTGTCCCCCACGATGTGAACAAGGGCATACCGCGGCGTCTCCGCCGCCAAGGCCAGTGCGAAGGCGCGCGCAACGTCCTTCTCGTGGACCCACCAGGGCTGCGGGCTGGGTCGCTTGTCCTGTTGCAGCTCCTCGAAGTACACATGGCCGAGTCGCAGGATGACCACTGGGAGGCCCCGGTCGCGGTGGAACATCCGACACAGCTCCTCGCCAAAGCCCTTGGTGATCCCGTACACTCCGCCACCCAGGTGCCGGTGCTCCGAGGTCACCATTTCGTGTGCCGGGTAGCCCTGAACTGCGGAGATACTACTGGCATACACGACACGCTTGCCGCCGAAGTCCGCCGCGGCCCGCAGGACGTTATGCGCCCCCGCGACGTGCACCCGCAGCGCAGCCTCAGCGTAGCGCAGGCTTCCGGTCCCGCCCAAGCTGGGCGCGTCAGCGATGGATAGGTGAATGATGGCCTCGCAGCGAGCGACAGTCTCGCGAACCTGGCCGACATCGGTGACGTCCAGCGGCACGAAACGCGGGTCATCAAGAGGGCGGACATCGCCCAGCATTAGCTCATGTTCGCGCGGCAACTCGCGGCTGAGAACGCGGCCCAGCCGTCCGGCCGCGCCGGCAATGAGCACTTTCACAACCAGGCCCCTCGCGAGAATTGAAGTGGCCTCGCCGATTCGCCGAGGCAACTGATGCACAGGACTTCTGCAACTGGCAACGCAAGCCCTCCCCCCATGCGGCGTGTTTCAGGGCAAACCACATTCAATTCCTGCCGACGAGGAGGCGAACCGGCGGCTCGGCGAGAAGTGCGGGTTCGAGTCATGCTCATTGGAGTCCGATCATTGTGGGAGGGTAAGCACGATGTTCATTGATATTCATGTGCACACGAGGATCTTCGAGGGCCCCCGGCAGGATAGCGAGTTCGGCAGCTACTTCGCCACTCCGGAGGAGCTGATCGAGAAGCTCAGGCCCCAGGGCGTGCGGGCGGCGGTCGCCCTGCCCTGCGTCAATCCGGAGTGCAGTTGGGTGATTCAGTCCATCCAGGAGATTCTCCTGGCGGCGGAGCGATTCCCGGATTTCATCATCCCGTTCATGAACATTGATCCACGGATGAACACCAATTCGCCGGAGGCCAACCTGAGTTACCAGATGCGCTATTACATGGAACGCGGGTGCAAGGGCATCGGCGAAGTGTCTGCGAACCTGCCCTTTGACGATCCGCTGATGGAGAACCTGTTCCAGCACGCCCAGGCCAACGGACTATCGGTGACGTTCCACATCGCGCCGAAACAAGGGGGCTTTTACGGCATCGTAGACCACCTGGGCCTGCCGCTGCTGGAGGGCGCGCTGCGGAAATTCCCCGAGCTGAAGTTCCTGGGGCATTCACAGCCGTTCTGGGCCGAGATCAGCGGCGATCTGAAGGAGGAGCAGCGCAACGGCTATCCGAAGGGGAAGGTTGCTGAGGGTGGCGCCGTGGTGCGCCTGATGCGGCAGTATCCCAACCTGTGCGGCGACCTGTCCGCGGGCAGCGGCCATAATGCCGTCAGCCGCGATCCCGAGTTCGGCTATGCCTTTATGACCGAGTTTCAGGACCGGCTGTTCTTCGGCACGGACGTCTGTGACCCGCGCAATGAGACGCCGCTGATCGGGTTCCTGAACGAGGCCGTGGAAGCGGGTCACATCTCGCGCGAGGTCTACGAGAAGATCGGCTGGAAGAACGCGGAGCAGCTCCTGGGCCTGTGATGGTCTGCCGAGAGGGCGGCACTAGCGCGCGGAGACCTCGAGCCCCTCACCGTCAATGATCACATTGACGCTGCTGCGGAACCGTGCGGGATCGCGCACGAACTGCAGGTAGGACTTGAGCTTCTCCGCCGAGTTCACGCTATTGTGCGCCAGGACGAGACTGCCGCGCGGCATCTGGTCGTAGGCGGCTTCCAAGATGTCCAGATAGATCCCCTTGCCTCGGCCGCCGCCCCCGTTCGCGTCCAGATAGAGCAGGGCAATCGCTTCCCGAAATGCCGCCACAAACTCGACCGCGTCTGCGGCAACGACTCTAGCGACCCCGCTAGGATCGAGGCGGCGCACATTGCGTTCGGCCCGCTCGGCCTCTTCCGGCTTGATCTCCACGCCAATGAGTTGACGCGCAGTGTAGCATGCCCCGGGGCCGACGGCTGCGCCCGCGTTCGAAATGAAGGTGAAGCCGCAGAACACGCCGGCCGCAATCATGTTCTGGGGCTGGACGATGGCATTGATGGCATAGAGCAGCCGCTCCACGCGGGGCGAGATGGCCGTCCACGGGATCTCGAACAGCTCGGCCACGGCCCGGCGATGCGCCAGCATCTTGGCGTGATCATACCCGGTGTACGGAATCGCACCGGCCTGC
>JALGUG010000399.1 GCA_029820995.1 Candidatus Zipacnadia bacterium
CTGTACTCCGGCCACACGAAGTTCAGATAGACGGTTCGCCCCTTGCCGAGCCGTCGCGTCACCAACGCGGGCTTGCCGTCCGCGTGTTGAGCCAGGGCCCGGCCCTGCACGACCTCCAGGTCCTCCCGGGCGGTCGCCTCGAAGGGCTCGAACTTCATGCCGGCCGTCGGCTTCACCAGCGTCGGTTGGTACTCGATCTGCGGTCCCTTGCGCCGCACGCCGAACAGCCGCTCCAGGTGCCGCGAATCCGCAATGGGCGTCCCGTGCTGGTCGGTCCGCAGGCACCGCGCGTCGGCGATCAGCGTCCCGCCGGCTTTGACGTACGCCTCCAGCTTGGGGACGAGCTGCGGCGTCTCGCCAATTGTGAACGGCAGAAACAGCACGGGGTACTGGCGCAGCACGTCGCCCTCCAGGATCTGCCGCGGCGCCACGAACTGATAGTCCCACTGCAGCTCGTTGAGCAATTGCCGGAAGCGGTACGGGCTGACGAAGTACGTGGCGTAGGCATCCAGCACGCCGCGTTCGTTGGGGACGGGCTCGTCCGCTTTCGACTCACACCAGGCCACCAACATGCTCGGGTGTGAGTACAGGATCGCCACCGGCGGTCGCTCCCGTTCGTACTCGATGAACAGCTTGCCGCAGCCCTCGCGCAGGTCGCGCAGAGCGTTCCGGACCTCGCTGGAGAACCGAGTGAGGCTCTGCGTCGGGTAGATCAGCGCCCAGGAGATGCTGCGGCTGGCGTCAATGGCATTGGTGGCGAAGTAGCTCACGCCTTTGGAGTCGTGCAGGGCCAGCCACCAGGGCTCGTAGGCGGCCGCCGCGGGCGAGTGCTGGTAGCCGATCCAACCGTAGTTGGGGATGTCGCTGAAGCTCCGCCAGTAATCGAAGATCGCCTTGTGCGCGGAGCCCTTGATCGCCTCGGAGTACTCCTGGCCCCAGCCGAAGCCCGTGCGGGTGTTCAGCTTCCAGTAATCGTTGCCGTTGGTCGGCATGGCGCCGAAGGTATTGCTGTGCCCCACCGGGATGGTCGGCGCGGTGGAGTGATACGCCTTGGTAATGCGGGCCATGGAGCCAATCCACACGTCCACCATGAACTGCCGGAAGTCCACGAACGGCGCGAAGTTCGGCTTGCCCCGCACGTCCTCGGTGCGCGCACCCTTGACCTGGTCCCAGGAGGCATACTTGGTGCCCCACTGCTTGTTCAGCGCCTCGAGGCTCCTGTACTGCTTCTGAAGCCACTGGCGGTAGGCGGCCTGGCAGTGAGGGCTGAAGCACACCTCGTGGCGGCGATGCCGGGAGGTCAGCTCGGCCTCGTCGGTCACCCCCACGAAGCACACGCCCGCCTTCAGGTGCTCTGCGCCGATCTCCGCCGCCTTGGTCTGGTACTGCTCAATGACCTGCGGATCACTGAGGCACGGCCTGCGCACCCCGTCGGCGGTGTACCGGGGCTGCGCGAACGGGCGCGAGGCGCCCGACATGTATCCGCCGGCGATGAGCCCCGACTCGGTCACCAGGTACGGGCTGCCGGCGAACTTGGAGTTGAAGCCCAGGCCACGCAGCAGCTCCGAGTACCGTTGCGAGACCACGGGATTGCTCATCCCCTCGCCCCAGGTCGTGGCCACGAAGTCCTCGAAGACGTGCTCGCGGGCCAGCCGGGGGATCATCAGGGCGACCCAATTGCTGGTCGCTTCCTGGCCGCCGACCAGAACGCGGACAAAGACCTTGTGGTGGACCGTAATCGCGCGAGCGAGCGGCACCGCCAGTTGCGCCTGCTGCTGCCCCGCCTTCAGCGCCAGCGGCTTGGTCTGCCGGGCGACCACGCGCCCGAAGGCGTCTATCAGCCGCACTCCGACCTCGGCGTCCACGGCCTTGGGCGCCTCCAGCGTCACGGTCAGCTTCGCCACGGCGCCGGGATCGTACGCCTCGGCATCCAACGTCACCTCCGTCAGCCGCGCCGCCTGCTGCCGGGGCTGGGCAAAGCTGGCCCAGGTGACCACTCGGCCCTGGCCGTCCCTGAGGATTAGGTCGGCGAGCACCAGGCCCTGCGGCAGGTCGGCGGGAATCGCGATCCGGCACCTGCCGTCCGGTCCCAGGGCCAGATTGTGGTACGATTTGCGCAGCAAGCCGCCGTCGAAGCGAATCTCCCGGCCGCTGCGGACGATGGCTGAGATCGTGGCCCCCTCGGGCGCGTTCTGCGCCTCGACCGTAAAGGCCTCCGGCGTCGCCTTGGCCAGCCGCAAGCGCGCTCGGCCCTCACGGCCGGCAGCCCACACGATGGTTCGCGCCAGCAGCGATTCCCACCATTCCCAGTACTCGAACTGTCGCCGACGCCAGCTCGCCAGGCCGTTCTCGACCGGCCACAGCCCCCACACGCGGCTGACGTCCAGCGGGAAGGAGAGCCGCACGATCCGCCCTTGGCCGAGCCGGCCGACCGCAACGCCGCTCAGGATCTTCGCCGGCATGACTTCCCATGGCACGCCCTGCCGCACGAAGTGATCCCGGGACGCCTCTTGCCACGCGGCCTTGTCCGCGAACTTCGCGCTCTGGCCGAAGCCCTCGATGACCACCAGTCCGGCGCCCGCTTCCACCGACTTGCGGATGTCCTTCACCAAGGCCTCGGGCACGCGGCTGGGCACCACGTAGACCTCGTAGTACCCGTCCTTCAGTCGCTTGGTGGCGCGCCGACCGGTCTCCGAGGCGAGCATCTGGCCCTGGTATCCCGTGTCCACGACGTCATAGTCCAGGTCAAGCCGCTGAGCCAGTTCGACCACATCTCGCAGACAGCGAAACGACCGGATCGTGAAGAAGGCCTTGACCGGTCCTCCGGCCAGCGGCGAGGCCCAAGCAATGTGCGGCGTCTCGGGCGGCGGCCCGACCGGCCGGTCAATGGGCTTGAAGGAGAGCTGCGAGATCAGCGCGTGATCGGGGACTCCCTTTCTGAGCGAGAGCGAATCGTAGTAGACGGTTCCTTTTTTGGCGATGTTGTAGATGTAGAGCACGGCGACCGGATTGGGGGCCGTGAAGATCGTGATGTACTCCTCGTACCGCTCCGTGACGCCGACGTTCCACATCAGGGGCATCTCCCGCCGGGGCCGATCCTCGCCGTGCACAATCAGCGCCCCTGCAAGTGCGCCCTCCTCGCCTCGCGCTGT
>JALGUG010000400.1 GCA_029820995.1 Candidatus Zipacnadia bacterium
TGCGGCTGCGGAACAGCTCCGACCAGGTCATCACGCCCGTCGTGAACTTCCCCGTGCTGCGCGATGTGGCGCTGGGCTCGGTGGAGGACACCTGGTATCTGTATACGCAGCGTGGCGGCGTGATCAACAATGCGCCATGCAGCCTGCGGGCCCCGTACAGCGGCCTGCATCCGCTCCAAGTGGAGGCGCTCTATAATCCGTCTGCCGGAGTTGGCGTCCTCGTGTTGCCGCAGGACGTCAAAGACATCTACAAGTTCCTGCACCTCGAGAAGACCGAGCGCGGCGTTAGCTACTCTATCGAGTACTTCCCGCGAGAGTATCAACCGGGTGAGCAGATCGAGCTTGCGCCGACGGTGGTGAGCGCCTTCCGGGGCGATTGGCGGCTGCCGTTGCGCGTCTATCGAGAGTGGGCGCGAACGTGGTACCGCCCTCAGGTGCCTCGGAAGAAATGGTTCCAGGGCTGCTTCAACTATCGCCAGCACCTTGTCCGGGGCGATCTGCGCGACCGGAAGACGGGTCGGTTCCGTTTCGAGGAAGTCATTAAGGCGGACCGCGAGTTCTTCGGGCGGCTGGATTATCTGCATATCTTCGACTTCGGCGCTTCGAAGAAGTACGGGCGCGTGGGCGATTATAGCCACTACGAGGAGATCGGCGGGCGGGAGGCCCTGGCGGCGGCCATTCGCGGCGCACAGAAGGAGGGCGTGCCGGTCGGGCTGTACATCGAGGGCTACCTGTGTGACGACCGAGGCGTCTGGGGCAGTAAGAATGTGTCGAAGTACGACATCCGGAAGAAGGACGGCTCGGCACTGCTCTGGACCGGTGCACCACATGAGCACATGATGTGCCCGGCGGCGGTCGGCTGGCAAGACTACCTGGCTGCGACGTACAAGCGTGTGTGCGCGGAGCTTAAGCCCAGCGGCATGTACATTGATCAGCACGGCTTCGGCAACACCTGGAAGATCTGCTACTCGCGCGAGCACGGCCACCCGGTGCCGCAGCCGCCGATCCGCGGGGAGCAGCAGCTCGACCGGAAGATCCGTGCGGCCGTCCCGCCGGAGGTTGCGACGTTGACCGAGGAGACGCCGACCGACTTCAACTCGCAGTTCCAGGACGGCGCGCTGGGCAACTCGGTCGCATCGGCCAACCCGGAGTTGGCGCCCCACCGCGTGGACCTGTTCCGCTTTCTGTTCCCCGACTTCAAGGTCTTCCAGCTTGTGGCGTATAACAGGTTCGTGGAGGGCGGTTGGCACCGCCTGAAGTTCCCGTTCTTCAACGGCGAGGGCTACTGGCTGGGCAACGCGATCCCCGGTGGCTTCGACGATGCCGCCCGCGACTTCCTGCGCGACGCCTTCCGCATTCTGAACGACTATGAAGACGCCTTCACCTCAGACGACGTGGAGTGTCTTATCCCGACACTGGCGCCGCTAGTCTACGCCAACCGGTTCACAGGGCCGAAGCGGACAGTGTGGACGCTGTTCAACGCCGACTACAAGACCTTTCGGGGAGAGGCCTTGGCCGTGCCCCGCCGGGCGGGCGCGAAGTACTTAGACGCTTTCTCGCAGGCACCCATCAAACCGCGTCTGGAGGGCGATCAGGCCTGCCTGACCGTCACGCTCGGTCCGCGGGCTGTGGGGTGTGTGGTGGAGGAGAGGTGAGGCGGAGGGAACACGGGTCGCGGGGCGACGCGTGGCCAACGCCACGACGGCAAGCGCATCGGGGCTGAAGGCCCTCCCACAAGAGGGACACGGCTCCGGAGGAGCCGTGCCACACAGCAGAACGGCATCGCGCGTGAAGGCGGTCCCACAAGAGGGCCGCCTCAGAAGCTGTTCTGGTAGATGAGCTGGATCAGCTCCATGGTCTTCACGGCGTCGGCCATGCTGGAGCTGGGCTCCTGGCCGGATTTGACGCAGTCAATGAAGTGTCGGTTCTCGGCCTCGAAGCCGTAGAACACGCGGTTCTCCTCGGAGCCGGCCACCTCGGTGGCGCTGAGCTCCTCCTTAAGTTCCCCGTTGTCAGCCAAGATGATTGCCTTATCGTTGCAGTCCACGAAGGTGCCGATGCCCTGCGCGTGCATCTCGAAGGTGTGCACGCGGGCGCCGGTCGTCCAGTTCGTGAGCAGAATGCCCGAGCACCCGTTGTCGAAGAGCACCAGGGCATTGTGCAGGTTGTCGTAAGTTTGCCCCGCCAGCGACCGGACGTGGCTGGCCACATCCACAACTTCGCCGCCGGCCATCCAGCGGAGCGCGTCCACGGCGTGCACCGCGTCGCAGGACAGAATGTCCACCGCACCGCCGTAGTAGGGCCCGGTGAAGTGGTGCTTGTAGAAGGTTGAGACGGCCATGAGTATCGGCCCGCGCTCCTCGACTCGCCGCTTGCACTCAACCAGCAGGGGGATGTAGCGCCGGTTGAAGCCGACCATCGCCAGCACGCCGTTCCGCTCGGCCGTCAGAGCCATCTGGCGCGTCTGCTCCATCATGACGCCCGGCGGCTTCTCGATGAACACGTGCAGCTTCTGGTTCAGGCTGTGGATCACCAAGTCAAACAAGTGGTGCGGCGGCATCAGAATGTAGATGGCATCCGGCGCCGTCTCCTCGATCATCTGCTTGTAGTCCGAGTAGCGCTTCTCAATGCCGAACTTGTCCGCGGTCTTGTTCAGCTTGTCCTCGACGAGGTCACAGAGCCCGACCATCTCGACGTCGTCGAAGCCTGCCAACGACGGGTAATGCACGCCGTTGGCCATATTGCCGGCGCCCACCAGCGCCACGCGCACCTTGTCCATGTCCGACACTCCCTTGTAGTCCGTCGGCGCCGACATAAGCCAGCGCCTCAACATTGTGCCCGTCAACTTCCGCCGGCCGGACGAGAGTCCTCTATTCTTTCCACCGCAAGTCCGGCTCGCGGGCGGCTTTGACCTCGTCCAACCGCTTCACCGGAGCCCGGTGCGGCGCGGTCTTGACCAGGTCGGGCTGAGCTTCGGCTTCCTCCCGAACCTGGCGGAGGGCCTCTGCGAAGCGCTCGAGAGTGCTCCGGCTCTCCGTCTCGGTCGGCTCGATCATCAGCGCCTCTTTGACAATTAGCGGGAAGTTGATCGTCGGCGCATGAAAGCCGAAGTCGGTTAGGCGCTTGCCGATGTCAATGGC
>JALGUG010000003.1 GCA_029820995.1 Candidatus Zipacnadia bacterium
CGAGAACGAACAAGAAGGTGAGGTTGACGGATCCACGGCAGAGGCTTCACGAGGAGGAACTGACGGCAGCCATTATCGGCGCAGCGATTGAGGTCCATCGGCATCTCGGACCGGGGCTCTTGGAATCCGCGTACGAGGAGTGCCTCTGCCGAGAGTTGGAGTTGCGGAGGATCGCCTTTGAGCGCCAGAAACCACTGCCACTGGAGTACAAGGGTGCGAGGCTCGATTGCGGCTATCGCATTGACTTGCTGGTGGAGGGCCGTGTAGTCGTTGAGGTCAAGGCGGTCGGAGCGCTGGCTCCTATTCACGAGGCACAAGTGCTAACGTATCTGAAGTTGGCACAAGCAAAGGTGGGGCTACTCATCAACTTCAACGTTCCCGTCTTGAAGGCTGGCTTGAAGAGGTTGGTCCAGTGAGTTCCTCCGTGTCTCTGTGGTGCCCAACTCGCCGTTCATCTGACCACGGAGACACCGAAAACACTGAGAACGGATAACACAATGAATTTGTCATCCTTTGATTTTCTCCGTGCTCTCCGTGTCTCTGTGGTGCCCAACTCGCCATTCATCTCACCACGGAGACACTGAGTGCACCGAGAACGAACAACAGAATCAATTTGTGGTCATTTGATTTTCTCCGTGCTCTCCGTGTCTCTGTGGTGCCCAACTCGCCGTTCATCTGACCACGGAGACACCGAGAACACTGACAACGGATAACACAATGAATCCTTCGTCCCTTGATCTTCTCCGTGCTCTCCGTGTCTCTGTGGTTTCAAATTCAGCATGAGGGTGCAAGCCTATGGGGATTCCGCTGTTAACGCTGCTAACGTTTAGCCCGGTCTTGGGCATCATCCTCCTGCTCTTTGTGCCTCCGGAGCGGCGCCGCAGCATGTGGGCCATCGCCCTGCTGTTCAGTGCTGTGCCCCTGGCGCTCAGTCTCATCGCCTGGGGGCTGTTTGAGCCCCAGGCGACGGGTATGCAACTGGAGGAGGGGCCCTACGAGTGGATCCCCGCGGCCCGTGTCACCTACCATCTCGGCGTTGACGGGCTCAGCTTGCCGCTGGTGGTGCTGACCACGCTACTCACCTTCCTGTCCATCCTGTACTCCACTGGCAGCATTACCGAGCGCGTGAAGGAATACTGCATCTTCTTCCTCCTGCTGGAGGTCGGGATGCTCGGCGTGTTCTGCTCGCTGGACTTCTTCCTGTTCTACGTCTTCTGGGAGATTGGCCTGGTGCCGATGTACTTCCTCATCGGCATCTGGGGCGGACCGCAGAAGGAATACGCTGCGATCAAGTTCTTTCTGTATACCCTGTTCGGCAGTCTGGCCATGTTGCTGGCGATTCTGGCCCTCTACTTCAAGTGTGAGCCGCATACCTTCAACATGCTGGAGATCATCCGCCAGAACCCCTTCGCCGGCAACGTGGTGCACGGCGGCTTGGTGTTCTGGGGACTGTTCCTCGGCTTTGCGATCAAGGTCCCGCTCTGGCCCTTCCACACGTGGTTGCCCCTGGCGCACACCGAAGCGCCCACCGCGGGCAGCGTCGTGCTGGCCGGCGTCTTGCTGAAGATGGGGACCTACGGCTTCGTTCGCGTTAGCGTCCCGATGATGCCCGAGCAGGCCGTGCGCTACGCTTGGATCATCGCCATCCTGGCGCTGATCAGCATCATCTACGGGGCCCTGTGCGCCATGGCCCAGCAGGACCTGAAGAAGCTCATTGCCTACTCCAGCGTCAATCACATGGGCTACGTGATGCTCGGCGTGGCGGCCGCCGTGGGCCTGCTCGGCGGCGGGTCGGCCGGCGAGGCGGTGCGTGCCACCCTTCGGAGCCGCGCCCTGGCTCTCAACGGCGCCGTCATGCAGATGGTCACCCACGGCATCATTACGGGCTCCCTCTTCTTGTTTGTGGGGGTCATCTATGAACGAGCCCACCTGCGCGACCTGGACAAGTTCGGCGGTCTGCGCCGCGTGATGCCCGTATACTTCGGCCTGTTCGCCATTGCCCTGTTCGCCTCGCTCGGCCTGCCCGGCCTGGCGGGCTTTGTCAGCGAATTCATGGTCTTTGTGGGATCCTTCGCCACGTACCCGCTAATCACGTGTCTGGCCGCGATCGGCATCATCGTGACCGCCGGCTATGTCCTGTGGGTTATCCAGCGCATCTTCCTGGGGGCACTCAACGAGCGGTGGGCCGGCCTGCCCGACATGACTGCCGTGGAGGTCGCCTCCGTAGCCCCCCTGACGGTTCTGATGTTCTTGATCGGCGTGTACCCGCGCTGGATCGTCGGGATGATAGATGTCGCAATGACGCATCTGATTCAGGCCATTCAGTAGCACCTTGTAGGAGCGGCTTCAGCCGCGATGTCATTGCGCGGCGCAAGCGTGAGATTGACATGACCGGCTTCACCTCTGATTTCGCCTTC
Source organism: Candidatus Zipacnadia bacterium (assembly GCA_029820995.1). GTDB lineage: Bacteria > Armatimonadota > Zipacnadia > JALGUG01 > JALGUG01 > JALGUG01. The sequence goes on from JALGUG010000003.1 coordinate 2,418, forward strand.
TTCAAGCCCGAGCTGGCCATCGCGATCGGGGGTCTCTTGATGGTTATCCTCGACCTCGCGATGCCGGACCGTCATAAGAGCCTGATCCCCCTGGCCGGCCTGGCGGTCCTGGCGGCGGCAGCGACGCTTACAGTCCCGCTGCTCGTCGAGCCGGAGCGCCTGTTGTTCTTCGGCACCTACTCGCTGGACAGCTTCGGACTGGCCTTCAAGCTCCTGGCGCTGGTCTGCACCGGCGTCGTCATTGCCGCCGGCAGCGATTACTTCCGCGTGCGACCGGTCCTGCAGGGCGAGGTCTATGTCCTGCTTGTCTTTGGGGCTCTGGCGCTGGTCTTGCTGTCCTGTAGTGCCGACCTTATCACGGTCTATCTGTCGCTGGAGTTCGTTGGCATCATCTCATACGTCTTAGCCGGATACCTCAAATACAGCCGACGCTCCAACGAGGCTGCGCTCAAGTACTTCCTCTACGGTGCCACGGCCAGCGCCGTGATGCTCTACGGCATGTCGCTGCTGTATGGGGCTACCGGCACCACAAACTTGGCCGCCATCGCCCAGCACGTGTCGGCTCCGGCTGCTCCCACGGCCCTGGAGTTGACCGCCCTCGTGCTGCTGCTCGTCGGCTTCGGCTACAAGATCTCCATGGTGCCCTTCCACGCTTGGGCGCCTGACGTGTACGAGGGCGCCCCCACGCCGATCACCGCCTTCCTGTCGGTCGGCCCCAAGCTCGCCGGCTTCGCCGTTCTGGTGCGCGTCCTGGCCGTCGGCCTGGAGCCCTGGGCCGGCACGTGGGTGCTGCTCCTGGCGGGCGGCGCCGCCTTAACCATGTTTGTCGGCAATCTCGGCGCCCTGGCGCAGGTCAACATCAAGCGCATGTTGGCGTACTCCAGTATCGCTCACGCCGGCTGCATTCTGATCGGCGTTAGCGCCCTGGCCGCGGGAGCGCCCTGGGCCCTGCAGAGCATCATCCTTTACGCCGTCGCATACCTGTTCATGAATCTCGGCGCCTTTGCCGTCGCCATCAAGGTGGGCGAGGCCACCGGCACCGACGCCATCGCCGACTACGCCGGTCTGGCCCGTCGCTCTCCGGCCCTGGCGGGCGCGATGCTCCTCTTCCTGCTCTCGCTGGCCGGCATCCCGCCCCTGGCGGGCTTCGCCGCCAAGCTGTATGCCTTTGGCGCGGCCATTCAATCCCCCGGCCTATGGTGGCTGGCCGTCGTCGGCATCGTCAACAGTATCATCGCTCTGTTCTATTACATGAACGTAGTTCGACTGATGTATTTCGCCGAGCCGTCGGGGCCGTACGAACCCCAGCCCTCTCCGGCACTGAACGCCGTGATCGCCCTCACTGCGATTGCTACGGCGCTGACCGGAATGCTGCCGGCCGTTTACCAGTTCGCTCTGGGCGCGGCCCGGTTGATTTCTTGACGCCCCGATGGCGCCACCCAGCTCCAAGCGGTCCGGTGAACCGCAGCGACGCAGGGGACTTGGATGACTCGCAACCCGGATGTGCCCGAGGCCGCAGTCACCCGCCTGGCGGCCTACCTGGAAGCCCTGGAGCGCCTCGAGACCCAGGAAGTCGCAACGACCTCCTCGGCCGAAATCGCGCGCCACGCTGGAGTGAACGCGGCGCAGGTCCGGAAGGACCTCTCATACTTTGGCGAGTTCGGACGTCCCGGACTGGGATATGATGTGGCCAACCTGCGGCGGAGCCTGGCGCGGATCCTGCACCTCGACCGCGAGCACCTCGTGATCCTGCTCGGCTCCGGACGCCTGGGCACGGCCCTGCTCGGCTATCCCGGCCTCGCTCAGCGCGCCTTTCGCGTCGCGGGTGTCTTCGACAGTAGCCCCAGGGTAATCGGACAGGAGCTATGCGGCCATCGGGTGCTGGACGTTCGAAACCTACAGGAGTTCAACCGCGAACACGAGGTCAAAATCGGGATCATCTGCGTGCCCACAGCCCAAGCCCAGGCCGCGTGCGACCAGCTCGTTGCCGCGGGCATCAGGGCCATCCTGAACTTCGCTCCCGTGTCCCTGCGTGCACCGCCCCACGTGCTGGTCCGGCACGTGGATGTGACCCGGGAGCTGCAGGCTCTGGCCTACTACTTGGCGGACTGAGCTTCGAGCAGCACGTTGGCTTACTGTGCCTGGCCGCCGAAGTCGGGTATCATCGAACGGGCTGAACGTGGCCGGCGCAGCCCGCGGGGGTGTTGTCGCTGTGGCCAGTGCGCTCAGACGTTCCCGCACCATCATCAACTACCGGACACGGAAGGCCGCTGAGCACCGATGACCAAGCCGACTGTTCCCCTGGCCGCCTCTCCGGCGCGGGCCTCCACAGCCCGACTTCTGCCCGCTTGCCTGCATCTGATCGCCCCGGACATCGCGCAGGTGGAGCAACGCCTGCAAGCCGAGGCCGCCAGTGCCAGCTCGATCGTCGCCGGCGTGCTGAGCCACATGCTGGGCGGCGGAGGGAAGCGTCTGCGCCCTGCGCTGGTCATCCTGTCGGGCCGCGCCTCGGGCACTCCGTGCGAGCGCCTGCTCGAGATGGCTGCCGCCGTGGAGATTGTTCATGTCGCCTCCATGATCCACGACGACGTAGTGGACGCCGCCCAGGTCCGCCGCGGCCGTCCGACCGTCAACGTTCGCTGGTCCACCCAGGTCTCCGTCCTTGCCGCCGACTACCTGATCGCCCGCCTCTATGGCAAGCTGGCCCGGAGTGACGGCCGCTACGCTCTGGGGGTGCTCTGCCGGGCCGTGCGCCGCATGTGCGACGGCGAACTCGCTCACTTGCAGATCGGGCTCGAGGGCGACCTGGACGAGGAACGCTACTTCTCCATCGTCAGCGACAAGACCGGTGCGCTCATGAGCGCCTGCTGCAACATCGGCGCCCACACCGCTGGCGCCTCGCCCGGCCGACTTGAGGCCCTGCAGACGTACGGCGAGCGGCTGGGCACCGCCTTCCAGATCGTAGACGACATCCTCGACCTCACCGGCGAACCCTCTAGCCTAGGCAAACCGACCTGCAACGATCTGCAGACGGGACATCTGACCCTGCCTATCATCCACGTCCGCCGGACGGGAACCCCCGCAGTGCAGGCCGAACTCCGGCGCCTGCTCCGGTCCGCGCAGCCGAAGAATTGTGCTCGCGTTGTCGCCCTGCTGAACCGCAGGGGCGGAATCGCGTACGCTCGGGCCGCGGCCCGGCGGTTCGCCGACCAGGCCCGCGAGGCACTGGGCGAACTCCCACCCTCGCCCGAGCGTCGCGCCCTCGAAGACTTGACGGACTACGTGGTATCCCGCGGCGAATCACCGGCATAGCGGTCGAGTATCTGCCGGAGTTCGGCCTCGGCTGCTCCGCGATCGCCGGATCGCAGCAGTTCGAGCGCCCGGCACCGCAGCATCTCCTCCCACATTGCCCTGCGTCTCTCCCGCTCCGCCACCAGCACCCGAGCCTCCGCCCGCAGCTTCCCCAGTAGCGCCGCAAGCTGCCCGTACTCCTCGCCCCAATCTTGCTCCAGCCGACGGCGGATGTATCCCGCCAGGGCCGGGCTGGAGCCTGTGGTTGCCACGCCCAGCAGCAGCGGTCCGCGTCGCACCGTCGCCGGCACGAAGAAGCTGCACAGCTCCGGTCGGTCCACCACATTCACCAGCGCTCCGACCGCCTGCGCCTCCGCGTACACCTGCTCATTGACCTCCGGGCTGTCCGTCGCGCTGATCACCAGGAAGGCTCCGGACAAATCCCCCGTGCGATACGGCCGCCCAACATGTCGGACCCGACCGGCCCGCGCCAGACGCCCCAGCTCCTCACTCACCTGCGGTGCAATGACGCAGACCTCCGCCCCGGCCTCCAGCAGGTCCAGCACCTTCCTCTCGGCCACCGGTCCGCCGCCGACAACCGTGCACTGCTTCTGCTCCAGGTCCAGCACCACCGCATACCCGGTTCGCATCTGCCCGCAGCTCCGCTTCGCGCTTTTCCCGCGCAGCGCTCCCGCTTGACCACACTGCGCCATTCTGCTATAGTAACGCCGTTGTGGCGGCCGGGACTGCCCGGTCGCTTCGGCCTTCTCGGGGCCGACCAAACAACGGCGGCTTGTCAGCCGCCGGCGCGAGGTAGATCGCCGTGCGCAGACCCACCAGAGGTCGTTTCCGCAAGCGTCGCCGCAAGCCCTGCCGGTTTTGCATTGACCGTCAAGGCGCGGTGATTGACTACAAGAATGTCCGGCTGCTGCAGGAGTTCCTGGACGACCGCGGACGGATTCGCAAGGCCCGCCAGACCGGGACCTGCCGCAAGCACCAGCGCAAACTCAGTCGAGCCATCAAGCGGGCTCGCGAGGTCGCTTTGCTGCCCTACACGCTGGACTAGCAGCGCTTTCAGAATCCTGTGAGCGCGACCGTCGTTGGTCGCCGAGAGTGTGGGATCGCCGGCGGCCTTCACCTACGGCGGTGGGAGGATGCGGCGCGTGTCGGACCGAGAGCAGGCGCAGATCAAGACGTGGAAGCCCCCTCAGGCCGAGGGAGCCATGGTCGTTCAGATCAGCGGCGATCTGTCTGACGAGCAGGCTATCGCCGAGCTGGAGGCCACGATCCGCCGCTTGTTATCGCAGGGCCGCCGGCGGATTGTTCTGGACCTGTCCGACGCCACCTTCTTGAACACTCGGGCCATCGGGGCCATGGCGCAAGCGCAAAAGCGGGCCCGGGAGCGCGAAGGTGAACTGCGCATCGCGGGCGCGGCCGGCGACGTGTGGCGAGTGATCGAGATGGTTTGGCTCCACCGGATGATTCCCTGCCACCGCGATGTCAAGGAAGCGCTGCGCAGCTTCTGACCGCCTCTTCTGTCGGGTCTATTCACCTCGCCGTCGGGTTGCCGTTTCCACTGCCGCTTGGACCGCGGCTCGCTCGTTGTCGTAGTGCAGGAGCTCGATCGCTTCCTCCGGACTGACCCATCGGGTGGCGTCAAACCGCTTCTCCCGCTCGACCAGGACATCGGCGCGCGGCCACAGCAGGAAGTGATGCACAGTCTTGGCCTGCCAGGCACCCGTCTTCGGGCTCCGGTATTCGTAGGAGCTCCGGGCGATCTGCGGCCCGACCTCAACCTGCAGCCCCGTCTCCTCCGCAGTCTCCCGTCGCGCCGTCTCCTCCAGACTCTCTCCCGGCTCGACCCGCCCCTTGGGCAACCGCCATAGCCCCTGGCCCCGGTGATGAATCACCAGCACTTCCAGGCGTCCGTTCACCCAGCGCACCGGCACTCCGCCGGCCGCCGTCCATTGCTTTGTCGGCCGCGTGGCCTCGTCTTTGCCGCTCATGTCTCCATCGGTACCGTTTCCAGCAGCCGCAGCACAATGTCTGCAGAGGACACGCCCTCGGCCTCCGCGGCAAAGCTCGGAATCACCCGATGCCGCAGCACCGGCAGCGCCGCGGCGCGGACGTCCTCTCGCGAAGCCGCGTACCGCCCGTGCATTACCGCGCACGCCTTGGCCGCCAGCGTCAGATACTGCGAGGCGCGCGGCCCCGCGCCCCAGGTGACCCACTCGCGCACGAAGTCGGGTGCCGACTGCTCCGTCGGTCTGGTGGCGCGGGCCAGCCGGACCGCGTACGACAGCACGTGTTCGGCCACCGGCACGCCGCGCACCAGACCTGCGATCCGCACCACGTCCTCCCCGTTGAGCACCTTCTGCGGATTGCCGGCATAGTGTGACGTGGTCTCGGCGACAATCTGCATCTCCTGACGTTCTGCGGGGTAGTCCAGGTATACGCTGAACATGAACCGATCGAGCTGCGCCTCCGGCAGCGGATAGGTCCCCTCTTGCTCGATCGGATTCTGTGTAGCCAGCACGAAGAACGGTGGATCAAGCTGATAGGTGCGCCCGGCCGCCGTGACCTGCTGTTCCTGCATCGCTTGCAGCAGGGCGCTCTGCGTCTTGGGCGGCGTGCGGTTGATCTCGTCGGCCAGCAGGATGTTGGCGAAGATCGGGCCCTCGATGAACCGATATTCCCGTCGGCCGCTGGAGGGGTCTTCCTGGATGATGTCGGTGCCGGTGATGTCCGAGGGCATCAGGTCCGGAGTAAACTGGATCCGAGAGAACTTGAGGTCCAGCACCTGCGCCAGCGTCCGAACCAGCAGCGTCTTGGCCAGTCCGGGGACGCCGACGAAGAGACAGTGCCCGCGGCTGAACAGCGCCACGAGCATCTGCTCAATCACCTCTTCCTGGCCGACGATCACCTTGCCGATCTCGCGGAAGATCGCCTCCCGCGCCGCGACAACTTCCTCCACCGCCCGCACGTCATCGTGCTGTGCCGGCTCTTGCGTCGTCGTGCTCTTGGACTGCCCGGGATCACTCACGCTCGGTATCCCTTTCGCTTCGGTCTGCTCCACCCACTGCGCTGTGCAGGTTGTGTTCGTGAACCCACGACCCCGCCGGCACTGGCCTCGTGGTCCGGCCGATAACCTCTCCGTACTTGAAGACCGCCTCACCGGGCTCGAGGTTCACAAGCGCCACCTTGTGACCCTCCGGAATCCGTTCCCGAGCAGTAAGCGAGCTGCCGGCCGCCACCACCTTATCCCCCGCTTCGGCCGCTTCCAGCAGCGTCGCGACATTGTCTTTGGCGTCCACGACCAGAGCGCGCCTCAAGAACTCCACCTCGCTCCGGCGCTGAACACGCCGTACTCCGCTCCGCTCGATTTGCCGCGCACCACTTCATCCGGCGGCAGCTCGGCCCACAGCTTCGTCTTGTAGCTCTGCTTGACCACCACGCAGCGCCGGGCCACACGCCGCGCCTGGCGCACAGCCTCCGCGGACACGGGCCGCTTGTCGGCCAAGTGGCGCAGCGGAATCAGGTGCACCGATCCCGGCACGGGCGTCTCGAAGATCGGGTCAAAGTATACCACATCGAAGCTGCCGGCGTCGCGCGTGGGCAGTACTTCCTCGTAATCCGCGCAATGGGTCTCGATGCGGCGCATTGCCTCCTGCAGGGCCGTCGGCGCCACGGACAACGTCTGCAACCCGCAGCGTGCGAGGAAGGCGATCACCGGCTGCACCTCCAGACCGACCACACGTCCCGTGCCGCCCACAAGGTAACTCGCCACGATGGCATCATTGGCGCGGCCCAGCGTGCAGTCCAGGACCGTGTCGCCGCTCTCCAAGCGCATGGCGGAGGCCATCGGGTCGGCCCGGCCCGTCTCGAGATTGTGCAGCCGCAGCTTGACAGTGCCGACATGGAAGAAGTACTCCAGCCCCTGCGCAGGGCACTGGTAGCTGACGCGATTGTCGCCGACCACCAGGAGCCCCTCGACGCCGTGTTCGCGGCAAATCTTGCCCAGACCACGCCCGCCCCGAGGCACAAACCGCCCGCCCAGCTCCTCCGCATACCGCCGGGCCCGCTCCGTCAGCTCATCGGAGGCTTTCTGCGAGGTGGTCACCAGGATCCGCGGCGCCTCCATGGCTCCCGTTAGCTCCGGACATCTACGACTGCAAGGCCCGCCGGCAGTGGGCCCCCCGTACCGCACGACCATCACGCTGATAGCAGCAGTTCAAGGGCCCTGTTGAGGTCGCTAACTCCACGAGAACTTGCCCGTTGGGCACGACTACCGCTCCTCCGACTGGCCGCCTCGGCGACGCAGCCGCTTCTGCAACCCGTACTCCAAACTGTCCGCCAGGGCCTGCCAGCTTGCATCAATCACATTCTCATGCGCCCCCACCGTCCCCCACTCATCCTCCCCGTCCGTGGACTCGATCAGAACGCGCACGCTGGCTGCCGTTCCGGCATCGGCGTTCAGAACCCGGACCTTGTAATCCGTCAGCGTAATATCCGCCAGCTCGGGGAAGCGGCGCCCCAGAGCTTTGCGCAGGGCGCCGTCCAGCGCGTTCACCGGCCCATTGCCCTCCCCCGCCTCCAACACTTCCTCCTCACCCAGCCGCACCTTCACCGTCGCCTCCGACAGGATCCGCCCGTCCTCCCGTTTCTCCACGATGACCCGAAAACCGAGCAGCTCCCACAGGCGCTCGTACGTCCCCAGGACCTTCTGCGCCATCAGCTCGAAAGACCCCTCGGCTCCCTCGAACTGATAGCCTCGATTCTCCAGCTCCTTCACGCGGCGCAGCAATTCCCGCACCTCGGGCGACCGTTTATCCAGTTCCGGTTTGAGCTTTAGCAGCTTGGCGACGATGGCTCCGCCCCCCGCTTGGTCCGACATCAGGAAGCGCCGCGTGTTGCCGACGGACTCCGGCGACACCTGCTCAAAGGAGGACGGCACCTTCATCACCGCGTCAATGTGCATGCCGCCCTTGTGCGCGAAGGCGGAAGCGCCGACATACGGTTGCCGGTCATCGTGCGCCAGGTTCGCCAGCTCGCTGACGTACCGGGAGAGCTCGGTCAGCTCCTGCAGCTTCCCCTCCGGCAAGCACCGGAGCCCCATTTTCAGCTCCAGCGTGGGGATGATCGTGCACAGGTTGGCGTTGCCGCAGCGCTCGCCGTACCCGTTGATCGTGCCTTGCACGTGGTCGCAACCGTGTTCGACCGCGATCTGGCTCGTGGCCACCGCCATCCCGCTGTCATTGTGCGCATGAATCCCCAGGGTCAGACCATTCTCCCGGACCACGTCCTTCAGCCGCTCCTGCACCGCACCCACGATCCGGGCGGCGTCCAGCGGCAACGCCCCGCCGTTGGTGTCGCACAGCACCAGCGTCTTGGCGCCACCGCGCACCGCGGCCAGCAGCGTCTCCACGGCATACTCCCGGTCCGCCCGGTAGCCGTCGAAGAAGTGCTCGCCGTCGAAAATGACCTCGCGCCCCTGAGCCAACAGGTACGCTACCGAGTCCTCCACCATCCGCAGGTTCTCGTCCCGGCTGACGCGCAGCACCTCGGTCACGTGCAGGTCCCACGACTTGCCGAAGATTGTGATCACCGGCGCCCCCGCTTCCAGCAGCGCCTGCAGGTTGCGGTCATCCTCCGGGGCGATATCGCCGCGCCGGGTGCTGCCGAAGGCCGCCAGTTTGGCGCGTCTCAGCGGCACGTCCCGCATCGCGGCGTAGAACTCCCGATCCCGCAGGTTCGTCTCATTCGGCCAGCCGCCTTCGATGTAGTCCACGCCCAGGTCGTCCAGCCGCTCGGCCACGCGCACCTTATCGGCGACACTGAACGCGACGCCCTCCGCCTGGCATCCGTCCCGCAACGTCGTATCGTATATCGCTATCTTTCTCATCGGTGTTCCCTCGTTGATCCGGCTCCGGGCGTAACAAAAAATCCGTCTCCTCCTGGAGACGGATCTCATCCGCGGTACCACTCCGTTTGGCCGCCGACGGGATGTCGGCAAGCCCGCTCAGTCGGTACGGGAAGCTCACTCGCAGCTTCCGATACCGCCCCCCTGGTAACGGCGGGGGTTCCGTCGGAGTCTACTCGCCGGTGTTCCCGGCTTTCGGTCCGCGGCTCAAGGGTGATGTTCGGTCTCCGCCGGCCGCCGGGCTTTCACCCTCCCCGGCTCGCTGTAGGACCGCTGTGAAGACTTACTCTTCCCTTTCGTCGCCTTTGGCCTATTGTAAAACCCGACCTGTGGAGTCCTTATAGCACATCGGCGCCCAGGCTTCAAGGCCTCTGCTCGTCCGGCACCGCGTCGCCCGAGGCGCTCGCCCGCGCCACGCTGCTCTCCGCCGCCAGTTGGACCCCGAACTCCACCTCCACCTCCACCTCAAACAGCCGCTGCCACGGCAGCCGAATGCGCGTCTCCTCCAACTCGCACAGCATCAGGCTGCTCTTGTGACTTCCGGCTCCAATGCCGACACATTCTTTGCCCAGGAAGTGCTTCAGATAGAACTCGCCCGCGAGCTTCCCCAGTTCGGCCTGCACCATCTCCTCGGCCTCATGGTGGCTGTCTCGGAGGTCGAACACCGAGGCTCGTAGCAGCCTGGTCACATGCTCCGTCACGGCCGGCCGGACAACCGTCTGGTAGCCCCAGTCGTCTATGAATCGCGTGAACAACAGTTGGATATGCGCCTTCTCGCTGTCAATCAGCGAGTGCAGCAGCTCCAGATAGCGCATCGGCTGGAACTCGCCCAGGAGGTGGGCCAGATCGAAGGCGCCCTTATCGCGCAGAGCAATGATCCGCAGGGCCGCGTGCGCCAGCGCGAAGCCGATGGCATTGCCCGCCGTGTTCCAAGCCGCAAAGGATGCCAGGCGATGCAGCTCTACCTCGGAACGCAGCAACTCCATCAGTGCCGGATCCGCGCCGCCCGGGAAGGCGCAGTCGGCTACGGCCGCGAGACGCTCGTTTTCGATCACTTGCTGGATATCCGCGACCCAGGGCCGGAGCGAGGCCACGCGCTCCCCGTGCGCCGGTTCACCGGCGTACTCCGCGCGAGCGCCGCCGGGCGGGGTGTTCACGAACAGATGGAAGTCAGCGCCTTCGCAGTTGTCTAGCTGCTCACCTCCGAGAGCCCGAATGTGACCGGCCACCGTCTCCGAGATCGGCCGATCCTCGAGGTCCGCGATGCGGTCGCCGTTGGCGCCCGCGAACCGGACCGCGATCTTCGGCCGCGATTCCATGTGCTGCAGCACAAACCGCGCCAGCAGCACCTGCGCCGCCTCGTCCGCGCCGGGGTAGATCGCCACCCGGGCCCGCGCGTCCAATTCGGCCACAGCCGCGTGTAGCGCCTCCTGCTCCTGCTGGTGCAATCCGAACTCGGCGGCGTCCTCCTGCGTGAGCGCCAGGAAATCCAGATGGCCCTCCGCCGCCTCGGCGATGGCCCGCAGGTTGACTTGGTGATTCCGCTCCCGAGCCGCCAGATACTCGTTCAGCACCTCCGGCGGGATCTCGGCCGTCACCTGTTCCAGCGCCCGCCGATCCTCCGCCCGGCCCTGCACCGCCACCCGGCCGGCCAGCTCGCTGTACTGCCTGATCTTGTCCCAGTATTCGGCGCCCCGGTCGGTCGTCGGCGTCGCCGACAAACGCATGATCACGTTGAAGCCGTACACCACCGGGCGACGCGACCCTCGGTGCAGCTCGCCCAGCACGTCCAGTCGCCCCAGCGCCACCTCCAGCGGCGTGCGAGCGTTGCGGGAAGCCATCAGGCCGCCATAGGCCAGCATGTCCAGCGCGATGACGCAACAGTCCACCTCGTCCGCTGCTTGCCGCAGCCACTCGGCGATCAGGTCCGGGCGCCCCGGGGTCGTGAAATGGCCGAGCAGTTCCGTCGGCGGCAGGAGAAGCTCGTAGTCTACCAGCCGCGCCAGCAACCGCGGAGCTGTCTCGTTACACGGCCGGTCGTCAAGGGGAACCAAGGCTACTCGGTGCTGCCGGTGCCGTAGGGTCATCTCCGCAGCCCTCTTCGCTGCTCTGCAGCTTCAGCGACGCAAGCGGTCAATCGCCTCGGCAAATCGCCCCGTCGCCTCTCCCAGTTCGCGGGGATTCGAGCCGGTCACGAGTGCGCCGATCACAATTCCGTCCACGCCGGCTTCCCGCAGCAGCGCGACCTCCGCCGGCTTGATCCTGCGTTGCGTCGGAACCAGCACGGGCCGATTGCGCGCCAGCTCCACAATCCCACCATACGCCGCCAGATCCATGGCCGTCAAGGCCCGGCCGTAGCCGTCGGCCGGGACGATTGCGGCCTGGATCATGTCAATGTAGTCGGCAGGGCAATGTCCGGGGCCCTGTAGCAGGTTCCGGACCTGGTCCGGCGTGTGCCGGGCACCCAGTGTCACCATCCTCGAGAGCTGCACATCGGCCATGTTCAACATCCAGGCCGGCATGTGGTCCGCGTGCGCGTCAAAGAAGTCGATCCCCAGTGCTTCGAGCTGCTGCATGTCCTGGTACGAGGCCATGCGCTCGGCTCCCGGTACGATCCCGACGGGCACGCTGCCGGCCACGGCTACGATCTTCTCGAGGTTAGCCATCTCCTCCGCCAGCGACCCGAACCGGGTTCCGCCGGCCGCCTGCTCCACGTTGATGTGGACGCTGAGCCCCTCGGCTCCAGCCTCCACTGCTGCGCGCGCCAGGGCAGCATCATTCCGCGGCAGGCTCACCAGGAGACACATGCGATTCTCGGCCAAGCGCCGGCGCAGAGCGTGCGGCAAGCGCTCGGTCTCGGCCGGCGGCGCCTCTTGGGCGCGCGGCGCCGGTGCTGTTGCCATCGCAGTGTGTCGCTGCTTCCCCTCCCTCGCGATTTGGTGTGCCCGCTCGGCACACTCCAGACAGATGTAGATCCCTCTCTTCTCGGAGATCATGCGCATCTGTCCGGGCTTCTCGGCCCCGCAAAACGAGCAGATGTTCGGATTCTTGTTCCGCCGACGCCTCAAGAGAACTCCCCCCGCCATAGTGGACCGCGCCCCACCGACCTCCGGCCACGGCACGACGCTCGTCCTCGCGATGTCCCGAAATCCGGCCTTCCGCTTTTCCAATTACCATCAGCATCCGTCGCCGCAGACAACGACTCCCCCACACAGGTGCTTCGCCAACACAGCCCCGGAACTTGAGGCTCAGAAAGGTCCCCACCATGCTAGGACCCAAACTTTTTCTGCGCCCCCGTGAGGTTGCTTAGAATGCGTATCACGTCTACGCCCCGGATCCGGCACAGCCCGCCCCTGGCGCACGGCCGCTCGCCATACCGTGAGACGTCGTCCGGTCGCGTGCCTACGCCGTAGGCGACAATGGCCACGGGATCTCCGCTGTGATCCTTGACCGCCACCGGAGTCGAGTGGTCCGCGGTCACGACCATCACCGTGTGGTCGAAGTCTATGTGGTCCAGTAGATAACCGGCGGCGCGATCAAGCTTGGCAATGGCGGCTTGCTTCTTCTCCCAACTCCCGTCGTGGCCGCCCAGGTCGGGGCACTTGATGTTGCATAACACGAAGTCGTGACTCGCATGAGCCTCCACAACCGCCTGCGCAATCGCCATCTCATCGGTGTCGTATCCGCCAGTAGCGCCGGGGACGCGAATCACATCCATCTCCAGGTACTCACCCAGACCCTGGATCAGCGCCACCTCCACAATCATTGCGCCCGACATGGCGTGCTCAGCCTGAAACGGCTTCAGGTGCGGCGCCACGCCCACTCCCCGCGGTAGCACGATGTTCGCCGGCCACTTGCGGTCGGCGTTAACGGGATGGTCCTTTAGCGCCTCGTAGGTCCGGCGAATCCAGTGGTTCACCACGCGCGCCGTCTTAGCGGCCGCAGGATCCTCGGCCCGTACCTCCAGCACCTTGCTGTTCTCAGTATGCGGGTCCGCGTCCGTGACCCGCGGATCCAGCCCCTCGCCGTGGAGCACCAAGGCGCCCCGGTGCTCGACCGATTCCTTGAAGGCGCACTGCACCCCCTCAATCACACCGGCCGCCGTGTTCACTGCCGCGGCGAGCTCGGGCGTACCCTCCTTCTCCTTGATGCGACCTGCCCGCCGATTCAGAACCGTCCAGTCGTCATCCACCGTGGCGAAATTGCATCGGAAGGCCACATCCCCGGCCTGAACCCTCATCCCGATGCCCCTGGCCTCGAACGGCCCTCTGCCGGTATAGTACGTGTAGGGATCGTATCCCAGCAGGGACAGGTGCGCCGTATCGCTGCCCGCCGGGATTCCGGGCGCAATGGGATCCATCAGACCGCACTCGCCGCCCTTGGCGATCTCGTCCAGGGCCGGGGTCGCCTGAGCTTCCAGCGGCGTCTGACCTTGAAGTTGCGGGACAGGCCGGTCGCCTGCCCCATCACCCAGCAGCACAATTGCCTTGGCGCTCAATTCTGACATGCGTGGTCTTCCCTCCGACGTCATTCTATCGGAATCAGCCCCCCGGCGTCAAGCAGCGCGCTAGCGCGCGCCGGCCGCCTTAGTGGCTGCACTTCGCGACGACTCGATTGGCAGGGGATTGCGCGGCTAGGGGGCCGGCCCGGAAGCCGCGTTCTGGCTGGCGGAATTATCTACGGAACGCTCCGCACCGTCACAGCGAGGCCCTCTGGGGGCCCCGAACTACGAGGGCGACACGCAGTGTTGTGCGCATTATCCGGCCCACCACTTCGAAGGCGGGCCACCTCTGGCGCGCACCACCTTGCTCCGGCCCGATCCGTGCCTAAGATGCAGTGCCACATCCCGAAAGGCCGTTCCTCACAGGTCCGCCAAGGCCGAGGCCATGAGGGCCGGGGTGTCCACTTCGCCCGTCAACTGCAGGTCCTTGATCATCTCCGGCGGCGCCCAGTGGTACATCAGCTTGGCCTGCACGCGCGCCGGCTGAGCAGCGGCGGGCAGCTTAAAGGCGAACTGCTCCTCGCGCGTCTGTCCGCAGCCGATGGCGTTGGACACCGACTTCGTCGCGTTCCAGGGCATCGCCATCTTCCCGTCGGCCGTCATCAGCTTGCGACCGTAGCGCCGCTCGTCGCTCTTCAACTCCTGCCCCTGCGCATCGAGGACCGCCACCTGCAGCGCCACGTACCGCGGCCCCATCCCCGAGGGCACGCTGTGGGCGGCGCCGACGTTCGTCACCTTGACTTCGGCCCGGACTTGTGTTCCCTCCTTGGTCGCCTTCAACTCCAGCTTGAGGGCCTTCTGCCGCATGGCCCGCACCGTCGAGCCGGGCCAGCCGTGTTTGTGCAGATCATCCCGCCTGGGAGCCCGGCGCGCGGCGGAGCCCACGTAGGTCCGCATGTGGCACCGCTGGCACGACATGCCCTGCTTGCCGGCCATGCTGCCTGCCCACTCGGCACCGGTGCCCTGAAGACAGGCACCTGCCATGTTCTTGAGTTGATGGCACGAGCCACACAGCTTGGCCTCGTCGTGCAGCGCGCTGTATTTCACCCGGTGGGGCGCGCGCGGGTACAGCAACAGCCCCCGGGCCAAGCCGTCGGCGCAGACCTGGTAGCTGCCGTTGCCCATCGGCATTCCTACGCTCTCAATCTGGTGGCAGATGCTGCACTGCACGCCCATAGTGTAATCGGTGCTCTTCGGGTCCGTGACCTTGTTAAGGGCCGCCCCCGGCGCATGGCACATGACGCACATGTCCTTGACGACCTCGGGCGACTGCTCCATCCCCTGCTTGAGTATCGCCTGGAACAGAGGCCGCGCGGTGGCCTTGCTGTGCACCGAGGCCTTCCACGCCTTGGTGTAGCTGCCGTGGCACCTGGCGCACGACTTGGCCGTGGCGAAGGTGCGCCCCTGCCCCGACAGCGGCGGGAGACCCAGGGCCAGCAGCAGCGCAAGAGCTGACACGATCGCCGGCCAGAACAGGCGTCGCGACATCCCCCTCACCTCCGAGCGTTAATCTCAAATATTTCCCTTTTTCGCCGCCCTGCCTTCGGAGCCCTTCCTGCAGCGAGCGTCGCCCTGAGGCTTCACAAGGGCGCGCAAACTGGTCGCAGCAGTGTGAGCACGGCTCCCCCGTACGCCCGGCGGGCACGCGTCTCAGCAATGCATCCTCGGCCACTGGCCGAGACCACTTCACCCACCCGCACCGCCGTGGGCACCGATTTCGGTTTTTCGAAAAACCGAAAATGGCCCTCGGGGGCGGATCGGCCTACGGTCGGCTATAGGGTGCAGGTGATTACCGGACCCTTCGTCGCAGCGCCGAGAGCCACCGGTGGCGGTACGAACAGAGGCCAAGCGGGGTAAGTCCGTCACTTGCGATGCCTGCCGTCCCTTTGGCCGCTTTGACGCACTTCATCCTTTTGGCTATACTCCTTCGTTGTTGCACTCACGGAGAGCGAATTGAATCCACCCTGGCGTCCTAGCCTGGGCTATGCCCGTTACGCCCTTATCGTGCTGTTTGCGGTCAATGTGCTCAACTACGTTGACCGGCTGATCGTTTCGGCGCTCCTGGGCGATATCCAGACCGAGCTGCACCTCAACGACCAACAAGGCGGACTGCTGTACACCGCCTTCATTTTGATGTTTGCACTGGCGGCGGTGCCGCTGGGCCGCTGGGCCGACGCCCACGTTCGCAAGAATGTGGTCGCCGCCGGCGTTCTGCTCTGGAGTGCCGCGACCATCACCTCCGCGGCAGCGCGGCGGTTCATCACGCTGTTCCTGGCGCGAGCCTGTGTCGGGATCGGAGAGGCCTCCGTCGTTCCGGCCGGCCTCGCGCTGATCAGCGACTACTTCCCCCGGACGCATCGCGTCCGCGCCATCTCCGTCTTCGGCGCTGCAATGATCGTCGGCGGCACCGTAGGTTTGGTGGTCGGCAAGCTGATCGGGGTGGCCATCGGCTGGCGCCATGCGCTGGTCGCGGCGGGCTCGCCGGGTCTGCTCCTCGCCTTGTGGGTGTACTCGCTGCGCGAGCCGCCGCCCGGCGCCCAAGAAGAGGTCTCGGAGGCCACCCGCGCGGCGACGCCGCCGGCCCTGTCCACACTCTTGCGCATCCCGACGCTGGCCATCATGGCGGTCGGGATCATGTTGCTCACCGGTGCGACAAACGGTCTAATTCACTGGCTGATGGAGTTCATGGAGCGGGTCCGCCACGTGCCTCAGGCCCGCGCCGCCCTGATCGGCGGCGGACCCGCGATGGCCGGGTGCCTGCTCGGGGTTCTGTGCTCCGGTGTGGTGACCGAGCGCCTGGCCCAGCGCTACCGCACCGGACTGGTCGCCTCCATTGCCGCCAGTATTCTGGTCTCGCTGCCCTTCCTACTCGCTTTCCTGCTCGTAGATGTGCAGTGGATCTACCTGGTCGCGCTGTTTTTCGCCGGGTTCTGTCTCAGTTGGGCCATCGCCCCGGTCGGGGCGCTCGTGCACAGCCTCGTCGAGCCCCGCCTGCGCGGCGCTGCGGTCGGGATCTTCACCCTGTTCACCCACCTGGGTGACGCCGTCTCGCCCTATCTCATCGGCCTGGTATCCGACCTCTGCGGGGGACGCGCCCAGCCTGAGGCGCTGCGGTCCGGCCTGCTGGTGACGCCGGCCTTCGCTCTGCTGGGCGGGCTTGTCTGTCTGCTCGCCTTGCGTACCGTGGCCCGCGACGCGGAGAATATGGTCCAACGCCTGCGCGACGCCGCGAAGCGGGCACCGGAGCCGGAGAACCTCTGAGTGGAGCGCCCTGGGAGGGAAGTCGCTGCGCTCGGCTATGGAGCAGCAACGGCCGGACGCTTCGGCCCGGTCGCCGTGCAATGCCGCAGTCGTCTTCGACTAGATCTTCTTCACAAAGATCGCCCACTCCACCAGCTTGAGGATGTAGGCAAACACGAAGGCGAAGGCGATAAGGATGAAGAACACCTTGACCGCGGGTGTGTCCAGATTCTGGAACCACTGAGCGGCGGTCCACTGGACGGAGCCCGTCTGGATGATGAACTTCTCCGCGAACTTGCTGAGGGTGCCAAGCACCACGCCGTAGGCCCGCATGACGACGGGGAAGGCGATCACGAACAGCACGATGGTGACCACGATGATGAAGGGATTGACCAGCGCAAACTTCTGCCGCTGATGCTCGTTGTAGATCGGGCACTTGCTGCACGGAATCGTGCGTTCCGTCGTGCCCGCGGTCGCACTCGCCTGCAGCTCCTCCCGCATGTATTCGATTTGCGTGCGCTTCTGCTCCGCTCCCACCGCACCCGACTTCAGCGCCCCCTGCCGGAGCATCATCTCGATCATCGTCGGGTCGCAATTGCAGCCTCGCCCGAACTTCCAGCAGGTCTTGCGGGCCTGGTACGCAGGGCAAACTTCCCGGATTGCGGCATGGCAAAACGGCAACTGCCAGCACTTCCCGTACCGGCTTGTTGCCTCTTGAGCCTTCTTCGGACCAAGCTGTTCTCGTTCGGCCTGTAGGCGGCGTTCGGCCTCGCGCTGCGGCGCCTCCCGGATATACTGGACAATCCCGACGATCACACGTAAAAGAGCGACAGCCAGGATGAGCTTCCCCGCGAGCGTCGTGGTATCCAGCAGGCTCCTGGCCACGCCGGCGTTCGGGTTGACGCCCTTCGTACTCATCAGGATCGGCAGTCCGAAGGTCACGGCAGCTCCGCCGACCCCCACCAGCAGGGCGAAGGCCAACTCGTCCCACAGCCGTACGATCACCGCCACCGCCAGCAATAGTCCGAAGATCGCGAAACCGTTGCCCACAAGGCGAGCGGCATCGGCGACCTTCCGCGTCTCCGTTTGCAGGTAGCCGCCGAGGATCAGGTACAGAATGTAAGCCAGGCACAGCGCCGTGCCAATCAGCGTGACTTTCAGCAGCCACCCTGAGAGGTGAAACATCGCCTCCAGGCTCCGGCGACCCAGTGCTTTCCCGCCACCGCGTTGAGCGCCTCGACTGGCCGGCACAGCAACCTCCTAACCCAAAGAGCCGTCGTCAGCCAACACGGGAACTTGTGCTAGAGCGTCCGTTCGGAATCGTCCGCCGCTTGCGCGGCTTCCTCTGGTACTGCCTCTTGCCCCGCCCGTGCCATCTCCTCAAAGGCCGCGGCATTGCCGGCCTTGGCGTACGCGTCCTCAAAGGTAACGATTCCCCGCTGTACCAGCCGGGCCAGTGATTGGTCCAACGTCCACATGCCCCGCTTCGCGCCTGTCTGGATAATGGAGGCGATCTGGTGGGTCTTCGCTTCGCGGATGAGATTGCGCACCGAGGGTATGGCGTCCATGGTCTCAAAGGCCGCGATCCGCCCCTGTCCGTCGGCCGTCTTCACCAGCGTCTGCGAGATGACACCTTGCACATTGACCGAGAGCTGCATCCGCACCTGCTGCTGCTGGTAGTGGGGGAACACGTCCACGATGCGGTCCATCGTCTGCACCGCATCCGTCGTGTGCAGCGTCGCGAACACCAGGTGCCCGGTTTCGGCGGCAGTGATGGCCAGGCTGATGGTTTCCAGGTCCCGCATCTCACCGATGAGAATCACGTCCGGATCCTGCCGCAATACGAACTTGAGGGCATTGGCGAAGGACTTGGTGTCACTGCCGAGCTCCCGCTGGTTGATCAGCGCCTTCTTGTCGTGATGCAGGAACTCCAGCGGGTCCTCCACCGTCATAATATGCACCGGCCGCGTCTCGTTGATATAGTCCAGCATCGCCGCCAGCGTGGTGGACTTGCCGGAGCCGGTCGGCCCGGTCACCAGCACCAGGCCGCGGGGCAGGTCGGACACGCGCCGGCACAAGTCGGGGAGACCGAGCTCTTCCATCGTGGAGATCCGCATGGGAATCGTGCGATAGACGGACGCGATTGTGCCGCGATCATACATGTGATTGACGCGGAATCGCGCCAGGCCCTCCAGTTGGTAGGCCCAGTCGAGCTCCAGCTCCTCCTCCAGCCGCTTGATCTGCTGGTCGGTCAAGATCTGATAAGCCAACTCCTTGGCTTGCTCCGCGGTTAGCGGGGCCATTCCCTCCACCGGGCCCAGATCGCCGTGGATCCGCAGCAGCGGCGGCGAGTTAGCCTTCAGGTGCAAATCTGAGGCCAGGCTCTGCACCGAAAGCCGCAAGAGATCATCGAGAGTGTAATCTAGGCCTGACATCGCAGCCTCCCTGCGCTGTGGGCGCCTTCACACTGTCTGGGCGTCAGCCTCCCGAACTATTGCTGACCCGGTGGCGGCGGGGCTCCCTCCGTCGGCGCCGTTTGCTGTCCGGCAGCCTGCTGTTGCTGCTGCCACTGCGCATATTGCTGCTGCCACTCGGCATACTTGCGCTGATACTCGGCGTACTGCTGCTGATACTGCTCGTCAGTCACTGCCTGCTCGGCCGGAGCCGCGGTCTGGGCCTCCACGGGCGCCGGCGCTTCGGCCGCCTGCGCCTGTGCCTCTGCCCGCTCCTTCAGGACACCGGTGTCCGGGTCATACTCGACGTTCAGGCGCGTCGCCAGCTCCTTGGGGTTGGAGGATTTGAGGAAGGCGTCCTCCATCGTCACGTATCCGCCCTTGACCAGATTCACCAAGTACTGGTCCAGAGCGATCATACCCAGGTCGGCGCCGCTCTGAATCATGTTGTAGATCATGTGGGTCTTGCCCTCGCGGATCACGGCGCGGATGGCCGAGGTGCCAATCATGATCTCGAAGGCGGGGATCCGGCCACCGCCGATACGGGGCAGAAGCTGCATGCAGACCACGCCCTGCAGGACCACGGACAACTGCATGCGGATCTGCTGCTGCTGCTCGGGCGGAAACACGTCCACGATGCGGTCCACCGTCTGCATGGCATCCGTGGTGTGCAGGGTGGCGAACACCAGGTGGCCGGTCTCCGCGGCCGTGATCGCCATCGCGATCGTTTCCAGGTCGCGCATCTCGCCGACGAGAATCACGTCCGGGTCGGCGCGCACCACGTGCTTGAGCGCCTCCGAGAAGCTGCGGGTGTCCTGGCCGATCTCACGCTGGTTGATTGAGGAGGCCTTGTCAGTATGCATGAACTCAATCGGATCTTCAATGGTAATCAGGTGGCACGCTACTCGCTCGTTGATGTGGTCCACCATCGCCGCCAGCGTGGTGGACTTGCCGCTGCCCGTCGGCCCGGTCACCAGCACCAGGCCGCGGGGCAGCAGTGCCAGCTCTTTGAGCACCTGGGGAAGCTGCAGCTCGTCAATCGTCTGGATCTTGATCGGAATCAGCCGCATCACAGCGCCCAAGGCGCCCTGCTGTCGGAAGCAGTTCACACGGAACCGTGCTACCCCCTCAAGCTGGTAGGCCATGTCCATCTCCCAGACTTCCTCGTACCGCCGGCGGTGCCGCTCATCCATGATTCCGTACATCAGCGACTTCGTGTCCTCCGGTGTCAATGGCGGGAACTCGTCCAAACGATAGAGGTCGCCGTGAATGCGAAACACCGGCGGCTCGCCCACGCGAAGGTGCAGGTCCGACGCCTGTCGCTCAGGCATCATCCTCAGCAGATCGTCCAGTGTGTACGGCAGGGCCATGATTCTGCCCCCTCGGTGATAACGTTGGGCGGCTCAGGCGCCGCCTGAACGTGCCTGATTCCGAGCGTGTTTATCCTCTACTCGCGCTCAAAGCTACTGGCCGGGGCCCTGACGGCCCGGCGGGCCCGGCACGGGCTGCTGGGGCGGCGCAATGCGACCCGGAGCCGGTGGTGGCGGAGCCTGCTGCGGCTGCGGATACTGCGGAGCCCCCGGTGGCGCTGGCGGCGCGCCCTGCTGCGTCTGCGGATACTGTGGGGCTGCGGCGGCCGGTGGCGGCGGCGCGCCCTGCTGCGGCTGCGGCGTCTCGTCCGCCACCTTGTATTTCTCCATTCTGTCATAGGCGGGCCCGCCGACTTCTGCGCGCCGTAGCATCTGCCGCATTTCCGTCGCATTCCCCGCGTAGTGATGGCACTCCTCTTCGCCGATCCGGCCCGCCTGATAATGCCCGATCAGGGCCTGGTTCATGGTCTGCATGCCCCAGAAGCCGCCTTCATCAATGGCATCGTAGATCTCACCGGTTGCGCCCTCCTCAATCATCTTGGCAATCGTGGGCGTGACCGTCATGATCTCCAGAGCCGCCAGGCGCTCCTGGTTGTCAATGCGAGGCACCAGTGCCTGAGAAATCACCGCACGCAAGGCCGTTGACATTCGCAGACAGATCTGCGGCTTGTCGTGCGGCGGGAACATGTTGATGATCCGCTCCATGGTCTCCGACGCGCTTCGCGTGTGCACCGTCGAGAACACCAAGTGCCCCGTTTCCGCCGCCTGCATGCAGACACCCATTGTCTCTACGTCGCGCATCTCACCGATGAGGATCACGTCCGGGCTCTGACGCACCACGTATTTGAGCGCGTCCGTGAACGATTCCGTGTCAATCCCGACCTCACGCTGATTGACAATGGACTGCTTATCCCGGTGCACATACTCGATGGGATCCTCGATCGTGATGATGTTCGTCGGCCGGTGAGTGTTGATGTGGTCAATCATGGCCGCCAGGGTGGTGGACTTGCCGCACCCCGTTGGTCCCGTGACCAGCACCAGGCCTTGCCGATGCATGCAGATGTCCTTGAGCACTGGGGGCAGCTCCAGCTCGTCAATCGTCAGGATCTCCAGTGGAATGATCCGCATGGCCAGGCCGGTGTTGCCCCGCTCGCGGTAGATGTTGATCCGCAGGCGGCAAACATCGCCCAGCGTCAGGCCGATGTCGCGTTCAGGGTAGTCTTCGAACAGCGCCTTTTGACGCTCGGTCATCAACTCATATGCGATGCTCTGGGTGTCATCCTCGGTCAAGGGATCGAGGTCCTCGATGATTCGGACTACGCCCCGATGTCGCCTCGCGGGCGGCGAGTTGACCTTGAAGAACACGTCAGAGCACTTCATCGCCGCCGACTCGGTAATGATTTTTCTCCAGTCTATGGCCATTGGTTGGCTCCTTCGTCCGGCCGGGCGAGGCCTCGCCTCAGAATTAGATTCCTTCTTCGCCGTGGCCTGGCGCGCCTCCTTCCACGCTCTAGCAAAGCGGCCCAGAGGTATCCGCATCCCTCCGGGCCGCCACCGCTGTCACGGGAACATCGGTCACGCCTGACTGTTCACATTACGTTTGGTGGAGCCGGAGGGAATTGAACCCTCGACCTTCTCCATGCCAAGGAGACGCGCTCCCGCTGCGCCACGGCCCCATTGGGCGAATTATACGTCACTCCTTCTCGCCAAGTCAACCCGCCGCCTGACACTCTCCCCGGCGTTCCGGACCTTCCAACTCCCCCTAGACTGCCAGCGCGGTTACCCCGTCGCCCGTCCGCTTCGCCTGGTAGCAGGCCTTGTCGGCCAGATCAATCAGTTCGTCCTCGTTTGTTTCCTGCCCGACGAAGGGGGCAATGCCGATGCTGAGCCGCAACCGCAGGTCTCGCGCCTGAGGCAGACTCCAGTCCCCAAAGCTCTCCACGGCCCGCTTGATGCGCCGCGCCAGGTGCACGGCCTGATCTGCAGTTGTCTCCGGCAGCACTAGGGCGAACTCGTCCCCGCCGTATCGCGCCACCACATCGGCCTTGCGCGTATGACTGCGGAGCCGCATCCCCGTGCAGCGTAGGGCTTCATCTCCCGTCAGATGGCCGTAGGTATCATTGATCGCCTTCAGCTCGTCCAGGTCAATCATGGCCACGCAGAACTGGCGTCGGTAGCGCCGGGAGCGATCGAGCTCGATCTTCAGCAGGCGGTAGAATTCGCCGTGGTTGGGCAGCCCCGTAGCGCTGTCGGTGGCCGCCATCCGGCGCGCCTCGGCGTACAGTCGCGCGTTGTCCACCGCCACGCCGATGTGCCGACCGACTGTCTCCAGCCACTGTAACGCCTGGGAGGTCAACATGTGCGGATTCCCGCGTGCCGTCTGTGCGCACAGCACTCCATGAATGCGCGATTCGGAGCGCAAGGGCATCACCACGAACGAGCTCGCTCCCAGCTCCTCCAGGAATTCTTGAGCGCCCCCTCCGTCCCAGGTCAGATGCGGCGCCAACGCGACGTATCGGCCCGTACGCACAACTTCCATGCACACGCGTTCCTGGGCGACACACGTCCCCTCGCCGCCCTCCGGGTCACAGCTTTGCGTGCCCGAACGCGCCGCACATTCCAGCTTTCCTCGGCCCGGCGTGAACAGACAGATCGCACCGCCGTCGGCGCCCAGGGTCTGCAGACAGCTCGTCAGAACCTCGCCCAGAACTTGCTCCAGATGGAGCGACTGGCCCACCTTGGCAATGATGGTGTTCATCGCCGCCAGCTCGCGGTTGCGTTGCATCAATTCCAACTGAATGCTCTTGCGTACCGTGACGTCCCGAGCAATGCCGATGCGCCCTACGATCTCCTCTCCCACCCGGCGCGTGATAATGTTGAGCTCAACCGGGATCCGCGTGCCATTGCGTGCCAGGTACTCCAGCTCATAGGTGCTTCTGGAGGGTTGCCCCTGTAGCGCGCGCTCGAAGTTCTCGGCCGCCATTTCGCGCGATTCACGGGCCAACACACGCGTGAAATGCTGCCCCAGCAGTTCGTCCGCGCGGTAGCCCAGCGCCAGCCGCATTTGCGGATTGACGAACACGAACTTCCCCTCCGCGTCGACAGCGAAGATCATATCGTGCGCATTCTCAGCCAATTCGGTGCAGATCCGCTCCACTGCGCCGCGGCTGCGCTCGCGCACCCGCTCGCCGGCCAGGATCAGATGGTCTGCGACCGCCTCGGCGCAGGCCCGTACCTCCTGGCCCTCCGCCTCACCGCCACCCGATAGTCGAGGCGCCGTTTGCACTACTGCATCACGCCATAGCTGCACCCCCCGCATCAACTGCCCCACCGTCATCCCCTGGTTGCACGCCGTCGCTACCACAGCCTCCAGGGCCTCCGCTTTGGGCAACTGCGCCCCACCCTCTGCGCTCGTCAGCGCCTCCAGCAGTGCCTCCCACAGAGTCCGGTACGACGCCAGAGCCGAGCGGCAGACCTCGTCTCTGCTCAGCTCCCGCTCCCAGTTCTCCCTTATCTCCGGCGCCGCTTCCGCAATGAGGCGCCCGAGCCGCCTGATGGTTACTGCCATCGCCATTCCATCCGCCGTTGACGGGGCTGGAATGCCGCAGGCCCCGCCCTGCCTCCCCGTTAATTCCAGGCTTTCTCGCTCGCCATACTTGCAGATGTTATTCCTCGGAACGGTAACATGCTGTTTGCGGTCTCCTGAACCCTCAGTTCACCGCCCACTATGCTCGCCACAATTCTGTTACACTTCCCTCCAACCTTGCGAACGGCCCGACAGAGACAGCAGCACCAGATGCGCCCCCGGACAGGCGTTCTGCCGGGCTTGGGCCGCAAGAGCAGGCACTGAAGACTGGGGCAATGCACGGCTATGCCGCGTTTCTCCGGCCGACAGCGGATCACGCCGCTGATTGACGGGTCGGCAACGATCTTGTCTCAGACCGGCATGGATGTTGGGAACGACAGGGGATCGGCAAGGCAATTCCGACAAGCCCGGCGAGGACCGCCTCGACGTCACGTTCCGGCTACGGCATCAGCTTCGGTCTGGCCTACACCGACCGAGCAAGACCCTTGTAAGTCACTCCTCGCGCATGCTGCCCCGTACGAGCCCGACACTGCCGCTCGCGCCCACAAGCCTGCCTACGAAGCCGCTACTCGTCCGCCCCAGGACCACCCATACTCCGGGCCCTGCGCGGCGGCTCCTCGCACTCGCCTGCAGCACCGCAGCTACCCCTGCCGCACACCCTTCATCTGTAGCCCAGACAATGCCTGTCGCGCCCGCAAGAGCTCCCGGCGAAAACAGGCGGGGCAGTACCCGTGGGTAGCTTCCGGCCGGTACCGCGCCGGCTGCCACGTCCCCACCCCGCCGCTCCGGTCACCGGGTACCCAGATACGATGACATACACAACACTGTCGCTCGAGTGCCATCATTATCATCTCCGTTGCTGTGTTGTAGGTCGGCATTCGTGTTACAATCCTGGCCTTTGCCACCCTCCGTTGACCTGCGTGTATGCCACATTCTTTTTTCACTTCACATTTCTTTCTTCAGCGCAATCTTCCTTCCCGGACGGGGAATTCCTTCCCGGCGCACGCTTTTTCAGCGTTCCAGGAGCCCGGCCGGCGCCGCCTTTGTTGTGAGAGCCCAGGGCGCCCAACTGCCGGGCTGGCGACCCATAAAGGCATCAATGCTCGCCTCGACCACCGGGTCCGGTGGCAGGCTGATGGCCACCTCTTCCCGCCGAAAGCGATACTGCGGCCGGCCGCGTCGGGGCAAGTCCATTTCGAGCACGCCGACCTCCTGCCCCTCGTAGCAGGTCGGCATTATCGTGGTGCCGTGCACGAGCAGCAACCCGTTGAGTGGAGCTGCGGTGGCATCGCCGGCGATCACGTCAATCATAGATGATACCGGCTTCGCCGCGGCCAGGCGACGGTCCATTGCAGTGCCCAGCCGGCTGAGCACGATGACGACATCACACTGTTGTCGCAGGGGCTTCAGTTGCTCGGCGAGCCGGTCGAGCCTGAGGCGCAGCTCCGCGGTCGCTCCAATACAAAGCACACCGATTTTCCGATCGCCGACCTGCTTGATCAGGACGGCCTGCGCTCGGCCTCGCGTCTGCTCGTTCTCGGGATAACAGAGGACCGGAACGCCGGCCTGCTGCGCAGCCTGGAAGAACCGGTTCCCCACGCTCAGATCGGCCCGAGCCACGCCGACGGCGTCATAGCCCATGTGCTTCATGGCCGAGAGGGCCACCTTGGCGCGCGCCGGATCGTACGCCACGCTCCCGCTGTCCAGGACAATGACCCGATCGTGATACCGCTCCCGCAGCCGTTGGATCAATGTGGCCCGCCGGCTGAGCCCGCCGCGCCACACGATGCCTTCCTTGCAGTCGCAGCCAAAGGACTTCGGGTCCAAGGCGCCCCGCGTGTCCGTAGTGTGCAGGAGCGCGATGACCATGGGCTCCTTGGCGCCGCGGGCGTACCACCAGCCTCCCACCGCACCGCCCAGCACAATCCCAATGACTGCCCACAGCACTCGTCTAACCGTCATGCTGTCCTGACTTCCGCCAGGCCGCCCCTGCGGTCGGCTCTATGCGCCTGCCAACACACGCTTCAGCCGGGCTGGATAGTTGGTCAAGATGCCGTCAATGCCCCAGGCAATGTACTGCCTCATGTCCTCGGCGGTATCGGCGTAGAACACGTTCGCGCGCATTCCATGGGCCTGAACCGCCCGGCAGAACTCCACGCACATCATGCCCCGTCCCGGCTGCAATACGCGAAAACCGTGTTGCTCCGCTACCGCGATGTACTCGTTCCCGTCCCCCGTTGGCGGCAGGAGACAGAAGTCCGGCGTGTCGTCGAGAGTCCGGAAGCGTTGCAGGGTTGGCAAATCGTCGTGGACGACCAGCAGGCGAGTGAGGACGTCGGCTTCGACGGCCGTCCGGTGAACCTGCCGGACGAAGGCGGGCTCCGGCGTTACGGTCTTAAGGTGCATGTTGATCCCGACGGGATGCGGGATGACTGCGAAGGCCTCGGCCAGCGTGGGCACCTGCTCCGCGGCGAACCGCTGATCCATCCAGCTCCCGGCATCCAACGCCTTGATCTGGGCCAGCGTCATCTCCGAGATCGCGCCGGTCCCGTCGGTGCAGCGGTCCACGGTGGCGTCGTGCATGACGACGAGCTCTCGGTCCTGCGTCCACCACACGTCCAGCTCGATCATGTCCACGCCGATCTCGACGGCGCTCAAGAAGGCCGCAACAGTGTTCTCCGGGCATTCGCCGGAGTTCCCGCGGTGAGCTATGTTCAGTGTCATGTGAGCTCCTCGGTGGCCTCCCACAGCACCTCGTCGTACACGTTCTCTACCAGGCGGGCCGTGCGCTCGGAGGTGAAGCGAGTCGCTCGTTGGCGGGCGCGCTCGCCGAGGCGGCGTGCCAGGGCCCGGTCGTCCAGCACCTGATTGATCATCGCCGCCAGAATGCTGGGGTGCCCCGGTGGGGGTATCAGGATACCGTCATGGCTCGGGTCAATGAGCTCTTTTGGCCCGCCAGCGGCCACGGCGATTACCGGCAGCCCGGCCGCCATCGCTTCCAGCAACGCGCGCCCGAAGGGCTCCTCCCGCGAGGGCAGCACAAACACGTCCAACGCCCCCAGCAGTCGGGGCACGTCATTACGCCAGCCCAGGAAATGGGTGCGCCGCGCAAGGCCCAAGTCCTCGGTCAGATCCCGCAGCCACTGGCAGTATCCCTCGTGCTCGCCGAACAGGTCTGCGCCGATTACGAGAAACTCAGCCTCGGCCTGATGCAGCGCCACCTGCGCACAGGCTCGCAGGAACAATTCCTGGTTTTTCCAAGGCACGAGCTGTCCCACAGTCCCAACCAGCCGCGCGTTCGAAGCCAGTCCCAGCTCTGATCGAACCCGTGTTCTTTCCTTCTGTCCCGACAGCCGCTGCAAGTCCAGACCATTGTGTATGACCGTAGTGATTTCAGTTGCCGCCGGCAAGCAGTCGGCCACCGCATCGGCCACTGCCTGCGAGACCGCAATGATCCGCGTGGCGCGCCCCGCCAGCCGACGGGTCAGCCAGCGGGGCTGACGCAGGTCCCGGGCGTGCCAGATCACGGGGCACTCTGCAGGCACATGCCGGCTCAGGTACAGCAGGGCCGTGAGGCTGTTGGCATGTACCAGGTCAATTGCCTCATCGTCAATGATTCGCCCCAGCCGACAGCCACAGCGCCACAGGGACCAGCTCTGCTGAGCCAACTGCAGCGGGTTGTTCGTGCGCCGCAGGCGGCGCATCGGCACCGGGAGCACGGTTGCGCCGGCTCTCGCCACCGCGGGGGCCAGAGGCCCGTCCGAGGGAAGGGCTGCCAACGGCTCAATCTTGTCGCGGTCCAGCTTCCGGAGAAGTTCGAGCAAGCTCTGCTCAGCCCCCGCAAGCTGCCCGACGTGGTTCACGTACAGAACTCGCAGCTTCGCCACCTCAGGCGGCGTCTGCACCATGAGCATCCCCCGGCTGGGAATAGCGCCTGTTGAGCCACGCCAGCGTCCCGGCGATCACTTCTTGCTCCCAGGCCAGCGAGTAGAAAGCATGATTGGACCCTGACACCACCTGGAACTCGGCTGGTATGTCCGCCTCCTCGCACAAGCTGCGATAGTGCGCGATCGAGGGCTCCGCGGAAGGGTCGTTCCCGCCGTAGACAAACAGCATCGCTCCGCGGAACCTGGTGAAGCGATCGTACCAATCAATACCGAGCTTCACGTTCTCCTCCGGGGTCTCGTACGCGCCACCCTCGAACAGGGCTTTTCTCACCATGTCCGTGCGCACCGAGCCGGTCAAGATCTTCCGCCAGGTCTCCGGCCTCAGCAGCTTGCGTGCATACTCCTTAAGGTTGTGCCACGTCCGGCTTTCCGGGCGCTGCCGGCCCTCCTCCAGGGCCACCATCGGCACGGACCAGAGCAGAAGCGAATCGATCACCTCGCGCAGCACGCCGGCGCCAATCGCGACCTCGCCGCCCGAGCACATTCCCAGCAGCGCCACGCGCTTCACGTCCAGCCACTGCACGAGATTGTCCACGGCGACTTCCGTGTCCGAGATCATGGTGGCCAGATTGGCCTCGGCGGCCTCGCCCTCGCTGTCCCCTCGGCCTCGGAAGTCGAACCGCAGACAGGCGTACCCCGCGCGACACAAGGTGCGCGCCGCCTTGGTGAACATCTGGTGGGGCCCGATGCGGTAGCTTCCCCATCCGTGCAGCATAACCACGCCGACCCTGGGTCTCGTGTTGCCCTCCGGTCGGTGTAGGATCCCATAGAGCCTTTGGCCCTGGTTCTCGAAGGTAACCTGGTCCTCGGTCATCCTAGTTGCATTCTGCGCGAAGTGCTCGCAGCCAGCTCGCCGTTGTTTCCATCACTTCCGTGGGTTGGACGATGCCGATCATGCTCCAGAACGGCTGCTCCCGCAGTCCGCGCACTTCCGCATTGGGGTACAGCTCGCCCAGCATCGTCGCCTGCCTGGACGGCTCCGGTCGCGCCGTGATGCTCAACACCAACGTTGGCCCTCCGTACCGGCGTGGCTGCGCGAGCAGGTCCAGGGCTCGGAGTTGCTCCTGCGTTTCTTCTCTGAGCAGCAGCCCGTCCAGGTCCGTCTGGCCCTCCTCCAGGGCCGCCTGGGTCGCGACACCCGCCCCTTCGCTCTGCGTGATGCTCTTCTTGATCAGACTCCGTCGCAGATTAAGTTGCACGTAGCGCGCTCCGCTGGTGATCGGCTCCCACAAGACCAGACACCGCGTCTCCAGATGCTGCTCCACCACCTCCGCCGCCAATGTAGCCCCGAGTCTCAGCCCCAAGAGCCCCACATCTTCGACCTCTGCTTCGGCCCGCACGAAGTCCACAGCCGCCTTGATGTCCTGTTTCCAGTCCTCCAGGTCTCCGACCTCAAAATCGCCCTCGCTGTCACCGTAGCCGCGGTAATCGAACCTGAGCACCCACCAACCGTCTCGCGCCAGCCGGCGAGAAGTTTCCACCAACGCCCGGTGCGCGCACCGCTTTTCGTCGGCAAACGGGTGACAGATGACGAGGGCGGACCGCCCGCTCCCGGCGTGCAAGATCCCATGCAGGCGGAAGTCCGCGCTCCGGAACCGGACCATCCGCTCCGGCGGGGCCTCAGGACGCACGCTTGGCCTCCACCAACGCAGCAATCGAGTCCACCGTCTGGAACGCCTCGATGTCGAAGTCTTCGTCCTCGAAGGACACCCCGTACACTTCCTCCAGTCCCACCACCAGCTCGAAGACGTTGACCGAGTCAATGTTGTAGACTTCCATTAGGTTCTCGTCATCCTTGATGTCCCCCGGCTCGACCTTCAGGAACAGCCGCTCGACAATCAGTTCCTTCAGTTCCCGTTTCAAATCCTCGCCGCTCATGCCAACTCCTCGCGCTCGTGCTTACGCCGGCGTGGCCAGGCCCGCTGCCTGGCTGGTGATCGCCCAACGCCGCTGGTGGTAGCATAACCTCCACGGGCAAGGCAATCGCGCGTAAACGCGCTCCGACACGGGTGATGAAGCGATTTCTAGGCCACCATCGGCGGGATGCCGGTCTCTTCGATCGTGCGCATTTGCAGCTCGCGCCAGCGGGTCGCCTCTTCGGGCGGCCCGTCCTCTTGCTCAAACATGTGCCGCCAGCGCCGCTTGAACTCCAGCCCGTTCTTGATCGTCACGTAGGGGAAGTTCACGTCGGGCGAACGCGCCCCGGTGGTGTTCTCGAAGTGGTACATCTCCGCCGCGGGCTCATACCAAACCTGGTAGCCGGCCTCCCGCGCCCGGTAGCAAAAGTCCAGGTCCTCGTACTGCAGTGGATTGTAGATCTCGTCGAGTCCCCCGAGCCTATCATATAGCTCCCGCTTCATCAGCCATACGGCGCTGGTGAGACACTGCACCTCCCGGGCCTCATTGTACTGCGGCGCGTCGCGCGGTTCTCCCCGACCGACATACTGCACCCGACCGGAACGCGAGATAGCGCAGCCCGCGCACTCCACGGCGAACGGCTCGAACGGGAACACGAGCTTCGGCCCGACAATGCCGATCCGGGGCTCGCCTTCCAGCCTGGTCCGCAGCGTCGGCAGCCAGTTCGCGGACCGCACAATCACGTCGTTGTCCAGGAAGGCGATCTGCTCTCCCTGGGCCTGCTCCAGCGCCTGATTGCGCGCCGTCGGCGCCCCGGCATTGGTCTCGTTCTGGATCACAGTGAAGCCGATCCCGAGGGTTTCGGCACGCTGACCGATCTGTGCCAGCACCTCGCGCGTGCCGTCCTCCGAGCCATTATCCACCACGATGATCTCGCAGGGGCCGGGCTGCGCTCGGGCGTGCGAGTCCAGCAGACTTTGCAGGCACGCCTGCGTGTACGGCCGCTTGTTGTAGCTGACGACGATCAGCGTGGTCATACGCTTAGCCCCTCCACCCCGAGGTGTGCCCTCCGCTCTCAGTAGTTGGTCACAATGTCGGCCGCCGCCCGTCCGATGCGCTCCCAATCCGGAGTCGCTGCGCGCTCCAGCGGCTCGCTGCATGGCACCGGCACATCCAGCGCTGCAACCCGTCGGATAGGTGCCTGCAGATAGTCAAAACAGCGTTCCATGATCTGGGCGCTGATTTCTGCGGCGATACCCCCGGTCCTCCATCCTTCCTCCGCAACGACTGCTCGCCCGCACTTCTCCACCGACCTCTGCACCGTGGCCATATCTAGCGGGCAGAGCGTCTTGAGGTCAATCACCTCTGCTGCGACATCATGCTCCTCCAGGGCCTCCGCGGCCTTCAATGCCTCCCCGACCATCCGCGAGTAGGCCACGATCGCCACGTCCTGCCCTTTCCTCACCACCTCCGCCTGCCCCAGTGGGACTACGTAGTCCCCGTCGGGCACCTCACCTCGCTTGCCGTACAGCAGCTTGCTCTCGATGAACACCACCGGATCATCGTCCCGGATCGCCGCCTTGAGCAGCCCCTTGGCATCGTGCGCCGTCGCCGGCGCGGCCACTTTCAGCCCCGGCGTGGCGAAGAAGTACCGCTCCAGGCTCTGGGAGTGCGTGGGGCCGTAGCACCTCCCTGCTCCCGCGGGGCAGCGCACGACCAGCGGCACACGGGCCTGCTGCCCGTACATATAGCGGAATTTCGCGGCATGGTTGACAAGCTGGTCCATAGCCAGCGTGATGAAGTCCATGAACATGATCTCCACCACCGGCCGCAGACCGGTCAGCGCGGCGCCCACCGCCACGCCGACAAAGCCGTTCTCCGAGATCGGCGTGTTGCGTACGCGCTCAGGGCCGAACTTCTCCACGATCCCGGCTGTCACCTTGAAGGCGCCGCCGTACTCGGCGACATCCTCGCCCAGCAAGATGACGTCCGGATCGCGCTCGAGCTCCTCCTCGAGCGCCTCCCGGATCGCGTGCGAATAGTAGATCTCAGACATTCTATTCGGGTCCGCCCCAGACTTCCGGCCGCTCATTCTCGCCCGCTCGCCCACAGACCCTCCGCTGCCGTCTCGGCCTCCGGTTCGGGCGCCTCGCGCGCAAATGCCACCGCCTCCGCGATCTTCGCCTGCGCCGCGGCGCGCAGCTCCGCGTCCTGTTCCGCCGTCAGAACCCCCAGCTCCTCCAGCCTGGCCTGCATCCGAACGATTGGGTCCCGCTGCCGCCAGTACTCCTCCTCTGCCTCGCTGCGGTAGAAGCAATCGTCTGACTTCGAGTGCCCGTACTTGCGGTACGTCTCGGCCTCGATGAACGTAGGCCCCTCGCCTCGGCGAGCCCGAGTCAGCGCTTCGGCAACTTGCGAGCGCACCAGGAAATAGTCATTCCCGTCAATGGTGTGCGCCGGCAGGCCGTACCCCTGCGCGAGCGTCGCCAGGTGTTCGGCCCGAAAGGCCTGCGACACCGGCGTGGACATCGCGTACCGGTTGTTCTCGCACAGATAGACCACCGGCAGTCGCCAGATCGCGCCCATGTTCACGGCCTCGTGGAACGCTCCCTGTCCGACTGCCCCATCCCCGAAGTAGCACAGCACCACGCGCCGGGTCCCCTTGATTTGGGCGGTAAGTGCCGCCCCAGTTGCCACAGGGATGAGCCCGCCCGTGATCCCGTTGGAGCCCAGGAAGCCGATCGAGAAGTCAGCCATGTGTTGGCTGCCGCCGCGGCCGCGAGAGTACCCGGCCGCTTTCCCGAACAGCTCGGCCATGATGCGCCGCGGCTCGCCGCCCTTGGCGATGAAGTGACCGTGTCCCCGATGGTTGCTGGTCACGAGGTCATGCGGCTCCAGCGCCGCACACCCGCCGACCGCCGTGGCCTCCTGGCCGGCACAGAAGTGAGACGTGCCCTTGACCAGCCCTTGCCCGTACAACTCGTTGAGCTGGTCTTCAAAGGCCCGGATGACCAGCATTAGCTCATAGTCGCGCCGCAGTTCCTCGGGTGGGAAGTTCATCATTTGCCGCTCGCCTGTACGGCCAGGCAGCACCCTCCGCCCTCCTGATCCCACGCCACTACATGCGACGAGCCGCCCCCATGGCACGCCCAGCACACGCCCAGACCGACGCTCGCCCCGAAGGTTTGCCCCAGCCGGGCTGTTGTCTCAATCGCGCCCTGTTCCTTCCCCGGTCCGTCGGTGCACGCGATTATCCTCGCCACCTCGCCGGCAGCCCGCCGAGCACGCTCGACCGCCTCTATCGGATTCGGGTCCCATGCCACCTCACAAGCCTGCAACGCGCCGAGCACCTGCACCCCACGTGCCCGGGCGTGCTGCTCCGTTTCCAGCAGGAGCACGCCCGCTCCCTCCCCGGGGATGATGGCCTCTGTTCCCTCCAGCATGCCGGACGCCTGCAGCGCCTGCAGGAGCGGGACGCTGAGGGCCTCGAACCCCCCGGCCAACATCACGTCCGCTCGGCCGTCGCGCAGCACGTCGAAGGCGTATTGGATCGCCGTGGCGCCGGAGATCCAGCCGTCGGAGCAGGTCGAAGCCGGCCCTCGCACATCGTACTCGATGGCGCACAGACTGGTTGGCGTATTGGCGTACGAATGCTGAAACACGACCGGCGACGTGAACCGCGCGCCCTTCTTGTTGAGCCGTCGCGTGTGGGCCAGCATCGAAGCCAGGCAGCCATACGCCGTCCCCAGCGACAGGCCCACGCGGTCCTGGTCCAGCGCGCTACGCTCGATTCGAGCGTCCTGCAGGGCCAGATGACAGGCCGCCAGGGCCAGCTCGGAGGCCCGGTCGAGATAGGTTTTCTCGCTCTCCAGGTAGTCTTCGACGACAAAGTCGAGACACTCGGCGGCGCGGACCGCTTCCAGCCCCGCCGGCACCACGCGCTCCAGCGGTCGGACGCCTGCGCGGCCCTCCGTCAGACCCCGAAAGAAATCCTCGCGCCCAATTCCAACCGACGAGATCGGCCCCAGGCCTGTGATCAGAACCTCATTCACGCGGAACTTCCTTCAACACGACTGCTGAGTTGCTTCCCCCGAGACCCGCGGAGATCGAGACGCCTGCCTGCACGTCACACTCCCGCCCCTGGCCCGGCACGTAGTCGAGGTCGCACGCCTCGTCGGGCGTCGAGAGGTTCGCCGTGGGCGGAACGACGCCCCGATGGATCGCCAGCGCCGTTGCGATTGCCTCTACGGTTCCCGCCGCGCCCATCATGTGGCCCAGCGCGCCCTTGATTGAGCTGACCGGAACCTGATAGGCCCGTTTGCCGAGCACCGTCTTGATCGCCTCGGTCTCGGCCGGGTCATGGTACTCGGTGCCCGTGCCATGGGCGTTGATGTAGTCAATTTGGTCCGGGCGCATCTCGGCGTCCGCCAGGGCCCAGCGCACGACCCGCGCCATTCCGGCTCCGCCTGCGTCCGGCGCCGTCATGTGGTAGGCGTTGTTGTTCTGCCATGAGCCGGCCAGCTCGCAGTAGGCTCTCGCTCCCCGCGCCCGCGCGTGTTCCAGCTCCTCCACGACGAGCACCGCGGCCCCCTCGCCGAACAGGGTCCCGCTGCGGTCCCTATCAAACGGGCGAATATCGTCCGTGGTGATGGTCCGCAAGATGCTCAGACCGGCGAGTGGTGACGGTGCGAGCGCATCGTGCCCGCCGGCCAGCATGACGTCCGCCCGGTCATGTCGAATGAGGTCCAGGCACCGTCCCAGAGCCGCTCCCCCCGAGGCGCACGAGATGGACATCACTGCCCGGGGCCCGCGCAGATTGAACAGCCTGGCCGTCAGGTCTGCGGAGAGCCCGAACCCGAATTGCCGGAAGGCCCGTGCCGCCTCCGGCTGGTCTTCGTCCAGAGCAGCGACGAATCGCTCCCACGACCACGCACCGCCGAAGTTCGTGGAATGGATTACTCCGGCCCGTGGGGCCAGTTTTTCGCTTACCTCCAGGCCCGCGTCGCGCAGTGCGGCGCCGCTGGCGGCCAGCGCGAATTGCAGTGCCTCGTCGAGCTCCTGCTCCTCTTCCAGGCCCGCCGGGTCGAACCCAAACTCTTCCACCGTTCCGCCCTTGCTGTTGCGCATCCCGGTGGTATCGAACCGCGTGATCTCCCGCACTCCGCGTTCCCCCGCGACCAGCCGCGCCCAGAACTGGTCCAGGTCGTGACCGAGGGGCGACACTACGCCCATTCCCGTAATCACTGCGCGACGCATGGTAAGTTTCCTGTGCTTACGCCAGGGCCGAGCGAGCCGAATGGAGCCCACTCTTTCCGACGTCCTACGTCGCCTACATGCTCAATCCGCCGTCCACCGCAAACACCTGCCCCGTGATATAGGACGCTTCCGGCGAGGCCAGGAAGGCCACCAGCCCCGCCACTTCCGCCGCGGCGCCGAAACGCCCCAAGGGAATCATCTGCAGCAGAAGCTGTCGCCGCTGGTCCTTCATGCCGTCAATGAGCTCCGTCTCGATCACGCCGGGCGCCACGGCGTTGACGGTGATGCCCTGGGTTGCCAGTTCGCGCGCCGTCGCCTTGGTCAGGCCGTGGAGGCCCGCCTTGGCCGCGCTGTAGTTCGCACGCTGCACATCACCCATCACTCCGGCGACGGAGGAGATGTTGATGATACGCCCCCACTTCTGACGCAGCATCACCCGGACCGCCGCCTTGGTGCAGCGGTACGCGCCGCGCAGGCAGGTGTCCAACACCTCGTCCCACTGGTCGTCCTTCATCAGGGCCAGGAAGTTGTCCCGCACCAAGCCGGCGTTGTTCACCAGGATGTCCAGGCCGCCCAGTCGCTCCTGCACCTGCGTTACGAGGGCCTTCACCTGGTCGCCGTCTCGGACATCGGCCTGGACCGCCACCGCCTTGCGGCCTATCTGTTCCAGCTCACCCACTACTGCTTGCGCAGCGTCCCCGCGCTGCAAGTAGTTGACCACGACATCCGCCCCCGCCTGCCCCAAGCGCACGGCAATGGCTCGCCCAATCCCCCGGGAGGCTCCCGTGACCAAAGCGACCTTGCCTTCCAGCGGCATGTTCATAACTGCCTCCCCGGGCGTGGCATCGTGACGCCGATACCGGCAGCTAACGCCACGCAAACCACGCCACGGCCGCTTCCAAGGGATTCTACACCTCAGCCCTTCGATTTGTTGCCGTTGCTACGGATGCCGCCCCAGAAAGGCCTCCACATCCTGCTCCGTCACCCGCCGGTCCTCGCCGATGAACTCCGCCACCGCTTCGAGCTCAACGCTCGCTTCTCTTGCCCGCCGACGCGCCGCCGGTGTCGCTGCGACGCGCTTACCTCGGGCCCGGGCCGCCACGGGTGAGGCGTCAACCTGCAACTCCAGCCTCGCCTGCGCCTGGTGCTCCGCCAGCAGCCGAGCGTTCTCGTCTTCCACCGCCGGCAGCGCCTCCTCGGCCGCGCCGATGAAGCCGACCACATAGCCCACCGGCACCGTGCTCTTCTCCGCGGCGTAGACCTTGCGCAGAATGCCGTCCTGTTCCGATTCCCATTCGAAGGTCGCCTTATCGGTAATCAGCTCGACGACGCCCTCGCCCGCTTGCACGACATCGCCCTCGGCCTTTAGCCACTTGCCGACGGTCGCCTCGTCGAGGTTCTCGGCCCATTTTTCGATGATGATCAGCAGTCCCATCGCCCATGCTCCGGCAGTTCACAAATACGCATGAGAGTCGGCTGACCCTCATGCGCTGGCACTGGTCCACGTGCGCATCCGATGTCTTGCTCCCCCAGCAACGGCAGGCGGCGCACGCTCGGCTACGTCTCATCGGCAGTATATCAGCCGGTCCGAGCAGTGTCAACGCGGCCCGAGGGCGCCGCGGGAGGCCCGCCTCGCCCGGCACGCGCCCGGCGGTGCCAGACCTCCCATACCAGGAGCGCCGCCGCGATTCCGACCAGGCCGCCGGCCAGGCAGTCGGACAAGTAATGGCGGGCGGCCACGAGCCGGCCCACGGCGACGAGCAGGCCCGGTGCGAAGGCCAGGGAACGCAGGTCGCTGGAGGCAAAGACCAGGGCCCAGGCGGTCCCCAGGGCGAACATGGCAGTGACATCGCCGGAGGGGAAGGAATGCCAGGCGCGGCTGTGCCAATACAGTGCCCAAGTGGGCTCCAGGCCCGCGGTGAGCACACCGGGCCGCGGCCGATGGATCAAGACCTTCAGCGTCTGGCTCAGAAGAGCGCCCACTACCAGCGCCGCCAGGCCCAGCGCGCCGGCTCGAACCCAGTCGCGACGTCTGGTCCAGGCGCCCCAGCCGACAAAAATCAGGACGTCAACCGCATACATGCCATTGCGGACGACCGGCGTCATTATCTGCGTTGCGAACTGATGTGATAGCCGGTCGCGATGTTCGAGCATCCAAGCAGCGATGGGTTCGTCGAGCCAGACGAGGGAGGTCAAGAGCGCCGCCGCGACACCCGTGCCGCACAGGAGCGCGCGGCCCACGGGGCATGATGTGCTGCCGAGACTGGGGTGCATGTTGTCGCCGTGCGCGGTGGCGTCCATGATGCCAAACGGTTTCTCGACCGCCGGCACACCTTAGGGCCACGGGAAAAACGGCGCCGGTGAGCGCGTAAAGCCGCTGAACGTGGCCCAAAAGACCGCCATGAAGAACTCACCCAGGATTAAACCCAGGAACAGCGGCCTCAGGGTGGCGTATAGCTTCATGCCGCCGTAGCGGACAAGAGCCGTCTTGATCAGCCAGGCGATGAAGATGGGAAACCAGAACACGATCATCGTCCACGAGCCCCACAGCGCATAGCCCAGGGGGAACAGCGGCCACCACCAGTACCGTGCTCGCATCACGCTCAACCCGATTGTGACCAGGGTCCCGATGGAGAAGTAGATCGGCAGCGCCGGCTGAAACTGCTGTGTGGCCATCATAGCCGGCACATGGAACCGGAAGGCGTGCAGGGGCTGCGAACGGTAGACATAGCCGTACATCCCTACGCCGCCGATGTGGTAGGGCAGCCACAGGGCCAGGAACCCCGATACGCCGATGCCGACCACCAGGGCCACGGCCACTGCTCCGAACAGCGCGCGACCGTTCAGACGCACCTGCTCGGCGATTTTCATCTCGTCCAGGAACGTGCTGAGCAGGCATCCGCGAAGGTCGCGGGTGAATACGGCGTCGAAGAAGCCCAGTGAGGCCAGATTGCTCTTGCCCACGGAGCTCAGCGGAACAAACATCCGGACCAGGTCAACGGGTCGGAAAGAGGCCTCGGTCATGAGCAGACCGCCCTCGTTCACGCTGCGCGCCATAATCAGCGATACGACGAACACATAGACCCCAATCTCGATGAGAGCCATCCACCACGTCATTCCCGAGTACATGCACCACACGACCGCGACGACAAAGGCCAGGACCAGTCCGCCCGCAGCCGCCCGGAAGGAGAGCAGCTCCTTGGAGTCGTCAATTGTCGGGTCGCCGGTCCAGGCCTTGCGAACGACCTGGCGCAGGTGCGGTATGGCGGCTTTGACCAAGTAGACGGTCAAGACCACGTATGCGCCGGCCGCCTGGTATCCGTGGGGCACCTTGCAGGGGTATAGCGGCATCGCCTGGGGCGTAGCGCCGAAGGCCGAGAACACGATATCCTGCACGCGCGACAGCACAAAGAAGAACCACAACGAGAACAGCAGTTGCGCCGGCAAGAAGTAGCTGAAGCCCACTGCGGCCATGCTGCAGAAGGCCACAGTGTAGTGGATGTCTTTCCACGGGCGGCCCATGGCCCGGAAGTGGGGATGCAGCTCATACTTCACCGGAATCATGGGGATGGTGGGATAGAGCCCGTGCAGGCCATTCAAGGTGAACACAAAGGCCGGCAGCGCAAAGCCGATCCAGGTGAGCTTGTTGGCGAAGAACGTACCCCGGCCGGCCGCCTCTCGGGCCAGCTCAATCGGCAGGTTGGTCAGCGGAAAGGTCAGCTTCTCATGGTCCACCCACTGCTTGCGCAAGATGGTCGCGAGCGAGAAGTACAGATAGAAGATGGCCGCGATGACGATGAGCCAGGACAGAATGGGAGTGAGCCAGGCGCGCCAGGGGATCTTCTCACCCGCCCCGAGGCCCTCGTAGAACAGCCGCGAGACCTCCTGCTTCTCGGCGCCGCGAACGTCAAAGGGCACCAGCCAGGAGGGGATATACGGGTAGAGCACATCCACCCAGCCGTTCTCGGGTGTGGAGTAGTAATTGACGCCGACCAACCCCGGCAGCCATTTCTCCATCAGCCCGCGGGACGTCGTCAGAGCGGCGACCAGGATCATGGCGTACACGATCATGATCTCCGCCGAGTTCAGGCTCAAGCGGCGCGATATCAGGCGGATCACGCGATTGGCCAGGACCGCGACCAGCAACAGGCCGATGGCGGCCGGCGCAAACTGGCAAATCGCGATCTGGATTTCCTTGATCACCAGCTCGGCCCAGGAGACAACACAGCAGGCGATCGCCGCGAGGACCACGCCGATGAGCACAGCGCGTAGCGAAAGCCCCTGTGCCGGCACCTCGACCGCGGGCGCCGAGGGGGACGAGACCTCAGACTCGTGGTGCATAGGAGTGGCAGCAGGATAGACACTCACGGCCCGAGGGCTGCGCCAGTCAGCCATGAGTCTGCCTTGCAGCCTGGGCCGGATGAGCGCCAGTGTGCGTGGTCCAGCGCTCAGCTCACGTGTTTCGCCATCAGGGGGTGTAGGGACCTCCCTGATTGATGGCAGCGTGCTCTCTGCCGATGACTCCGGGGCAGTCGCCCCTGCTCAACAGCAGGCGTGCCGCGCATCAGGGAACGAGCCCGGCGGTCAGACTTCAGGGAGAACGCGAGGGGCGCGGCGTAGGACCTCCCGCAGCCGATCCAGAGCCTCCCAGGAGGCACGGGCGTCGGCGTCAGTCGGCAGTCGGCCGCCGTACGTGACGAGCAGGAACTTCTCAGTCAGCGTCTTGATCGGCTCGGCCACTTCGGGCCACAGACCCACTGCGGAGCGCTGGAACTCGTAGGGTGCCTGCGAGAGCCGCCGCTCCAGGCCCCGCCGCTGCAGGTATCGCAGCATCTGGTAGTAGGCCCGGCCGACGGCGTCATGCGGCGGCAGGCGACGCGCCGCTCGCTGCGAAATGGAGGCCCAGCCGAACCGGTGCAGCAGATACGCAAAGGCTGCCGCCTGCAGCAGCAGCCACAGGCGCGCCGGCAGCTCCAGCGGGCCCAAGCCCCGAGGGCCGCCGCTCGCCCACTGAGCGGCCATCCTCCCCCGCCAGTCCCGCAGCCGTTCAGTCCAGCTTCGCTCGAGTGCGCGCTTCTCCGCAGCCGGCGTCGGGTCAAACTCGACCCAGCCCACCCCGGGGAAGAACACCTCCACCCAACTGTGAGCGTCTCGCCCTCGGACGATGTACCGGTCCTCCTCGCCCTCCACCTCTTCCCCCTCTCGATAGCCGACCACGTACCTTGAGG
Organism: Candidatus Zipacnadia bacterium; assembly: GCA_029820995.1. Lineage (GTDB taxonomy): Bacteria > Armatimonadota > Zipacnadia > JALGUG01 > JALGUG01 > JALGUG01. Next base: position 43,067 of record JALGUG010000003.1, read on the forward strand.
CGAGGCCAACCTGCCGACACAAAATGGCCATCGCCGTGGCGAAGTGAATGCAAAAGCCCCGTTTCGTCACGAACAGGAACTGGTCCACAACGTCCACGCCCCAGGGAATGCGCCCGGGCTTCCTGTCGTAGACGAAGTTCTCGCGCACGAACTGCTCGATGGCGCGTGCGCGTTCGAAGGGAGTCTCCGCCTCGCCGTCGCGGACGATCTGATGGGCCAACTGCACCACGCGCTCGGTGGTCGGCGCATCTTGCAGGCCCATATAGGCACTGTTTCGGACGAAGTCCGGCAGCGGCGCATCGCGCGGCACGTACGCCGCAAGGTGCGGCGGTGTCTCGAGGCACTCGATTACGTACGTGGTTCCGGGGTCTATGACCCGGCTCGTTGACACCAGGCCCATCTTGTCCACAGCCAGGCGCGGCACGTTGAGCTTCACGCGAACCGGCCGGGCCGGAGCGATGAGGGCGCCCTGTGCGTACGTAAGCAAGGTTATCGTGTGTTTGTTGAGCGGACGCTCGCCCTCGGGCAGTGGCGGGAAATCGGGGGCCTCGGGGATAACATAAACGCCCTGGGCGTCTCGCTCCGCGGCCGACCGAGGCGATGCTCTGCTCTTGTACCACCGCGAGTGATTGTAGATGTCCAGTGCATTTACACGCCAAAGCTGTGTGCGCTTACTGTGGACCTGAAACACCGGCTGTTTGGAGCTTGACGCTTCCGGGTAGCCGAGGTATGCGAAACCATACGCCGAAACGGTGGTGCGTTCGCGGATCAGAGCCCGTGCCAGGCGCGAGGCCAGATCAACGCGGATGGCGGACCCCAACTCGCCGGCGAATCGCAGGTGGGAGAATAGCACCCCCAGCGACAACGCTGCCGCCAGTATGAGGGCATAGAAGGTGACCGACGCGGCCCAGCCCGACCTCGCCGCACCGTCCGCTTCCTCTTCTTCCAAGGACGAAGTTGCCGCGGCGCGCTCGATGCGGCTGAGCGCATCACGGTGATCGGCGGCCAGCAGGGCGAGAGTCGCCAGGATGGCGACCAGGACGCAGCCCATGACCACCGGAGTGCTGACAATGATCACGACGAGCACAATGATGGACAGCGCCGGAACAAGGCACAGTGTCAGGTCGCGGATGCCGGCCAACGTGAAGGCCCGAAAGGCCATGACCCACAAGAAGAACCGGATCAGCAACTGGTGGTTGTAGTACGCATCGTCCAGCCTGATCGCCTCGCGGCCGCCGGTCAGGAGCTGCAAGAGCTCATAGATACCCAGTACCGCGGCCAGGCCGAAGGCGGCCAAGTTGATCGTCCGTTGAGGCAGCGACGTGCCCGGAAGCACCAGCGCCACGGGGAGGGCCAGCAGCATTACGGCCGAGACGCGCAACAGGAAGTCGGGCTCAATGCCAAGCTGCTGTGCGGCCACCACCGCCGCCGCCATCAGGGTCCAGGCGGGGATTGCCGCGCCGAGCCACGTCGGTGGCTTGGCATACTTCGATCGCATCGCCGCAGCGCCGGCCTGGCTCATACCGCACCGCCGGTCGTCACTGCAGTCCCGACGCGTCGGGCTCTGCTGAGCCAGTCGCCGCCGAGCAGGGGCAGCGATTCGAGAGCGCCGCCGCGGGGCGCAGGCACAACGATGGCTCCCGCCGAGCGTACCGCCCGGGTGAAGGCGGTCTCGGCGCGAAGCTGCTGCTCCTCCGGCTCGGGCTCGGTGACGGCCACAACGATCACCTGGGCCACTCGGGAAGCTACGCCGGCGATATCGTCCGCGAGCGTGCGATCTGTCGCGGGCGTGATCAGAAAGAGCACACTGCCCGCGCCGATCGTTTGCGCCTCGGCGCGCAGAAGCTGACCGAGCGACAGCGGACCCTCAGCCCGGATATCCGCCAGTCCGACCAGCAACCGGTGAAGGTGAGCCTCCCCCCGCTCCACCGGCAGGGCCAGGCGCCGATCGCCTCGGGTCGCGAACATGAACGCGCCGCCCGACATCTGCGCCGTGCGCGCCAGCGACGCCGCCGCCCGGATGCCCGTCTCCGTAGTCGCCTCGGCCCCGCGCCCGCGTACGGCCGCCTGCGACAGGTCCAGGAGGATCGCGACAGTGCCGGACCAGGTCTGCTCGAACTCGCGGACCGCGAGCTCGCCGGTTCGCGCCGTGGTTTTCCAATGAACCCGCCGCAGATCGTCGCCCGGCACGTACTCGCGGACCCCGTGGAAGTCGGCTCCCTCGCCGGCACGGGTTGAACGCCGACGTCCGCCTCGGCTCAGGAGACGGCGCCCGGTGCGGTGGTTTCCCAAGTGATCCGCCGGAGGCAAGGCCAGTGCGTCCGGCGGGCCGGCAACCGCCAGATTCCGGCGGAACAGACCCAGCGGGTCCTCGATCTGCAGATGAATATCCGATAAGCTGTAGCGCCCGCGAGCCGGGCAGGTGAAATCAAGGCGACAGATGAGCTGCTCCTCGGGACGGATGACGAGGATAAGGCGCTGTTGCTCCGTAGCACCGATGGCCACGGTCTTGTTCTCCGCTCGCGCTGCGATCACCACCGGTCCGCGAGTACCCGTGGAGTCGTTTCGCAGACGCCAGACCAGAGAGATGCGGCCCCCTGCGATCGCGGTGGTCTGGGCCAACTCGACAGCGCAACTCAGTCCGTGGAGCGTCGACCGGCTAAGCAGCCAGCAGGCGATCAGCAGGAACAGCCCGGCGCTGCCCAAGACGTAGACCGGCGCCGACTCGTTCATCACAGCGATGACGAATAGGAAGAATGTAGCCACAGCTACGAGCTTGCCCGTGCGAGTCCAGGACATGGCACGCTCTACAGTCTGCTCCTGAGCCGGGGCGTAGCGGGGTCAGCGCCGGGACGGCGGCGGGCTACTCGCGGATCGGCGTCTCGTCCAGAATGCGGCGCACCACCTCGGCCGCGTCCACATTCTCCAGCCGCGCCTCCGGCTCGAGAATGATGCGATGGGCCAGCACGGCCGGCGCGAGTTCCTTCACGTCATCGGGGACCACGAAGTCCCGCCCCCGTAGAGCCGCCAGCGCCTGAGCGCACTTGGCCAGACCAAGCGAAGCACGCGGCGACGCTCCCAGGTACACGTGTTCGGCTTCTCGGCTCTTGCGAACCAGGTCAAGGATGTACTCGTGAACGGCATCCTCGACGTGCACCTGGGTGACGGCGCGGCAGGCGGCGAGGATCTCCTCCGCCGTCACCACGGCCTCAATGCTCTCGATGGGGTGCTGCTCCACCTGCGCCAGGATCACCGCCTTCTCATCCTCTCGCTCGGGGTAGCCCAGGTGCAGGCGCATCAGGAAGCGGTCGAGTTGGGATTCGGGAAGGGGATAGACACCCTCGTACTCAATCGGATTCTCCGTTGAGATGACCAGGAAGGGCTTGGGCAGAGCGTGGGTGGTGCCGTCCACGGTGACCTGGCCCTCCTCCATCGCCTCCAGCAGGCTGGACTGCGTCCGCGGGGAGGTGCGGTTGATCTCGTCGGCCAGCAGCACGTTAGCGAACACGGGCCCGGGACGGAACTGGAACTCGCCCGTCTTCTGGTTGAACACCGAGGTCCCCGTGACATCGGCGGGCAGCAGGTCGGGCGTGAACTGAATGCGACGGAAGCTGCAGCCCAGGGAGATGGCCAGGGCGCGCGCCAGCATCGTCTTGCCCACTCCCGGAACATCTTCCAGCAGCACGTGGCCGCGAGCCAGGAGCGCCACGAGTGTACGCTCGACGACCTCGGGCTTCCCGAAGATCACGCGCTCCACGTTATCCAGTATCGCCCGGCCAACTGCTTGCACTGAACTGCCAACAGCGCTCTCCGACACCGTGTCGGCCTCCTTGCCACGACCTGAGCGGGTTTGTTCTCGTCTACTATCCTGGACGCTGTACCGGCCCGGTCGCTACGCCGAGCCCAAGAATACGAGAAGCAGGGCCGCGAGTCAATTGGGTCCGCTCGCGGCGCCGCGCCATGTGCCGGCGATGACCGAAACCTCCGAGGAACTCAGCGATCCGCCGGCGAAAGTCAAGGCACCGCCAGATGATCGCCACCGAGCACACTGATGCCCCAGACCCTTGCCGCTTCCGCACTGCAAACCTATCTTGAATGCCCCCAGCGATATCGGCTGCAGTACCTCGAGCAGCTTCCGCGGCGGCGTTCCGGCTCTCGTGTTCTGGCCCAAGGCCTGCAGGCAGCTCTCACAGAGTACTACCTTAGGATCATGCAGTCTAGTGACTGCCGGCCTGACCTGAGCGCTCTGTTCGATCAGGTCTTCGACGGTCGAGCCTGCTCGGATAGTTGGGAGGAAGAGCGCTTGCGCCGTCGGGGGCGGGAGGCGCTGGTGCGGTATCAGCAATTGAGGGCCTCGCAGCCTCAGCATTTGCTCGCCGTGGACCTGCAGCGTGCCCTTCAGCTCGGTCCGGTGCGGGTGTCTGCCAGGTTGGACCGCCTTGAGCAGCGAGCGAATGCTTCGCTTACCGCCGTGTTGCATCGTACCGGATCGCGCCCCGCCGATGCGACCGCTGCGGAGCACAACGTCGCCGCCGCCGTGATCCAGGCCGGCCTGTCAACCGATTTTCCCGACGCACGGGTCAAGGTCGAACAGCACCACATCCAGCAGGGAATCGTGTGGGATGTGACTAAGAGTCCTGACGAACTGGACGTGTGGCTGGCGGAACTGGGGCAAGTTGCCGCCCGTCTGGCGGCCGATGAGGAGTTCCCACCGGGTGACTCCTCGCTCTGTTGCTCTTGCCCGGTTCGCCGCCACTGTAAGGTCCGTCCCAAAGGCGGAGGTAACTGACGCGAATATGGCCAAGAAAAAGAAGAAGCCCAAGCCTCTGGGGGTCAACCCCGCGCGCGAGAGGGCAATCCAAGCAGAGCGTGCCGCGCGGCGGACGACGATCCTGACTATCGGCGGAATCGGGGTCGGCGTCGTGTTGATCGCCGCCATGTATGTGGTAGGGCGCATGGAGCCACCGGAAGACGAATTCGTGGGCGCCCGTTTGAGGAGCGCCACCGTGAAGGTCCTGGCCGTAAAGCCGGCTGAAGGGGAGAAGAAGCGGCGAATAGCAGTACAGGTCGAGGACAGCCGAATCGAGGCCCCCTGTGAGCTAAGGGAGCACGAGGGCGTCAAAGTGGGCGACACGGTCCGCATCTACTACCGCGTCGGGCTGAAGACGAAAGCAATCAAGCTTATCTCGTGGACGACCAAGTTCAAGCAGCGCAAGCAGCAGGGCGAAGAGCGCCCCAAGAGCGACGCGCAGTAGCACGTTCGATCTACATCAGGGCTGTGCGGCGGCCCGCAGCGCTTCCACGGACACTTGAGCCGGGTCAAAGCCGACTTGTGCGCGCCGTTGCTCCTTGTGAAGACGCACCCGACGGACGCCCTCGAGTGAGGACAGGCGGTGTTCGATCAGGACAAGCTCCTGCTCCGATACTTCTTGCCCGAGCGGAAAGTCCGCATGTGCCGCGGCGGTGGGTGATTGCACGCTCATGAGCATCTTGCGTCTCCTGATAGACTGGCGAGCCGACTCTGCGTACCCGGCCCTGCATCATCCCTGCGCCCGCTCAACGGGAACGCGGCCCCGCATCGGCCCCAAGCCGCCCGCAGA
>JALGUG010000099.1 GCA_029820995.1 Candidatus Zipacnadia bacterium
GCCAAGCAAGCCATCGGGCAGGGCGGGATCACGGTCTCGGTCGCGCAGGTGGCGGAGTGCTTTCGCCGCCTGGCGACCGGCTCCTGTGCGGACGCGCCGCTCTGCTCGGATCGCTCGCTGCAGCTTGTGCGCCAGGGGCTGCGCCTGGCTGTCACCGAGGGAACCGCGCATGCCGCCGGCTTGTCTGAGCTAGCAGTGGCGGGCAAGACCGGGAGCCCGGAGGTGTCGCCCGGCCACGTCTCACGCCGGGCCTGGTTCGCCGGGTACGCGCCGGCCGATGATCCCGAGATCGTGGTCGTAGTCTACGTCGCCCGTGGCCACGGTGGTCTAACCGCTGCACCCGTGGCCCGTGCCGTTTTCCAGGCCTATGCACAGCATCGCTAGCCTCCTCGCCCTCCTGCTTTCGACCGGAGCCTCCATCCCGGGCGATCAGCCCATCAGGGTGGGACTGTTTCATCAGCGTCTCGCCGACCGCGTGTATGTGGCCGCGCCGGACGGACTTCGTGTGAAGTCGGGTAAACGGCACGGCACGGAACGCGTCCTGCGTTGGGCCTCTCCGGGTGTGCACTGCCTGCGCTACCGCAGCGGCGGGTTCGAGGTCGAGACGGCTCCGGCGAAGTGGACCCGGCTTGGCGCCTCACCGGTCCTGCTGCAGAGCGCCGGCGAGGCGCCGCTCGCCGCGGGCATCACGCCGACAGCACTCACGCCGTATCCCGGCCTGCTCGAGCTTGCCGGCTATCGCGGCCGACTGCGTGTGGTGAACGTGGTCGGTCTCGAGGACTACACGACCGCGGTCCTATCTGCGGAGGTGCCCGGCTCGTGGCCGCAGGAAGCTCTGCGCGCCCTGGCGGTCGCGATTCGTACGTTTGCCGTGGCCTCCCGCGGCCGCCACGAGGCCGACGGCTTCGACGTTTGCTCCTATGCTCACTGCCAGGCCTACCACGGGCTGGAAGCGGTCACCGAAGCGGCCCGCGAGGCCACGGTCGCCACGCAGGGGCTGATCCTGACCTATCGCGGGCGGCCCATCGAAGCCCTGCACCACGCCTGCTGCGGTGGGCACACAACTACCAGCGCCGCGGCCTGGTCCGGCGCGCGGGACCTGCCCTATTTGCGCGGAATCTCCGATGAGCAGGCGGGCCGGGCCTTCTGCCGCGACGCACCCGAGTTCTCCTGGAGCACCGAGATCCCGGCAGCCCAGCTTCTGGCTGCGCTCCAGGCCCAGCCGGCGACGAACCCGGGCAAGAAACTGGATAGGGTCACCGTTCGCCGCCGCGATGCCTCCGGCCGGGCGGTCAGCCTGACGTTGCAGGGCAGCAAACGCCGCACGGTCACCGCGGCGGACTTCTGGAGCGCGGTCCGGCAGTCTCTGGGCTGGCACGCCGTGCCCAGCACCTGGTTTGAGGTGAGCCGGCAGGGCGACGCCTTCCGGTTTGAGGGACATGGCTTCGGTCACGGCGTCGGCCTGTGCCAGTGGGGCGCCCGCGGGCGCGCACTGGCCGGATGGAACTATGAGCAGATTCTCGCCGCCTATTATCCCGGCACGCGCCTTAAGTCACATCACAGCCGGTAGCACGAGTTTTGAGGGTATGCGCGAAGGACTGGGAAGCCGAGGCAGGTCTGGGGCCGTCGTCGCCGTGCTCCTGACGGCGGCGACAATTCTGCCGGCGCAAGACGCAGTGCTGGAAGCCCTGCGCCGTGGGCGCACACCGGCGCTGGAGCAGCAGATCGTCGGGCTTGCGCGGCAGGCTGTGGAGCTCAAGCTTCGCGAGGGCCGCACTTTGAATGTGCCCGCCGACCTGCCCGCCGTCCTGCAGCGCCAGGCCGGTGTGTTCGTCTCGCTGGGCGTCAAAGGTCGCGACCGCGGTTGCCGTGGCACGCTGGAGCCCACGCAGGCGAATCTGGCGGCCGAGATCATTGCCAGCGCCGTTGCCGCTGCCACCGAGGATCGGCGCTTTGCGCCGCTCAGCGCCGACGAGCTCAACCGCGTCGAGTACTTCGTCTCGATTGTGGGCCGCCTGGAGCCGATTCGCGGCCCGGAAAAGCTCCGACCGGGGATCTACGGCCTGGCGATGCGCGGCCCGGCCGGGACCGCAATCCTGCTGCCCGGCGAAGCGCGCACTGCCGATTGGCAATGGCGGGAAGGTCGCCGCCGCGCCGGCCTCAAGGGCCGGCGGCGCGGCACGGCATGGCGGTTCCGCACGGTGCTGTTCCGCGGGCGCTAGCGATGATTTGACAGCCCCTGTAGGAGCGGACTTATCCGCGCCCTTGCGACCCATCCACGATCACGTCTGCGCCCCTTCCGCCGGTTTGCGCCCGGCGGCGTCCGGCTCCTGGACTGAGGCCAGTACCAGGGCCGCCAGCACTGCCAGCACGGCGCCCACAACGAAGGGCCAGTGCGGCTGGAAGCGTTGCCACAGCTCTCCCGCGACCCAACTGGCCGGCAGCGCCGCCGCTCCCGAGACCGTGTGCAGCAATCCCAGGGCGGTCCCGCGCCGGCCGCCGGCGAGGTTCGCGGCCAGCGCGCGCATGGCCGGATTAACGGTCGCGCTGTGGAGCGCGTACACGCACATCAGCGGCCACACTACCCAGAGGCCCCGAGCGGCAGCCAGCCCGACACACGTAAGACAGTAGAGCACGTAGCTTCCGACCAGCACACGCCGGTGGCCCACTTGATCCCCCAGTCGGCCCGCGGGCATGGCCGTCAGCGCGTAGACCACGTTGTAGACCAGATACAAGATCGGCACCAGCGCCTCCGGGAGCGCGAGGTTGCGAGCTCGGAGCAGGAAGAACACATAGCTGAAGTTGCCCAGAGAGAAGATCGCGTGAGCGACGATGAACACGCGGAAGGTGCGCGACGGTCGCCGGCGCTGCTCCGGCTGCTGTGGCGCTTGGGGCTTGGCCTCCTCCGGCTCTTCTTTGGGCCGGACATCGTGCACCACGAAGGCCAACACGGCGACCGCTGCCGCGCCGCCCAGCGCCGCCCAGATGAATACCTTGCGGTAATCCTCCAAGAGCAGCAAGAGCCCGAAGGCGCCGGCCGAGCCCACCACGGCGCCCAGCGTATCTGCGGCCCGATGGAACCCGAAGGCCCGCCCGCGGAACTCGGGCGCCACCGACTCGGCCAGCAAGGCATCGCGCGGGGCGGTCCGTAGCCCCTTGCCGACGCGGTCCGCCAACCGCACTGCCAGCACGTGCGCTCCGCAGGTCGCCAGCGAGAGCAGGGCCTTGACAATCGTGGAGAGCGTGTAGCCCAAGACCGCAAAGGGCTTGCGCGCCTTCAGCCGGTCCGACAGCCACCCGGAGAAAATCTGCAGCAGACTGGCCGCCGACTGCGCCAGGCCCTCGATGAACCCAATCGCGCCCTTGGGCAGGTGCAGCACTTCGGCCATGAAGGTGGGCAGCAGCGCCAGCAGCGTCTCGCTGTGGACATCCGTAAAAAAGCTCGTCACACTGAGCCCCAGCACATTACGATTCAGCCAGGTGCCTTGCTCGGTTTTCTCGCTCGGTGGCGAATCCATGCTCAACTCCCATTCCAGAGACGCCGGGCTGCCGTTGCCTTCCTGAGAAGCGCACCGATCAGGCGCGCAAAGTAAGGTCGCGAATGAATTCGGTCCTACCGGGGCAGACCATTGACTGTAGGATAACATAGAGCGGTCTGCTCGCCGTTCGCGGGGAGGGTGTCATAATATCGCCCCAAATGTAAGCGGAAGGGAGCGCGTTTACGCGCGACCGCCTTGCTCGCGCGTCCCTCCCGCAACGCGATTCCACCCCTCAAAGTCCTCGGACGCAACGAAAGCCGCGGTCAGCGCCGCGAGATGACGGCTCGTTATTCCCGCGGAGGGTGCAGCGGAAGTACTCTGGCTTCTCCCGGTTCCATGAACAACCGCGTGACACTCGATACTCCCCCGTGTCCGGCCCCTGTGGGTCGCGGGCCGGTGAATGCCGGTAGTACTCCCGGTCGTACCAATCAGCGCACCACTCCCACACGTTGCCTGCCAGGTCCAGCGCACCGCACCAGCTCACCCCCTCGGGAAAGCTGCCCACCGGCACGGTCCGAGCCACGCCCTCCCTGGTGCTTCGGTTCCAACACAACCTGCTGCCATCCCACTCGTCGCCCCACGGGTACTTGCGCCCCTCCGGGCCTCGCGCCGCATACTCCCACTCCGCCTCCGTCGGCAACCGTAGCCCGGCCCACTCGCAGTAATCCTGTGCATCCTCCCAGCTCACACAGACCACAGGCTCGTCCGCCCGGTCCGGCGGGAAGTTGCCGCCGCTCCAGACGGGCGCGCCCCAACTGACGCCGGCAGAGTCTGCCTGGTCCGGCGGACGATGCCCCGTCGCGCTCATGAAGCGTCGGTACTGCCCGTTCGTCACCGGCGTTCGCTGGATCCAGAACCCGCTCAACTCCACCTCGTGCTGCGGCTTCTCATACTCGTTCGTCTCGGGCTCTCCGGAGCGGCTGCCCATGGGGAACCGCCCCGCCGGCACATACACCAGCTCGCTACCGTCCCCCGGCCAGCGGATCCTCACCCCCAATCTCGGGCGCCGCCACCACACCCGGCTGCGCGTGTCCATCACCCGATAGGCTTCTGCCGCATCCATAATAGCCTACGATTCTCCCCCGTGCGCCATCTTCCTGCCTTGCGGGATCGCGTGACCCTCGCCGGACTCACCGCGACACCTGGTGTCGGCGAGCCCGCACTCGTGGCGGCGCGGCAGGGCATCATGGCGCGGCCCAAGGTGAGAAGCCGGGCCCCGGGGAATAGCCGGGTTGGTCATGCCCTGTTTAGGAGGTGGAACTAGAATGGTTCAGGAGATCATGCCGAACGTCTACTGGGTCGGTGTCGTGGACTGGGGCATCACGCACTTCCACGGCCACGAGCTTTCGACCCATCGCGGGACCTCATATAACGCGTACCTCATCCTGGACGAGAAGATCGCCCTGGTGGACACCGTCTGGGGACCCTTTGCGGAGGACCTGATTGCCAACATCCGCCAGGTGGCCGATCCGGCGAAGATTGACTACGTGATTGCCAATCACGCCGAGGTGGACCACTCGGGCGGGCTGCCCGCGGTTATGGCGGCGGCGCCCAAGGCGAGGATGATCGTGTCCCAGAAGGGCGCCGATAGCATCCCCGGTCATTACCACGCCGACTGGGAGCTGCAGAGCGTCTCGACCGGAGACTCGATCAGCCTGGGCGAAAACGAGCTGGTGTTCATCGAGGCGCCAATGCTGCACTGGCCCGACAGCATGTTCACGTACTTGACCGGCAAGAACCTGCTGATGCCCAACGATGCCTTCGGCCAGCACTATGCCACGGCCTTCCGGTTCAACGACCAGGTCAACCAAGAGGAGCTGTTTGAGGAGGCGCTCAAGTACTATGCCAACATCCTGACGCCCTTCAGCCGCCTGGTGCCCAAGAAGATCGAGGAGCTCCTGGCCCTGAAGGTGCCGGTGGACATGATCGCGCCCAGCCACGGCGTCATCTGGCGCGACAACCCGCTACAGATCGTGGAGAAGTACCAGCAGTGGGCGGCCCAGCAGCCGGAGCCGCGGGCCGTGGTGCTGTACGACACCATGTGGCAGGCCACGCGCAAGATGGCCGAGGCGATTGCCGAAGGGCTGGCGGAGGCCGGCGTGGACAGCAAGCTGTTCCACATGGCCACCGCGGACCGTAACGATGTGCTCACGGAGGTCTTCCAGGCCAAGGCGATCGTAATCGGCTCGCCGACGCTCAACAACGGCATCCTGCCGAGTCTCACGCCGATCCTGGAAGACTTGCGAGGCTTGCGCTTCCAGAACAAGATCGGCGCGGCGTTCGGCTCGTACGGCTGGGCCGGCGGCTCGGTGAAGCGCCTGGAGCAGGAGCTCGAGGCCGCGAAGATTCCGCTGGTGCGCGAGGGCGTGGCGGCCCGGTGGCAGCCCACCGAGGACGATCTGGCTGAATGCCGGAAGCTCGGCGCCGACGTGGCGGCGGCGGTGAAGCAGGCCTAGCCGCGGTCTGAGAGAGTGAGGGAGGGAGCAGCGTTGCAGCGTGCGATCATCGCCTTGGTGGGATTGACGTTGACGGCAGGCCTCGCCTCGGGTGCTCGGGACGTGCCAATCGTCAATGCCGGCTTCGAGGATAGGGCCCGGGACGGCGGGCCTGCCGGGTGGCGCCATACCGTGTTCGACCAGGTTCAGGGACGGGTGACGCTGTCCACCGAGCGCGCGCATTCCGGGAAGCAATCGGTGCGCCTGGAGGCCCAGCAGGGCGAAGGCTGCGTGCTCGTCGCCACGCCGGTCAAGTGCGCGCCCGGCGACGAACTCACGACCTCCTGCTGGCTGTTCAACGAGGTCAGCCACGCCTCCTTGTACCTCAAGTTCCTGCGCGGCGGCTACCAGGTGAACGACGAGGGCAGCTTCGAGTATGCGATCTGCCACGAGGTGGGCAAGTGGACCCGCGTCGAGGTCAAGGCCACGGCGCCGTGGTTCGCCGAGGGCGCGGTGATCAGCCTGTACGTGCCGATGGCGGCCCACGGGGCGCATTACTTCGACGATGTGGCGCTTAGCCTCACGGCGGGCGAGAGGAGGCCGAAGGTGCTCGATATCGGCACCGCTAAGGAGCTGTTCTGCGACGAGGCCCTGGTCGCGGACCGACGGAACGTCAGCCTGGTGCTACACCCGGGCAAGAAACACCCCGGCAATCCGCTCTTGAGGCCTGAGAAGCCCTGGGAAGGTTGGCGGAGCTACGTCTACGGGAACGTGGTCTACGACGATGAGGACGGCCTGTTCAAGATGTGGTACATCACCGCCGGGCCGCGGTACTTCACGTGCTATGCGACCTCCAAGGACGGCCTTCACTGGGACAAGCCGGCCCTGGATCTGCCCGAGTGGCGCCAGTACGGCCAAGGCAACAACATCGTCGGCATCTTCCACCTGGCCAGCGTAATCAAGGACGAGGCCGACCCGGATCCGCAGAAGCGCTGGAAGATGATCTGCTGGGACCCCACGCCCCTGCCCGACTCGAAGCCCAACACGGCCGGCCGCCGAGCCCCCTACGGCTATGCTACGCGGGTGTCTCCTGACGGCATCCGCTGGAAGCACTACAGCAAAGGCCCCATCGCGCCCGGCGGCGACGTCATCACCGGCCTCTACGACGAGCGCAGCAAGCAGTACATTGCCTTCCCCAAGGTGCACCCGCGCATCGGCCGCTTCAGCCGCCGGTCCTTCGCGGTCATGACCAGCCGGGACTTCGACGAGTGGACGAAGCCCGTGTTCGTCCTCGGCGCGGACAAGACCGATGACGCCGGCATCCAGGCGCGCGTGGACCGCGTGCGCCCCATTCTGCAAGCGCCGGATGACCCCGATCTCATGCGCACCGAGTTCTACGGCCTCGGCCTGCTGCCCACCGAGAGCGTCTATCTGGCCTTCGTGTGGGTGTTCAGCATCAACAATAAGAGCCTCTGGAGCACCAACCAGGACGGCCCGATTGACTTGCAGCTCGCCGCCAGCCGGAACCTGATGAACTGGCACCGCTGCGGCGACCGCAAGCCCATCGTCGAGAGCGGCCAGGTGCGCTCAGAGCACGATGCCGACTGGGACAGCGGCATGATCACCACCGTGTCCCGCCCGTTGATTGTGGGGGACGAGATCTGGCTGTACTATGGCGGCCACAACATCACCCACGGCGACAGCGCGCTGTACAAGGATGATGGCCGCCGCGGCACCGAGGCCACGGCCGGCATCGGCCTGGCGACCTGGCGACTCGACGGCCTGATGTCGGCCCACTCGGGCCAGCAGCCCGGCACGCTGACCACCGGGCCGCTCTCGTTCTCCGGCGACCACCTGGTCATCAACGCCGACGCCGACGAGGGCGAGGTCCGGGTGGCGCTGCTAAACGAGCAGGGCCAACCATTCCCGGGCTTCAGCCGGGACGACTGCGACCCCTTCCGCGGCGACGCGGTTCGCCACACGGTGACCTGGCAGGACCGCGCGGACTGCTCGGCCCTTGCCGGCCGGCCGGTACAGGTCCGCTTTCACCTCACCAGCGCCGACCTGTACTCGTACGCCTTTCGGCAGGGCGCGGCTCGGCCCCATCGCTAACCATCAGCTTCGACGAGAGGACCGTATCATGCCACGAGGAATTCTGATCGCCGTCCTAATCGGCCCAGTCTGCTGCGCCGCACTGTGGGCGGCGCCGGCAACAAGTGAGGCGAAACAGATCACGATGAAGCCACCGGGCGAGAAGCAGCGAGACGGATTGGGGAACATCTTCAGCAAGCTGCAACGGGGCGGGGAGCTGAAAGTCGGGTACTTCGGAGCCTCGGTGACGAACGGGGCCGGCGCGACGTCCCAGGACAAGAAATGGCGCTGGATTGTGCATCATTGGCTGGAGGAGCAGTATCCGCAGGCCAAGCTGGCGCACCTGCACGTGGTCAATGGCGGCACCGGCTCGGACCTGGGCGCCTGTCGGATTGGGCGGGAGATGCTGTCACAGGACCCGGACCTGCTGTTCATCGAGTTCGCAGTGAACGACGGCGGGAGGCCGCAGGGGTACGTGCTGCGGACGATGGAGGGCATCATCCGGCAGATCTGGCGCGCCGATCCGACGACGGACGTGATCCTGCTGTACACCATCAACACGCGGTTCCTGAAGGCGTACGAGCAGGACCAGTTGCCCGGTACGACCGCGGCCTTTGAGACCGTGGCGGACCATTACGGCGTGCCGTCTATTGACGTGGGGTATGTGGCGGCGCAGAAGCTGATGGCCCACGAGCTGACCTGGGAGGAGTTCTCCGTTGACAGCGTGCACCCCACCGATCGCGGGTACCGGATTTACGGCGACCACATCATCGCCTGCCTGGACAAGTGGCGGCAGGGGGCCACGGCTAAGCCGCACAAGCTCCCCCCGCCGCTGAACGCCGACAACTGGGAAGATGCAACGATGATCCCGGCCAAGGACTGCCGGCTCAGCGCCGGATGGACCACCGACACCAGCGACCTGGCCAAGCGCTACCCGCACTTCCCGGACCTGCAGCTCGCAACCCAGCCGGGCGAGACGCTGAAGTTCAAGTTCCGCGGCACGCACTTCGGGGTATACGATGTGGTCGGCAAGGACAGCGGCATGCTCGATGTGTTCGTGGATGGGCACCAGGTCGGCACGGTCAACCTCTGGGACCGCTACTGCCGGCACGGCTGGCGCTCCGCCTTCCGCCTCCTGGGCCGCGACCTGCAAGACACGGTGCACGAGGTGGAGCTGCGCATCAGCGACCGGAAGGACGAGCAAAGCACCGGCCACGCCATGCGCCTGGGCTTCATCACCATGAAGGGCCAGCCGGTGAAGTAGACCTCGGCCTCATTCCCCCGGAAAGCCCTCGCGGCGCAGGCGGGCGCCCACCTGGCGCAAAACGGGCTCGTCTTCCGGGTCAAGGGAGCCGTCGGGCCGCGGTCCCGTGTTGAGCAGCAGATTGAACCCCTGTCGGCGGGCCTCGCGCAGCGCCTCCCAGACCTCGTCGGCCGTCTTGTGCCTGCCCGTGGCGGAGGCCATGTAGCCCCACGCACCCGGGCACATGGTGGTGCAGATCTCGCCCGGCTTCCCCTGCGTATCCACGGCCTTGTGCTCCGGCGCGGCGAAGTCCTCCGTGCCCAGCAAGCCCTGCTTGTACGATACCAGCACCGCCGGCTGCAGGCGATGGATCAGGTCGTACAGCTCCTGGCACTTGAAGACCGACCAATCGCCGGACAGCGGGGTCGCAATGCCGTCCAGCCAGATGGCGGCGATAGGACCGTAGTTGGTCAAGAGCTCGGTGACCTGGGCCGTGACGAAGTCCAGGTAGATCTGGAGATCGTGCTCGTCTCCGTACGCGTACGAGGGCTCCGGCGGGTCGTAATCGGGCCGCGCGTTGCCGCCCCATTCATCATTGTTCGGCGCGTGTGGATGCTTCCAGTCGCGGCCGTGGGAGTAGTACAGGCACAGGCCCAGTCCCCGCCTGGCGCAGGCCGTCGCCAACTCGTCCACCAGGTCGCGACCGGCCGGCGCATTCATACTGTTGAAGGGCGTCTCTCTCGTGTCGAACAGACAGAAAGAATCGTGGTGCCGCGTGGTGAGGTTGACGTACTTCATCCCGCAGTCCACGGCGAAGTCGGCGATCCGCTCGGCATCGAACTTCTCGGCGGTGAACTGCTCCTGCAGCTTGGCGTACTCGGCCACCGGGATCTTCTCCCGGAACTGCACCCACTCGTGCCGCCCCGGCAGCGAGTACAGCCCGTAGTGCAGAAACAGCCCGTACTTCGCCTCCCGGAACCAGGCCAACGCGGCGGCCCGCGGGTCGGCTCGCCACTGCTGCTCATAGCCTGCCAAATATGACGGTGGTCGGTCGGCGGGGTCGGAGCGGCTGGTCATTGAGCGACACTCCTTTCAGCTCTGCACAGCTCACTCACCCGCCCTCTTCAGCAAAACGCTCATGGAATCCTCGGAATCGCTGGTGCAGTGCGGCCCTTGTTATGGTAGCCTGTCGCAGGAGCAATGGTGCTTTGCATTGAATAGCGACCGTGGTGGAGGAAAGGCACGCGCAGACAACAAACGATGGCGTCAACGAGGTGATCCCTTTGCTACTGCGTCTGGTGATCTTGTTTCTGCTGATCGCGGTGGCGTGCTGCCTGGGCCGGCCGGCCGAGCGCCAGATTTGGAACGACTTCGAAACGGAACAGAGCTTCGCGCTGGCCTCGGGGCAATCGGGAAGCCGGATCGCCTGGGCGCAGGCGCCCGGGCGCGAGGGGCGCTGCCTGGAGGTTACCTTTCCCGGCCAGGTGGATTGGCCCTTCGCGGAGCTGAAGTCGCGGCAGCCGACCGACTGGTCGCAGTTCACGTTGCTGGAAGCGGAGGCCTACAACGCCGGCGACAGGCCCTTCACAGTAACCTTCGAGGTGCGCGATCGAGAGCACAAGATGTATAAGCCCGCGCGCCGGCTTCCACCGGGCCGGTGGGTCAAGTTTCAGTTCCCCATCGAGTGGATGCGCACCGGTCGGGACCCGGAGGGCTGGTGCGGGGAGGCCATTGACGTGGCTCTGGTGCCCAGCATGGCCCTGGTTGGCCATCGGCCCCGGTCGCCCGTGAAGGTCCTGTTCGACAACTTCGTCCTCGTCCGCCTGGCGCCGCCGCCCGCGCCTCAGCTCACGGCCCGGGGGGCCCGGGACGGCGTGCTGCTCACCTGGAGCCGCACGCCCGGCGCGGAGGAATACCGCGTCTTCGCCGCGCCCGGCCGGCGCGTCACACCGGGTCCGACAACGCGGCTGGTGCGGCTCCGCCAGACCTGCTTTGTGGACACGAGCATCGCACCCCGGGAGGAGCGCAGCTACGTCGTGGTCGCCGCCGGCGGCCTGACCGGCCCCAGTCCGCCCTCTAATCCGGTCACAGCCCGCCGCGACCCCGCGGCGCAGCCGGTGCTCTCTCCGCGAAATCAGTACGGTGCATCCCGCACCGAGCGCCGGCGAGCGACCGGGTTCTTCCGCGTGGAGAGAATCGCAGAGCAGTGGACGCTGATAGACCCCGAGGGCTACCCGTTCTATTCCCTCGGAATTGACGTCATCGGCACGGGCGACACCTACACCCGTGTCTCCGGACGCGAGCAGAAGTTCCAACAGTACCTGTCGAGCCGCGAGGACGAGAAGTTTGCCGAGGCCTGGCGCCCGCCGTACGGATACGGCCCCTACGGCCTGGACAATAAGGGCCTCGTCTTTTCGCCGTACGTTTACTTCCAGATTCAGCAACGGGGCCGAGACTACCGAGCGGCCTGGCGGGAGGAGGCCAAGCAGCGGTTGCTGTCGTGGCGCGTCAACACCATCGGCGCGTGGGGCTCCGGCGACTTTATCGAGTCGAGCAAGCTGCCCTACGTCGCCTTCGCCGGCGGCAGCCGGTCGCCCGCACTGCCGGGGAGCTCCTTCCCGGACGTGTTCGCGCCCCAGTTCCAGGCCAACGTGGACAAGTCGGCCGCGGGAGCCGCGAAGCGCAAAGACGATCCACTGCTGATCGGCTGGTTCTCCGACAACGAGCTGGACTGGTACGGCGACTGGCAACACCAGAAGGGCCTGGTGGATTTTGTGCAGCTTGCCGAGCCCGCACAGCCCGCCAAACAGGAGTGGGTGAAGTTCCTGCGCCGGCGATACCGGGACGATCTGGCGGCGTTGAACGAAGCCTGGGAGCGCAACTTCGCCGCCTGGGATGACATCTTGGCCTTGCAGGAGCGTGTGCCCCGGGGCGGCGCGGAAGACGAGTCGGCCTTCCTGGAACTGATCGCGGACCGGTACTTCGAGATCACGGCCCAGGCGCTCAAGCGCTACGATCCGCATCACCTCACGCTGGGCGCGCGCTATGCGGGCCAGGCACCGGCGGAGGTCGTTCGCGCCTCGGCGCGGCACGTGGACGTGGTCAGCTTCAACATCTACGCGGCCGCGCCTCGCGTCAAGCTGTTCCTCCAGTATGCGCGCGAATGGGACAAGCCGGTCCTCATCGGCGAGTTCTCCTTCCGCGGCGCCGACTCGGGTCTGCCTAACAAGCTGGGCGCCGGAAGCACCGTGCCCACTCAGCGGGACCGCGCGGAGGCCTACCAGTACTATGTCAGCACAGTCCTCGCCCTGCCGAACATTGTGGGCTGCCACTGGTTCCAGTATCTGGATCAGCCGGCCACCGGTCGCTTTGGCGGCGGCGTCGAGGGCGGCGAGAACTCCAACTACGGCTGGGCCAACGTGCGCAATGAGCCGTACTCCGACTTCGTCGCCGGCGCCACGCTGATCAACGACAACGTCTACTTCCTGCGGCGGCACAGCGTCGGCCTGCTGCAGGAATAGCCGCGGAGGAGTAGCCGAGTGAATACTATCGCCGGCGACATCTGTGTGGTCGGGGCCGGAGCAGGCGGTCTGGGCGCCGCCATCACTGCGGCGCGTCTGGGCGCGAAGGTCATCCTGGTTGAGCGCGATCCCTGGCTCGGCGGCACCGCGACCATGGGCGGCGTCTCCGTCTGGCAGCCGGGCGTCTGCTGCGCCGCCTTGCCGCGCGAGATCTTCCAGCGGCTCCAAGCGCGGAGCGGAGCGTGGCTCTGCAACGTCAAGCCTTTCCCCCAGGCCCGCCGCGCGGCCAAGCGGTACGACCCCGCAATGGTCTGGGCCGACACCCTGCGCCGTCTGGCCCCGTGGACCAACGAGCACGCCAACGGCTGCCTCGTGGGCTTCGTGCCGGAGGCCTTCCACGAGTGCGCGCTCGAGATGCTCAGCGAGACGGGCAACTGCGAGGTCCTGCTGAATACTGCTTTCACTGCCGTCGAGATGGCGACCGACCCCACGCGCGGGCCCAAGATCCGGGCGATCTCCGCCGACGGCGACCGCGGACCGGTTCGGGTTGAGTGCGCCTCGTATGTGGATGCCACCGGCGATATCTTCTTGGCGCGCGCGGCCGGCGTTGAAACGCACTGCGGCGAGGACCCCCGCTCCCGGTACGGCGAACCGAGCGCGCCGCAGGTGGCCTCGGCGCGGCTCAACGGCGTCACCCTACTCTATCACGTTGGCCTCGGCGAGGGCCTGGAGCGCCCGGAAGATGCCGAGGATTACGACTGCGACCGCATTCACGGCTCGGCGGACGTCTGCGAGCTGCCCAACGGGCGATACAGCGTGAACAATGTGTTCCAGCTCCGGGGCGACGAGGCCCACGATATGGGGCTGGCGCAGGCCCATCGCGTCCTGTCCAAGCGAACGTGGCTCTACTGGGACCAGACGCAAGCGGCCTTCGGGATGCCCGAGTACCGCATCCAGTGGATCGCGCCGCGCCTGGGCCTGCGGGAGGGCCCGCGCCTGGTGGGCCGGTATGTGCTCACGGAGCACGACTTCCGCCGAGGCATGAGGGGGCAGGAACACGACGACATCATCGCCGTCGCCGGCCACGCGATGGACGTGCACGGGGAGAGGAGCTACTGCCTCGAGCCTCCCAACGGGCCATACGGCATTCCGTTCCGGTGCTTGCAGCCCAGAGAGGTCGGCAATCTCCTGGTCGCGTGCCGGGGCGCCTCCTTCTCGCACCTGGCCGGGACCGCAGTGCGACTCCAGCGCACGATCATGGAGCTGGGCATCGCCGCGGGCAGAGCACTGGCCGGCGAGAATCCGGTGCCGCCGCGAGACCACTGGGACTACTAAGGGGAAGCATTCTTTGTGGTTCGCGTGCGATTAGGTGCTCACCAGGTGCGCCACATCAATGACGTACATCTGCCGGTGACCCTCGTGAACCGAATCGAAGCAGACCTGTGTCCCGTCGCGGTTCCAGCGCGGGTGCAGGTCGCAGCGAATCTCGCCGTCCAACTCCGGCGGCGCGTAGAACCGCCCGATGTCAATGCGGCGCCGGTCGGCGGGCCGATAGAGCAGGAGGGTCCGCTTGCGCTCTCGGTCGGGATAGGTGTCGGTTAGGATCCACTGACGGTCCGGCGAGTAGGAGCAGTGGCCGTCGGTGGTCAGCACGCCCCGGCCGACGATCTCACGCGCGTTGGTCTGCTCGTCGAACAGGTAGTAGAAATCCCCCAGATCGTGCTGCCGCGCCCAGGCCAGAATGTACCGCTCATCCCGCCAGTCGAAGTGGGAGGTCATATCGTGGTCCGCGATCAGGCGGATCTCGCTGCCGTCGGGATTGGCGGTGAACAGGCGGGTCCACCAGGGGCGCTCGGCGCGCTTCCAGCGATGCAGGAACAGGAAGCGCGAGTCATCGGTATTGAACTGCATGTGGTTGACCCAGTGCTTCGAGTCGTCCATGGTCTCGTTATGGCCGATGTGGACGATCTGGTCCAGCGAGATGATCAGGCGGTTCTCGCCGGTCTCCAGGTTCAACCAATAGATGCCCTCGTCGTCGGGGTGCGGCTCATCCCGGCCGGGGTCCGGCAGGCCGACATAGCCGTACCCGGGGCGGGTGTCCGCGACCCGCGCGAAGTCGAGGCTCACCGCGGACTTCCCGTCGCGGCTGACGGCGTAGATCGGGCGTGGCAGGACGCGCTTCTCGCCGCTGTGAACGTCCTGAATGACCGCGGCGAAGTGGTCGCCCTCGCGGGAGTTGTAGATGATCAGCCGGTCCGGCGCGGTGGGCAGCCACTGCAGATGGGTGCCCTGCTGCCAGTTCCAGGCATAGGTTTCCGCCAGCGGAATAAGCCGGTTGCCGTCCTCCAGGTCCACCATGGCGACGGTGACCTTGTCGTCGCCGGTCGGAGGGCGGTCAATGAAGGTGCTCTCGAGCGTGAGCAGGTAGCGCCCGGTGGCGTCCCAGGGGAACTTGTCGTAGTAGCCGAAGAAGTGATGATTGGGCGGCGCAGTGACGGCGCGAGCCTCGGGGTACGCGGCCTCGGTGGACATGATGGCTCCTCTCAGCGTTGGACCCAGCTTGCGCCCACTGCTTCTCGCTGTCGGGGCAGTGGTCCTTCCGCCGCGTCAGAGAAGAACCGAGACGATCAGCCCGCCGCCGCAGACGATGAGGCTCAGCAGCAGGGCGGCGATGAGGC
>JALGUG010000401.1 GCA_029820995.1 Candidatus Zipacnadia bacterium
CACTCGCAGCACGAGCTGCTGCGGTCCAGCGGCATGTTCAGGTGGTGGCACACCGCGCAGGAAGCCTCCCCGCCCGTCCTCTCGACGTGGGCGACGTGGTCAAACAGCACCGAGTCGCCGTTGCGATTTCCGTCGATCAACAGAAGCCGCGCCGGCTCGGACTCGCCCGGCCCGCCTCCCGGATCGGACAACTTGCCTGACGGGTCGGACAACACGAGCGTCCGGCCTTCTCCGTCATCACGGGCAACCGAAAGACCTTCCACCGTGCGCGGCCCCAGGACCGCAGTGCGCACGGGCTGGGCACCCTCGACCGGAAGGAACAAAACCGCCAGCGCCGCCGCGGTGATCGCCACCAGCGAATACTTGCGGGGCGCGGCTAGCTCGGCCGGCAGCAAGCCGTCGAGCGTGGCGGGATCATAGCTGGGCCGCCGCGGGGTCGGAGCCGGATCGTCGTCCGGGTAGACCTTCAGGTGCTCGACGAAGAAAAGGAAGACCAGGGCGGCGCCGGCGACAACGCCCAGACTGACGGCGATTTCCATCCAACTGGGGAAGTAGGCGGTGTTTGTAGGCCGCGCAAAGGCAACGATGCACACGTCCAGTCGGTTTAAGATCATTCCGAAGACGGTCAAGCCCGCGCACACCGCCAGTCCGCCTACGCTCAGGCGCACTTTCCGGAACAACAGAAGCACAAGCGGAATGACTGTGCTCACTCCCAGTTCAAAGATAAAGAGCACGGTCTCCCAGGAGCCCTCCAGGGCGATGGGCAGAACTCCGCGAGCGGCCAGGTCGCCCAGCCGCAGCGCCAGATAAACCCCCAGAACCGCGGCCGTTGCCAGCGCCAGGCCCGAAAGGGCTTTCGTGGGAATCTTGTACCCGAAGAAATAGCCAGCCAAGAGCGACTCCAGCACAATGGTCATCAACCCGAGCGCCACCGCCGAAGTGAAGAATAAGACGTAGATGATTGGCGAATACCAAAGCGGATGCACCCGGTAGGGCGTGATCAAGAACAGCGATCCGAGGGAGGACTGGTGCAGGGTCGAAAGGACGATCCCTGCGATGACGAAGATGATGGTCAACTTCTTGAGGGCGCGGAAAATTCTCTGAAAGAGCGGACGTGCGAAGAGTTGATGCTCCAGGACGACCGGCGCGAATTCCAAACAGAGCACCGTTAGGTAGAGCATCACGCACATCGCCACTTCGAAGAGCACGGAATGCGGCTGCCAGTAGACGATAGGATGCCAGATGTTCCACGGCAGTCCCAAATTGTAGATCAGGCCGATGGGGACGGTCATATAGGCCAACATCGCCGTGAGAACTGCCGGCCGTACAAACTGCCGGTACCGCTCCAGGCCGAAAATGTACACAATTGCCGCCACGACGAAGCCGCCGGCTGCCAGGGCAACCCTTGCTATGACATCAAAACCTTCCCAAAGGCCCCAGGGCGTGCCGTTGGAAAGGTTTGTCACCGCGCCCAGACCCCGGGTGAAACGCACCACGGTGACCGCGCCCAGCACGCCCACCACCGCCCAGAGGATCGTCTTGAGAACGGACAGTCGGTCAGTCATGGTCGTCCCTGTCGCCTTGCGTCGTGCTGGTCGAATCTCCGGCTTGCGGCTCCCCGGCTTGCGGCTCGCTCGGGGCGGGCGCCGAACCGCCTTGCGCCGCCAGCTTCATGCGGCGGCCGATGATCCAGTAGGTCCCCGCCATCAGTCCCCCCATGCCCAGGATGACCGGGGGCACCTTCTTCAACGACGCCCAGGTCAGCTCCGGCAGCGGCCGGTCGTCCAGATCCGGCCCCCAGGCGAGGAACTCCAGCGGAATATCGGAGATGTAAAGGACCGACGTGCCGCCCACCTCGTGCTCGCCGTAAACCTTCTGAACGTACTTCTCGCGCCCCGCCTCCAGCCGGCGGTGGGCTTCCGCGAGCAGCTCGTCGCGGTTGCCGAAGATCGCGGCCTTCTCCGGGCAGGCCTCGACGCAGGCCGGCAGCTTCCCTTCTTGGAGCCGCGGATAGCACATCGTACACTTGCGCACGTACGACACCGCCCGGTCCCAGTCGCAGCGCGGGATGCCGTAGGGACAGGCGACCATGCAATAGCGGCAGCCTATGCACCGGCCGCCGTCGTAGATCACCGGGCCCTCGGGCGATTTCTGCATGGCGCCGACCAGGCAGGCGCTCACGCACGCCGGCTCCAGGCAGTGGCGGCACTGCTGGCGCACGAAGTGATCGTCCGGGCGGCGCAGGATCGTGCAGAACCGCGTTGCCGAAAGCCCGTCCACCGCCCCCTGTCCGCGCCAGGGGCGATCGCGCAGGGGCAAGCCGTTCTCCAGCTTGCACGCCCGTACGCACTTCTCGCAGCCGGTGCAGCGCGTGGTGTCGATGAGGATCGCCGGCGTTTTCGGGAGCGAGTGCTCGCTCATATCGGCTCGCTTTCTTTGCCAAGCGCCACGCCCACCTTGCTCCCGGCGTCGGGGGGAAAGTGCCAGGCCAGCTCGGAGACGAGCTGCGTGGCCGGCAGCAGGACGACGTGGCTGAGCTTGGTTATCGGGATCAGCACGAGGACCAAATTGGCGCTCATCACGTGCACCAGCAACGTGGCCTCGTAGGAAAAGGGGTTCAGCCCGGGGTGCATCACCAGGAACCCGGACGCGAACGGCACGGCCACCACCAGCGGCAGCGCGTAGTCCTGAAATCGGCTCAGCACCCGGGTGGCGGGCGAGGCGATCCGCTCGACCACCAGCGCCAAGGCCGCCACGATAGCCGCCACCGTAAGCGCGGTGGCCAGGTAATTGGGCAAGGCCGGCAGGCCGAAGCCCAGGGCCGGCTTCCAAAGCGCGATGTGCCCGGCCAGGAACAGCGGCACCACGATGATCGAAACGTGGAAGACCACCGTGGTCAGGCTGAAGAGCGGCCGGTTGCTCAATCGGTCGACCGGGACCAGCCATTTCAGCGTCGCAGCGAGCACCTGGCGCGAGGGGATATCCTTGTCCCCGGCGCGGCGGTACGCCCGCACCATCTCCCAGACGGTGATCGCCACGCGCCGGGCCAGCCCCAGGACCATGAACGTCAGGGCCGCCCAGAACAGGGGGCCGCGTG
>JALGUG010000402.1 GCA_029820995.1 Candidatus Zipacnadia bacterium
GCCGGTCGGTAGGCATCGGGATTCCGGGAGACCAACTTCCGGTAAATGTTGACGGCTTCCCAGGCGGGCTCCACAGCTTCGGAGCGTTTCCCCACCTGGGTTAAACGCAGGCCGAAGTTTCCGGCGCGCCGAGCGAGTTCATCAAGGGCTTTGTCGTCCGGATTCGGACCCAGGGATGCTTTCGTACCCCCGTAAAGGCGTTCGGCGAGCTTCAGCGCACATTCAGCAAGTGCGGTTGATTCCGACTCGATACTCTGGTGCAGGGGGAGAAGCAGTTTGGAGTTCCGAGTAAGCGCCAAGTCACCGAGATGCTGGATGGCCGCGAGCAGCGGCTTCATCGCATCCTTGTACCGACCGAAATCCGCCTTCGCCCGAAAGAGGAAGTGCACTGTGTAGGCCGGATTCAATTCCGCGGCCAGAGCTACTGCATTCAGCCATCGTTTCGCTGGCTCATTCGGCGGTTCGGATTCTTCTTCCGGCCAGTCGGCCAGGCACATCAGGGTGAACGCTTCGCCGACCACATCCGGCTGGATGTAGCCCACACTCCCCTCGCCGGCACCGGGCAAGGCGTAGCAAAGTCTGTCGGCGAAGTTTGCAGCGCCGTGGGGCCAGGGACGGTTCAGTTCCTTAAGGCAACGGCCAACCACGGACTCGACTCGCTTTACCGGAATCCCGCCGGCCAGGGTAGCCACCGCAGCAAGATGACGGATCAGGACAGGTCCGTTGCCGCCTCCCTGGTCGCCCACCGCGTTGTCCAGGTGGTGGCGCTCGCGCAGGGCCAACTGCCAGGCAAGCTGGCGCTGATTGCGTTTGAGAGCGGGCTGGATCCCTTCGTCAGCAGCCGCCACCGCCGCCATCATCACGTTGAGGGGATTGGCGAAGATGTCTTCGCCAAGAAGTCTGTCCGCATCGGCGGGCATCGAGGGGAGAACCGTTTTCCCTCGAATTTCGCATGCTTTGCGGAGCGTTTGTTCGAAAATCTGCCTGCGGTGACATAGTCCGCCGAGGGGCGCCAGCACTGTGGGCGCGGCGGCCGTGAAGAAACTCTGGATGCTCCGCCCACCGGAAGAACTGCCGGGGCGTTGCAAGAGCTCTTGCAGCCAGCTGGGCGGCTTGATTTGCCCCGTCTTCGGGTCTGGCTCGCCGCGGTCAAGCAGCAGCAGGCGTAACGGAGGACAAGGATTCGGGAGTTGAGCTCTGGAGAGGGCGGTCAGCAAATTGTCCAGTCCCCCGACTGCTTCGCGGGCATAGTCGATCACCACCAGACGCGGCCGGTTCCAGGTCCATTTCTCGGCCTGTTGGGCGGTCAGCTCCGCGAGCGGCTCCCGGGCAATGAAGCCCGCCTCCCAATCCGGATGGTTCTGCTGGACGTGCCGCAACAATTCAACGGCCAGGCGAGTCTTACCCGTCCCTGCCGGCGCCAAAACAAGACGCACGGAAATCGGCGATGCCTCCAGCAGCCATGTTCGCAGCGCCGCCAACTCCGCCTCGCGCCCCACTGATTCCGTGACCAGGAACTTGGCCTGGACCAATTCAATGTCTCGTGTTGGCCCGGCCGCAGCTTCGAAAGGCCGAATCCGCAAAGGAGCGATGGCGTCGGCCAAGGTGGCCTTCAGTTCATGGCAGAGTTTCGTGAACTGACTCTCAGCCAGCGTCACCTCCTGGTTCCGCTCGACGGCCTCCCGAAGGGCCTGGATGTAGTCGTCGATTTGCTTGTATTGTTGGTTCAGTCCCGCCGCTACGGTTTCAACAGCATCGACTAACCACCGGACGTTTTGAGCCACCTGATTCAGCGTCCAATCCATCCGCTCGATTCGAGAGAGCGCTTCATCCAGTTGGCACGGCACGTCGTCGAGCTGGCTCCACATGTGGAGGTCGAAGGCGGCCTTGGCACTGGGATTCTTGATCAGGACTTCGCGGAAGGAGACGCGAAGACAGGCGAACCAGTTCTGCCGCAACTCGGTCTCAAGGCACTCCGGTACGCCACCCTTGCCCTTCAGCACATGCTGCAGCCTGGCAAGCAGGAGGTCGGTGGCATGGGCCTCCAATCGGTTGAGCGGCGAATCCGGGGAAGCCGGGTCCTCCTTGAGAAAGTTCAGAAGCTCGTCGAGGGCCGCGGTGGTTTCCTTCCGGAGGGCTTTCCAGGAGAGCTTCTTGAATCGTTGGGCCCGCTTGATGGCATCGGCGCGCAACTTCAGTAGAAGTTTCAGCTCGGGATCATTGCCTCCCCAAGTGCTCGCCCAGGCATCCCAGTCGGTCAGCTCGTTCGGGATTGCCAGGCCGCCGGGACGAATACGCTTCTCCCGCAGCAGAACGTTCTCGCAGCACAGGACAAACGCGTTTTCCTGGGCGGTCCACAGAGCCCGGAAGAGGTGTTGGCCATCGGCCGGCGCTCCGGAGGCTGTCAGGGTTCGAAAGTGCTCGATTAGCTTCGCGCCGTGCTTCTTGACGAGCTCGTAGCCGGCGCCTTCCACCATTCTCCCGAGCACGCCAGCGACAAAACTCGGCGCCATGACGGCAGCAAGTATGGAAACGGGCTCGGACACTTCGCTCGAGTGTTTGGTTTCGGCGAAAGACGATCAAGCTTTAGATTCCCTCGTGTCGCGACTCCGTGAAGATGTCCCTCTGGAAACTCGATAAGAATGTCCCCTTGGAGGGGCGGGTTGTGGGGGCAATCCGCCCTCCATGGGTAAATCGAGGATGCGCCAACCGGAACGAGAACCGCTCAAAATCATAGACGGGGCGAAGCGCAAACAACTGACGCTGGCGCAAGCCGGCGAGCTGTTGAGCGTGTGCTATCGGCTCAGGCGGATCTGGAACCGCTGCCAGGAGCAAGACGACGCCGGGCCGAGCCTGCTTCGGCCAGACGGCGCAACCGGGCGGATCCCGCCACGACTGGTTTGAGAGGCGGCGCGGCGGCGCAGCTTGGGGGCGAGGGACTCCGGTCGGCCTCCGCTACGCTCCGGCCTCCCGCCGCCGGATCAGCCTGAACGAGTCCGAATCTTCTCCAGAAGCTCGGCGACCGCCTCGGTCCGGGGCTTGGCGCCCACATTGCCCTTGCCGTGCACGCGGACTGCCACCGTCCCGGCGGTCTG
>JALGUG010000100.1 GCA_029820995.1 Candidatus Zipacnadia bacterium
TCAGAAAGGAGAGAGGGCGATGGCGAACAGGTTAGAGGTTTACAAGTGTGAAGTGTGCGGGAACATCGTCGAGGTCTTGCACGGGGGCGCCGGGGAGCTAGTCTGCTGCAATCAGCCCATGCAACTGCTCACGGAGAACACCGTGGATGCCGCCAAGGAAAAGCACGTGCCGGTGATCGAGAAGACCGACGCCGGCATCAAGGTCACGGTCGGAAGCGTCGCTCACCCAATGGAGGACAAGCACTACATCGAGTGGATCGAGTTGATCGCCGACGGTAAGGCCTATCGCCAGTTCCTGAACCCGGGCGAGAAACCCGAGGCCACCTTTGCCCTTGACGCGGCGGAGGTCTCAGCCCGAGAGTACTGCAATCTGCACGGTCTCTGGAGGGCGTGATAACTATGATCGCACAGAAGATGGAACAAGCCTTGAACAAGCAGATTAACGCCGAACTGTACTCGGGCTATCTGTACCTGGCCATGTCGGCCCACTTTGAGTCAACCAACCTGCCCGGCTTCGCCAATTGGATGCGCGTGCAGGCGCAGGAAGAGCTCGAGCACGCCTTGAAGATGTACGCCTACGTGAACGAGCGCGAAGGCCGTGTGATTCTCGACGCCATCGAGGCTCCGCCCTCCGAGTGGGACTCGCCGCTGGCCGCCTTTCAGGCTGCCTACGAGCACGAGCAGAAGGTCACCGGTCTGATCAACGACCTCGTCAGCCTCGCCGTTGACGAGAAAGACCACGCCACCCAGATCTTCTTGCAGTGGTTCGTGACCGAGCAGATCGAAGAAGAGGCCTCCGCGAGCGCGGTCGTCGAGAAGCTCAAGCTCGTCGGCGATGCGCCTCAGGGCCTGTTCATGATGGACCGCGAGCTCGGCGCGCGAACACCCGGAGCGTAGCACCAGCAACTACCGGCAGTGAGACGGTGAGAGAGGGGACAAAATGGCCATTAGCTTCAATGCCGACGAGATCCTTCAGATGGCGGAGCAAATCGAACGGAACGGTGCCAAGTTCTACCGCAAGGCGGCAAATTCGATCAAGCAGCCTGAGAACCGCGACCTGCTGTTAAACCTGGCCGCCATGGAGGACGACCACGAGACGACGTTCGCCGCCATGCGGGCCGAGCTGCCCCCGGAAGCCCGGCAGCCGACTGTCTTTGATCCCGACGACCAGGGCGCCCTCTATCTACAGGCCATGGCGAATCGGCGTGTGTTCGATGTACAGGCCGACCCCGGCGAACGCCTGACGGGGCAGGAGGCCGTGGAGGACATCCTCCAGATCGCGATCGGCCTGGAAAAAGACTCCATCGTCTTTTACCTGGGCCTCAAGAACCTGATTCCCGAGAAGCTCGGGCAGGGCCGCGTTGACGATATCATTCGGGAGGAAATGAAGCACATTGCCCTCCTGAGCTCACACCTGCCTGCCTGAAGCGAGATTGCGCACAAGGCCAGGACGGACTGAGCGGAGGCTGCCGCCGCACGCTTCCAAGGGATGCGCTGAAGTCGCACAGATTCGCTCTCGTGCGACGCTCAGTAGCTTGCTGACAGCGTCCAGTGCAGGGACGCTGGGCTGCAAGCCTCTCCACGGGGATTTGAAAGCGCGTCGGAGCGCCGGTGCCAAACCACAAATGGAGTGAACCACACATGAAGAAG
Organism: Candidatus Zipacnadia bacterium; assembly: GCA_029820995.1. Taxonomy (GTDB): domain Bacteria; phylum Armatimonadota; class Zipacnadia; order JALGUG01; family JALGUG01; genus JALGUG01. Next base: position 1,651 of record JALGUG010000100.1, read on the forward strand.
TACGAATGCGACGCCTGCGGTTACATCTACGACCCTGCCAAGGGCGACCCGGACGCTGACATCGCGCCCGGCACGGCCTTCCAGGACCTACCGGATGACTGGGTCTGCCCCGAGTGCGGCGTCGGCAAGGACATGTTCTCGCCTCTCGACTAGCACTACTACGACGGTTCGCGTGGAGCGCATCGAAAGCGCCGAGGAGGGGCCGGACGGGGACAAGCGGCTCGCGCCGCGAGACCCAGCGGCCCCATCCGGCCCACTTTGCACTGTCCGCGCAGTCGCCGGCCGTCGTTCTCCCTCTCCGCCCGCAAAGCCGTGGCTGGCTCTATCTCCTCGCAGGGCATCACCCACCGCCTGAGGAAATCGCCTTCGTCGCCCTGATTCCGGCCGTGCGACGAGGAATCCGACGTGGCCACAGCTTTGCCCTCGCCCGCCGCCACCCAAGTGCGGGACCGCATCACGCTGCGCAGCATCCTGATCGGCCTGGCCCTGTCGGTCGTCTTCTCCCTTATCGTCCCTTATGTGGACGTGTTCATGAGCGATACGTTCCTCGGCTCCTGTCATTTGCCGCCCGGAGCCGTCTTCGTCCTGCTGGTGCTGGTGCTTGTCGTCAACCCGCTGCTCCGCCTCATCTCCCGCCGTGCTCCGCTCTCGCGGGTCGAGCTCCTGATGATCTACTGCATGTTGCTGTTCAGCACGCTCACCCCCGGGCACGGCGCCGAGAACGTCTTCATCCCCGTGGCCATCACGCCGTACTATTACGCCAATCCCGCCAACGACTGGCAGCACCTCTTCTTCGATTACATCCCCGCCTGGTTCGCCCCCTCCGGCCGCGGCGCCGTCCTGGGCTTCTTCGAGGGCCTCCGGCGCGGTCAGCCCATCCCCTGGGGCGCCTGGCTGAAGCCGCTCTTGGCCTGGTCCGTGTATTCGGCGGCAGTCTATGCCCTCGTCCTCTTCCTCGCAGTGCTCTTTCGCTCCCAGTGGAACGATCGTGAGAAAATCTCGTTCCCGCTGGTCGAGCTACCCATGCGCATGACCGAATCTCCGTACCAGCCCTTTGCCCGCGGCTCCTTCTATCGCAACTCGGGCATGTGGATTGGCTTCGCGGTTGCCGTCTTCCTGGCCTTCATGAACGGCATGCACTTCTACTATCCCCAGTGGCCGGCCATCGCCATGCAGTACAACTTCAGGCCCTGGGCCTGGGGCCACCCCTGGCGTGCTGTCGGCTGGATCCCCGGCCGCATCTGGCCCGCGGTGGTCGGCACCACCGTCCTGCTGCGCACCGAAGTCTCCCTCTCGCTCTGGCTGTTCTACTGGCTCAACAAAGCCCAGCTTGTCGTCGCCGCGGCCGTCGGCTACCACGGCGCCAGCTTCCGCACCGCCTGGGGCCGGCCCCAGTGGCTGGGCTTGCAGCCCGTGGGCGGCTACCTGGCCTATGTCGGCTACGCCCTCTGGGTCGCGCGGGGGCATCTCGCCCACGTCTGGCAGCGCCTCCGCGGGCGCGGCGAGCCCGAGCCGAAGAACGAGGCTCTGCCATACGCCTTCTGCGCCTGGGGCCTGATCGTCAGCCTGGGCGTCATGGTCATGTGGGGCATGTTCGCCGGCCAGAAGTGGTGGTTTGCCGCCGGACAATCGCTCGTCTACGTGGTCCTGGCCATCGCGCTCACCAAAGTCGTCGCCGAGGCCGGCCTGCTCTTCGTGCAGTCCACTCTCTCCGGCGTCGAGCTGCTCAGCATCTTCGCCGGCCAGCGCAGCATCGGCGCTTCCAGCCTCACCATCGGCATCTTCCTCGAGCGCAGCTACATGTTCGACATGCGCGCCTTCGTCATGCCCAGTTTCAGCCAGAGCTTCAAGATCGCCGACCTCACCGGCATGAACCGTCGCACCATCGCCTGGGTCACCAGCCTCACCATCCTGATCGCGACGGTCATCTGCTATTACGTCATCCTCCTGCTCGTCTACACCTACAGTGGCCTCAAGTGCAACCCCTGGTTCATCCAGGGCGCCGGCCCCGGCGGCTTCCGCCTGTTGGCGAGCTACTTGCAGAATCCCCAGGAGGTCCGCTGGCAGGCCCTCTCCTGGCTCTCCGGCGGCGCCGGCTTCCTCCTGCTGCTGTTCTACATCCGCCAGCGTGTCGCGTGGTTCCCGGTCCACCCGGTCGGCTTCATCATGAGCCAGACCTATCCGATGAGCCAACTGTGGTTCTCCATCTTCCTGGGCTGGGTCGCGAAATCGGTTATTCTGCGCTACGGGGGCCCCAAGGGCGTGCGAAATCTCATCCCCATCTTCCTCGGCATCGCCTTTGGTGATATTGTGATGATGGTCGTCTGGCTCATCGTGGACGCCCTCACCGGCACCCACGGCCACTACCTGATGCCCGGCTAGGATGGACGCATGTCCACTGTACGAGCGCATTCATGCGCGACGCCTTCTCCCCTTCGCCTCAGCAGAGGCGCCCCGGGTGAGGCCCTCCCTCTCCTCCTCTGCCTTGCCTTCGCCCTCCCCCTGGCCGCTGACCAGCGCGAGCTCGCCTCCCCCCATTTCGTCGTCCGCTACCAGCCGCGCGATGCCGAATCGGCACTCGCCGTCCGCAACATGGCCGAGCAATCCTTCTTCCGGCTCGCCGATGAGCTGGGGTACGAGCCCCGCCGGAAGATCGTCATCATCCTCTGCACCAATCACCGCGAGTTCGAGCGCGAAGCCGGCGGCCGTATGGGGATGTGGGTCCAGGGGCTGGCCTTCTCCGGCCAACCGCGCCTGCTCTTGAAGGCCCGCGTCGGACGCGAACGGCTCAAACGCGTGCTCGTCCACGAGCTCTGCCACGTCTTCCTGGGCCTCCGCATGGCCGCAGCCGGCGTGCAGGTCCCCCGCTGGTTCGACGAGGGCATCGCCAAATACGTCTCCGGCGACTGGCAGCCGGAGGAAGAACGCCTCCTGGCCGAGGCGACCATTCGGGGTGAGATCCTCGGCATTGCTCAGCTCCAGGCCCACTTCCCCTCCCACCCGGAGAAGGCCACGCTCGCCTACGCCGAGAGCTACGCCCTGGTCAAGTTCCTGGCTGAGCACGATCCGGCCACCGATCTGCCCAGAATCCTGGACGAGTTCCAGGCCACCGGCAGCCTCAATCGCGCGGTCCGCCGCACCTGGCACGTAGACCTCCCCACGGCCGAGCAGCAGTGGCGCCGGACCCTGCGCACGGTGTACGTCCCTCGCGGCGCGCGCCTGGACCTCAACCTCGCCGTGTTCTTTGCGATGGCCCTACTGGTCATTGCGGCCTACTTCCTGGGAAAGCGCCGTCGGCGCCGCGAAGAAGAGGAACCACCATCATACGAGGAGCAGCCGCCGCGAGATTCGCTGGACGAACCCGACGACGTGTTCAGCCGAAGGCGACGGCATCAGGCAGATCGGCGATGGCGCGAATAGTCCGCTCGGCGTGCTCCGCATCCCCGCTGCCGACCAGCACCGTGCGAAACCCCAGCGCCCGCGCCGCCCGGACGTTCCCCGGCGAATCATCCACCACCGCGATCTCCGGCGGCTTGTGTCCCGCCAGCTCGGCCGCCGCCCGAAAGGTCTCCGGATCGGGCTTGCCCCGATAGCCGCTGGACTCCATCGTGAACAGCGCCTCGAAGGCGCCCGTCAGACCCAGCGCCTCCAGAACTCGCTCGCAATACGGCCTCGTGGCATTGCTGAACAGCACCTTCCGGTGCGGCAAGCCGGCCAGCGCCGCGCGAGCAGCCGGGTCCGGCTGCAAGAACCCTCTGGCGTCAATGTGGTTGCAGCACACCTCGTAGGCCTCCAGCGGATCGAGGTCGTGCCGCTCCTGCAGTCCCCGGGCGAGCGTGCCGTACTGCTGCGTATACGATACGCGCAGAAAGTCCGCGCGCTCGGGGTCCAGGCCCAACTTGCTCTGGACATACCGATTCATCAGCTCGTCCACGTGCGCGACAATGGGATGGTCCGCCGGATACAGCGTCCCGTCGAGGTCAATCAGCAGGGCGCGGCAGAGAATTGGGCCGCGATCACTTAGGCGCGACATCGTCTGCCTCGTCCGCGGTCTCTGCAGCCTCTTGCACCCTGATGCGTCCCTTCAAGCGGCTGCGCACCCACCAGACCGCGACCAGCACGCAGGCGATCAGGATCACGGTGTCCGCGCCGTGAAAGTACTTGTGAATCTCCTCGTTCTCCCACACCTTCCCAAACCACCAGCCCAGGTACGCCAGCCCCAGGCACCACGGAAAGGACCCCACCAACGTGTAGGCGCAGAAGTGCCAGAAGCGCATCCGCGCAATCCCGGCGGGGAGGGAGATGAACGTCCGCACGATCGGCATCAGCCGCGAGAAAAAGATCGCCCAGTCGCCGTACTTGTCGAACCACCGGTCGGCCAGGTCAAGATCGTGCTGAGTCATCAGCACGTACCGCCCATAGCGCGCCACCAGCGGCCGCCCCCCTACATAGCCGATGTAGTACGCCAGCAGCGATCCCAGCAGACAGCCGAGCGCTCCCATCAAACCGGCCACAATCAGCTCGCCGTGATGTCCCAGCGGTCCGATATCCAGGCGGCCTTCCTTGATTAGGTAGCCCGAAAACGGCATAATGATCTCGGAAGGCAGTGGGATACACGCGCTCTCGATTGCCATCAGCACCACGATGCCGCCGTAGCCCAGGAATGAGATCGTGCCCATCACAAAGCCGGCCACTGCGACCAGCACCTGCTTGGCCATGAACTGTCTGCCCCTCAACCGAATACTCGTCACGCCGGCAACCCGTCTCGTGGCCGCCGGCGTGGTCGCCATACTAAGTGCAGTCCCCGCCTCTTGTCAACAGCCCGCGCCACGCACGCTGGTCCAGTGGGATTTCGCGGAGACCGGAAACACCGAGGGCTGGGAAGCACCGGGCCTGTCCGAGTTCGCGGCCGCCGATGGCGCCCTGCTTCTGGTGACCCGTCAGGCCGGCGAGGAGGTGAAGTCGCCCCTCTTCAACCTGCGGCCCGCTCTGCTGCAGTACATCGAGGTCCGCCTGCGCGCCACCGCCGGCGGCATCGCCTCCTTCCGCTGGGAATCCACGCCCCGCGCCGGTCCACCACTCCCCGGACGTCGCAATATCTCCGGCGCGCCCTTCGTGATCGTGGCCGACCGCCGCTATCACGAATACCGCGTGCTCCCGTTCTGGCACGGCGCGCCCGACGTTCGCCGCCTGATCTTCACGCCGCCTGAAGCCACGGCGCTCGCCATTGACTGGGTTCGCATCGTCGAGCTGGAGCTGCCTTCCGCCCCGGAGCCCTGGTGGAACTTCGCCGAGCGAGCCGCCGCTCTGGGCTGGCGCGCCCTGGGCGGCGTAGACCGCACCGCCACCGGGCCGGCCGGCTTTTCGGGCCGCACCTCCACGGCTCAGCCCCTCTTGGTCAGCCCCACGCTCTCCGCCTGGGCCAAAGCCTACCCCTGGGCCGCCATCCGTCTCAGGGCCAGCGAGAGCGGCCGCGCCTCTCTCGGCTGGGTGGCTGATGGCCGCGATGGCCTGCGAAAGCAGGAGTTCCGCGTCAAGGGCGACGACCAGTTCCACACGTACAACCTCGACCTCAGCCGCCATCCCGACTGGCGCGGCAAGACGATTCTCCTCACCCTCGAGCCCCTCTGTCTCGCCGGCGCGCACTTCGAGCTCGAGTTCGTCCGCCTGGCCCGCGAGCCGCAGGGCCCCGCCGAGCTCGAAGTCACCAAGCTGAGGCTGGAGCAGGGCGAGAGGGCCGAGCGCGCTTCCTACATCACCTGCACCGTGAGTAACGTCGGCGGTGAGACCGCCCGGAACGTCCGCGCCACTGTCGAGCTGCCGACCGGGGTCAAGCTCCGCGGGCGGCCCACCCTCGTCCTGCGAGAGATCCCTCCACGAGCCGCCAAGCAGTTCATCTGGCAGATCGAGATACCCGCCGGCGGCCCACCGGTCAGCGGCAGAGTCCGCATCACACTGGTCGCGGACAACGCTATCCCCGTCCAGATCGAGGCCCAGCTCTGAGACGGTGTATGCGACCTCGCCACACGTGTGAGGACAGCCCGAATACGAGCAACCGTCTTATGACCCGTGTAGGAGCCCCTTCAGGCGCGATTCTCGTTGGTCCTTGAGGTTATGAAACCCCCTCTGGGCCCCAGCGGAAGGGCGAGACGAGCTATCCGGCCGGCACGCCCACCTGCTACGGGGCCCCGAACCTCAGCCTCATCTCCGGCAGCGGCAGCCCTTTGACGCGCGGCGCCGCGAGGCCCCGGCCCTTCCTCCACTTCGGCGCGCTCGTGTACCCGGTCACATCCCTCCCGGTCGCCGCTTCCCGTCCATCCTGCAGCTTGATCCACAGGTACACTCGATTGACGTTGAAGCAGTCGTTGGTCTCGTTCCGGATCTCGAGCCGGTTCTCCCGCCGCACCAACCTCGCCGGCACCTTGATCCTCAGGTCCTTCACCCATTCATCCCGATCCGTCTCGGGCAGCTCGCCGATGGCCTCCCCGTTCAGCAGTACCCTCTTGCCCGCGTACTTCCCGCTATTCGTGCCGAACACATCCAACCGTAGCTCCGCTTCCGCGATCTGCTTGAAATCCTCGTCCTTCAGCTCCGTCGTCACCGGAGCCGGCTCGTATTTCGGCTGGATCTTCGCCAGCCGCGCTGCCTCCTGCTTTTGCCATTCCTGCTCTTGAGCCAGATAGCGCTCCCACGGCGCGTTCCTCAACTGCTCCGCCGGCACGTAGACCCGGCCGCTCTCCGCCGGTATCTGCGCCTCGAAGCGCCCGCCCTGGACGGGGCAGTCCTTGCGCACCCGCACATCCAGCAGGGCGCTCACCCCCGGCGGCGCCGGCAGCGACGCCGTGACTGCCTTCTCCGCGGCGTTAATCGCCACGATGCCCTGCTCGAACACGCGATAGTCCACGCCCTCGGTGCTCTCAATCTCGCTCCTCGGCAGCCCCAGCCGCACGTGCCGCAGAATCTGCGACAGCCGTCCGTTCGTCGTCCCCCAGTCCGCCCAGATGAACCCGCAGGCCCGCGCCGCAGCACAGCACCAAAAGGCATCCTCGACCGGGTTGTACCCCGTGTGCCCCAGATAGCTCAGCGCGATCCACACCTTTCCTGCCTCCAGGTGCCTGCGCAGCCTCGCTGCTCGCCTTTTCACTTGCTCCCAGCCGGGCCGCCGGTCGGGCCACGCGCTGCTGCAGATGAACGATTCCCACATCGCGCCGTCCACCGGCAAGTCGTGCTTTCCCAACAGCCCGCCGCCGTTGATGAGCACCGCCTTGTCCCGGCCGTAGCTCCGCACCACCTTGACGACTTCCTCCAGTAGCGAGCAGTATGTCGCCTCATTGTCCTGGTCCGGGAATTGGTGCTCGTGCTTGCCGAACTTCGGCCCCCAACACTGCTTCTCCGGATGGGCGTTGTCCACGAACAGCCCGTCCAGCCCCAGCGCCATCAGCTCCCTCGCTCCCCGCACCACTGCCTCGCGATAGCCCGCCACATTGGTGCAGGTTTGCGGCCAGGCGTTGTAGGTTGCGTTGAACTTGCGCTTGATCTTCCCCTCGGGTCCGATCAGCGTCCACTCCGGGTGCTCCACCAGGCTGACCGCCCGCCAAAAGGGATTCACTTCGGTCTCCGCTCGCGACGGATCGCCCCGGTCCCAGTTCGGCGCTTCGTGCAGCGAGTCCGCGCTCGGTGCCTTGTACAACGAGACATACGCCAGGGCCCTCACGCCCTGCGCCTGCAGCCTCCGCCACGTCTCTTGGTTCAGGCAGGGATTGCCCCAGACCACGAACGGATACGCAGCCAGCGCCTCCTCCGCCTGCTCGGCAGTGATCGCCGACCGATAGTAGCCCGTGCAGATGTCCGCCTGTCGCAGCCACTGCGGCGCTGCCCACGTCATGCCGCCCAAGCAAGCCAGACTGCCCAGCGCAATCCATCGCCATTCCATGATCTCACCCCTGCCGCACAGTTCGCTTCTTGACTCGCCATTCCCTCGCAGACCCCGCGCCTGGAGGTGCTGCCGACCCTCGGGGAGAAGAGACTCCCGCTTGGCACGCTGCCGGGAGGGTCCCATGCCCCAGGCGATTACTCTGGGTGAACTGCTCATTGACTTCGTTGCGTCCGCCACCGACGTCGGCCTGGAGGAGGCGCCCGGTTTCGTGCGCGCCCCGGGTGGCGCCCCGGCCAATGTCGCCGCCGGCCTGGCGAAGCTGGGCCTCCCGGCGGGGTTCATCGGCAAGGTGGGCGACGATCCCTTCGGCCGGTTCCTCCGCCGCACCATGGCCGACGCGGGCGTGGACGTAACCCACACCATTCTCGCCCCGGAGGCCCGCACGACGCTCGCCTTCGTCGCCTCCTGGAGCGACGGCCACAAGGACATCTGCTTTTACCGCCATCCCGGTGCGGACATCCTCCTGGAGCCCCAGGATATTGACGCTCAGTACCTGAGCACCGCCGCGGTCTTCCACTTCGGCTCCGTCAGCCTCAGCCAGGCGCCCTCCCGTGACGCCACGATCCATGCCGTCAGCGTCGCCCGCAATGCCGGCGCCTTCGTCTCCTACGACCCCAACCTGCGTTTAGGGCTCTGGGACTCGCCGGAGGAGGCCAAGCAGTGGATCTGGCACGTGATGGGCCGGGCGCATCTGGCGAAGCTCGCCGAGGAGGAGTGGCAGTTCATCACCGGCACCGACAGCCTCGAAGAGGGCAGCAAGCGCCTGTTCGATAAGGGCGTGGAGCTGGTGGTCGTGACGCGCGGCGAGAAGGGCTGCTACTTTGACAACAGTCGCTATCGCGGGCACGTCGAGGGTCTCCGGGTGGACACCGTAGACGCTCTGGGAGCCGGCGACGGCTTCGTCGCGGCGATGCTCTCTCGGTTTATTCGCTCTACGGATGGGCCGCTGAAAACCCTCCGTGCCTTAGATGAGGCCGGCCTCAGGGACATCATGCAGTACGCCAACGTCGCCGGCGCACTGACCACCACCAAGATCGGCGTGATCCCCGCACTGCCCACCGAACAGGAGATCGCCGTCAAAATGAAGGCGCACTAGCCGCCGCGCACGGCAGCTCGAAAGGGGAGAATCTACAATCGCCTCGCGCCGGCAGAAAGAACGCGAGCTCATCCTGTCTATCAGCGACAAGCCCGGGGAGGCCGTGCGGCCGGCAACGCCTCGAAAACGGCTTATGGCAATCAGGGCACAGCACCCCACCACTGATTCCGATCGAGGCGCTTCCTGTGCCACTTCGCGTGCCCGTCGCAGTAGCCCACGTTCAGGCCTTCATTGTGTCGGTAGGGCGGATACGTGTCCGAAATCCACGGACCATACATGTAGTTCGCGTTCGAGTCGCACACAAGCCCAAATGTGGCCGGATCTCGTTGCCACAGGTCACCGTAGCCCGATATGGCCGGTACGCCGGGAGTTGTCGCCCACCTGTTCGGGTCACGACAGCAGAACCGGGCATTCATCGCGTAGTCCTGACCCACGTCGGTCCAAGCGCCCAGGTTCGGATCATCGCCGCTCACAAAGTAATGAGGCGCGCTGGGACAAAGGAAGATCTGCTTGTTCTTCACATAGGGCATGATGCGAGACGGCCAGCGAATTGAGGGATGCCAATAGCTGTAGTTGCTGCCCGCCCAGGTGAATAGCCCATCGTAGTCCTGGGCATACATCATGTGTCCCAAGGTGATCTGCTTGACGTTCGACAGACAACTCGTCTGCCTAGCCTTCTCGCGCGCTCTCGCGAACACCGGGAATAGGATGGCAGCCAGTATCGCAATAATCGCGATGACGACCAGTAGCTCAATCAGCGTGAATCCGCCTCGTCTCATGTACTCACACCTCCCGTGCTAACATTTATGTCGCCTTGGATCCATTATACTCTTCCCACCTGGGCGATGCAACGGTGCCCGACGAATGCCAACCAAAATGCCAACCAAGGAGTCAACGCATGAAATCCTGTCTGAATCCCTTCACTATCAAGCAAGGCCTTAACCTGGAGACGCTGGTCAAGGTCGCCAGTGAGGCCAAGTTCGAGGGTCTGGAGTTCTCCATGGAGGAGGCCTTGAAGTTCGCCCAGGAGGGCTCCGACAGCGAGGTGCAGGAGCTGTTCATGATGCACCATGTGGCGCCGGCCCAATGGATGGTCCGGGCCTCCCTCACTCAAACGGGTCCCGGCGTGGAGCAGGCCTATCGCGGACTCTTACCGCAATTCAAGCTCGCCCAGACCATTGGTGCTCCGCTGGCCATGGTCGTGGTCCCCAGCCGCACCGCGGAGGCCGATCTTGCGGCCGCCACCCGAACCGTCGTCGAGAACCTCCGCCTCCTGGCCGGCATTGCCGCCGATTACGGGGTTCGCCTGGCGCTGGAGTTCATCGGGCTGCGGTACCCGGCCGAGGGCCGGCGCGACTTCATCGTCACGCTGGGCCAAACGCTGGACCTGATCAGCACGACCAATGCGCCCAATGTCGGTGTGATGTTCGACTTCTATCATTACTACACTGGAGGGTCAAAGCGCGAGGACCTGCAGGCCATGCCCGGCGACCTGCTCTACTTCGTCCACGCCGACGACGCCCCGCCCGGCGACGTCAATGCGCTCACCGATCCGATGCGCGTGCTGCCCGGCGAGGGTGTCATCGGGGTGCTCGACCTGCTCCGCGACATGAAGGCCATCGGCTATGACGGCTTCGTGTCGCTCGAGCTATTCGGCGATGACTTCCGCGACATGGATCCGTACCAGGCCGCCCGTCGCGGTTTCCGCGCCGTGAATCAGATTCTCCAGCAAGTCTAGTCGTACGCCGCAACCGTACCGGGCCTGCGCGCGTTCCGCGGCAGCCACGAAGCCTGCCGCGGGATGTGCTCTTGCCCGTGACCGTTGACGTTCTTGAGGCGTCCTTAAGCAGAGCCGCAATGCAGTGTATATTACATCTTCCAGGCAGCATTGCCTCGAAGCATACAGAACATGGGTTTGTCCTTGTCGAGCCCCCTGTGATACCGCATCTGTCTCGGGGCGAGCCGCGTCACTCTTGCGTAACGCGGGCGCACTTTCTGGTGAACTTTTGACACCGTTTGGTTGTATCCTTGTGGGCGCACGAGACTCGCGGAGCACTGCTCGCGCGTCAAGAGGGAAACGAGCTCCGCAGCGCTGACACTTGTCCACGTCGCCACACTCGGCGACAGAGCTCCTGGGAGGGTGAATATGACGTCCCGATCTCCGGACATGCCGCTGGCAGCCCTGCTCCTCGTGGCCTTCTCTCTCCTCGCAGTCGGTGTGGCGTCTCTGGCGGCGCCTGCAGAGAGGGGAGCCAACACCAAGACCGAGGCCCAGAAACCAGACGAGGGGGCTCAGGGCCAGAACGAGGGGGAGCAAGAACAAGCCGACGAAGAGGCCCAGGTCGAGGTCAACTTCGCCAACGGCCGCGCCAGCGTGTATGCCGTAAAGGTTGACGCCCACAAGGTGTTCACAGCCCTGGCCGAGGCCTGCGGCTTCCACATCATCGTGGACGACACGGTCCGGCGCGAGATCACTGTCTGCATCAACGACATGGCCCCCGAAGACATCCTCGCGCACATTGCCGACGCCAACGGGTTCGCCTGTTCGCAGGTCGCCGGCATCTGGATGGTCAGTGAGGGGATCCCCAAGAACCCGTCCTCATATTTGCTCAGCGACATTGACTGCATCACCACCCGCTACGTGGAAGCCCCCAACGCCAAGTCCCTCCTGCCCGTGTTTCTCCAGGACCACGTGAAGACCAACCCCCGCCAGAACACCGTGATCCTCTCCGCCCCACCGGCGGTGCTCAGAAAATTTCGCCAGGACATTGCCCAGTTCGACATCCCTGCGGCCCAGATCATGATTGAGGTCTTGGTCGTGGAGTTCACCAACATGACCCGCGACGAGTTCGCGGCCGCTCTCGGCCTGTCCAACGCCGACAACGCCGGCACACTGGACTCGCTGCTCGGCCAGCTCACCTTTCAGACGATCACCGGCCTGACCCAGGACTTCTTCATCAACCTAAAGGCGCTGATCACCAAGGGGCGGGCCCGGGTTCGAGCCGCGCCGCGCATTGCCACCGTCAGCGGGCAGAAGGCCAGCATCTTCATTGGGGTGCAGCAATTCCTGAGCACCCCGGTCACCATGCCGGACGAGGAGCAGGCCAACTCCATTGACGCCGGTGTCAGTCTGGAGATGACGCCCTACACCGGCGGCGAGGGCGAGATCATCGCCGAGATCGCGCCCGAGGTCAGCACACTCACTGCTCCGGACCCCAAGACCGGCCTTCCCGACAGGACCAGCCGCCGCGCCAAGACGGTGGTCCACGTCCGCGACGGCGAGACCATCATCATCGGCGGCCTGTCTCAGCACGAGGTCCGCCAGACCCGGGGGCGCATCCCCGTCCTTGACAAGATCCCCCTCATTGGCCCTCTGTTCCGCTCCAAGCATCTGGAGGAGATCAACACCGAGCTGGCCATCTTCATTACGCCGCGTACCCTATCGCAAACCGGACATCTTCCCGACGAGGAGGAGCAGCGCTTGAAAGCTCGCTTCCTGCCGGAACAGGCGCCGACCAAACGGGAGCAAGCAGAACCGTGATCCGCCCGCTACCTATCCTACTGCTAACGACTGCGCTCGCTGCGCCCGCCCTCGCGCAGAATGAGACGTACTGCCACGTCACCAGTGTCCGCGTCCGGCAGCTCAGCAACGCGGTCAAGATCACCCTCCGCGCGGACGGCGTCCTGCGCCCCCGGGGTGATTGGCGCCTGTACTGGGAGGAGTACGCCAAGGATCAGTGGCGTCGCCTCCCCGTTCGCCGATTCCTGTTCCGTCTGACCAACGCGCGCACGAAAGTCGGCAATTACATTGACGTCGGGAAATATCCCGTCAGCCACCTGGAGATGACCGTGCCCTCCGAAGCCACCCGGGGCATTGGCCTGGACGTTGCAGTCGTGCTCTATCGCCCGGGCGAGATCCGCCGGGTTCGCATACCCGGCCTGCGGACGGGGGCCCAGCGCCGACCCGACAAGGTCCAAGTGGATCTTCAGTTGTCTCGCGACCAGCGCAGCGTGGACATCTGGGTCACCTCCGACCGGTCCCCGCTCGCCGTGGGCCGGGAGCAGGCTGTGAAGGAAATCCCCGCCGGCCGCCTCGAGGTCGTCGCCCGCGATGGCGGGGTGAAGGTAACCGGCGTCAACGTCACCTTGCGCGAGTTGCTGGAGATGATCGGCCGGGTGACTGATACGCCCATTGTGGTCGGCGGCGATGTGCAGCGCTTCGGCAGCGCCGTCCTGCCCTTCCTGCCGCTGGAGCGGCTCCTCCGACTAATCGCCGACGCCTGGGGCGTCGCCGTGGTGCGCCGCGGCGGGGGTTACGTCGTCCGGGACACGCTCACCGCCCGCACCTCCGGCTATGAGCTGGGCCGGACCCACTCCTTGCCCGTGCTCAACTCCACCGCCACCGAGGCCGCGGCGATGCTCCCCAATTTCCTCGACAAGTACGTCTACGTTGACGACACTAACAGCCGCCTCGTCGTGACGGCCGCGCCACACCTCGCTGCCAAGATCGAACGGGACCTCCGCCGAGTCGATCGCCCGCCGCCGCAGATCCAGGTCGAGGTCTTGGTCCTGGAAGGACGAGCCGATGATGACTGGCAAAGCGAACTGGGGCTGAGCTTCGTCAACGGTGAGACCC
>JALGUG010000101.1 GCA_029820995.1 Candidatus Zipacnadia bacterium
CGCAGCCGTTCGCGCCGGCCTGGGCGAGATCGGCTACTGCGGCGTGCTGCTCACGCCCCGGTTCGGCCCGCGACAGCGGCTGCAGTTGATTCTCACTGATGCCGAGCTGCCGCCGGATCCGCTGTTCGAGGGTTCGCTGTGCGATCAGTGCTTCGAGTGCGCCCAGTGCTGTCCGCTAGGTGCCATCAGCACCACCGACCAGACCGTGCTCGACATCTGCGGCAAGCGGATGACCGTCGGGACTGTTGACTTCGCTCGCTGCCGCCAGTGCCGCAACGGCGCCAAGCCGAACATGTACCATTCCGCCGGCGAGCCCGACCGCCTGGCGGCTCTGTGCGTCCGCAGTTGCCTGGACCACCTGGAGCAGACCGGAAAGCTGGCGACCGCCTTCCACAACCCCTTCCGGAAGAAGCCCTCCTGGGCCCTGGATGAGATCGGCCGGCGCATTGCCGCCGGCGCAGCGGAGGATGAGCAATGCTGACCAAGGACCGGCTGAAGGACTTCGGGCTGTCGTGCGGGCTGGACCTGGTCGGCGTGGCAAACATCGAGCGGTTCGCCAACGCGCCGCCGCGCATGAATCCCGCTAATATCTTCCCCGAGGCCCGATCGGTGATTGTGGTGGCCCGGCGCATTCCGCGGGGCACGCTGCGGGGCGTCGAGGAAGGAACGAACTGGGTCAGCTACACGTACTTCGGCTATCACGGCCTGCTCAACAGTCTGTTCCGGCCCTTGCCGACCTACGAGCTGGCGTGCTTCATCGAGGACCAGGGCTGGGAGGCGGCGCCCTATTACCCCGGCGTGCCCGAGAGCCAGCCGCCCCGCGAGCCCTTGCGCGACGGCGTGGTCGCGCCCGATGTCCAGATCCAGATGCGCATTGCCGCGATGGCCGCCGGCCTGGGCGAGATCGGCTGGGCCAAGGTGTTCCTCACCAAGCAGTTCGGGCCCCGCCAGCGACTGGGCATGATCATTACCGACGCTCCCCTGGAGCCCGACCCGCTCGTCGAGCCGGGCACCATCTGCGACCGCTGTATGTCCTGCGTCAACGGCTGTCCGTGCGGAGCCATCCCGCAGGTTAACCAGGGCAAGACGGTCCAAATCGAGATAGACGGCCAGAAGTACGAGTGGGGCGACGTGGACATGGGCAAGTGTGCACTGAGCTATCACGGCCTGGACAAGCGCGTCTCGCCCTTCCTGGCCAAAGATTGCCCGGGCCTCAACTTCGACGTCGCACAGCAGGACTGCTCGGAAGAGGAAGCATACAAGCTCTGCTGGACCCTCTCGACCGGGAGCTGGCGGCCAACGGAGCAGTTTCCGTCGGGGAAGATCGTCGAGGGACACGCCATGCTCCAAAAATGGGGCATCGGCGGCAGCTACGGTCTCTGTGCGGCTCGGGGCTGCATTCGCAGTTGCATGGACCACCTGGAGCGCACGGAACGCATCGAGCAAACCTTCCAGGGCGGGCCGTTCATCAAGCGGCCGCGCTGGCTGCTCGACGTTCGCGGCCGGCCGGAGCAGTAGAGAGGACGCACACTGATGAAGATCGCGATGCTCATAAGTGTGGTGATTTTGTTGCCCACGTCGGCGGCGCAGAACGGCTTCACGGACCACGGCGTCGCAGCCCCAGTGGCCGAGAGCCGCGGCGTCGTCACGCTGCAGGATAACCAGGGCGCCTGCCTGGTGATCGCCTGCAGCCTGGACCGCAGCCCCAGGGGCTGGATCCTGGTGACGGACATAGATACCAAGCAAACGCAGCAGTACTACTACCCCGAGGGTGTGCCCAACTCGCCGCCCTACGCCTCGCTGCTCAGCCGGAACGGGCGGTTTTACACTTGTGCCGGCAAGACGCTGCTCGAGTTCGATCCCAACTCACGCCGGTGGACCTTCCACGGCGTCCCTGCGCCCTCCGAATCGTGCTACACCGGCTCTGCCTTCGCCGATGGACCCGATGGTCTCATCTACGCCGGAAGCCATCCGCATTGCCACCTGGTCTCCTTCGATCCCCGGACGAAGAAGATGGCCGACTACGGGCCGATGGACCCGCAGGAGCATTACTTCTCGTACCTGGCCTTCGACTCGGCGGGATGGGCCTATTGCGGTATCGGCACCGCCCGGTGCAACATCGTCGCCTACAACCCGAAGACCGGCGAGCGCCGCCAGATCGTCCCGGAAGCGGACCGCAAGCTGGGCACGGGGTACGTGTACGCGGGGACCGACGGCAAGGCGTACGGCCGGGCCGGCGACCAGTGGTACCGCATGTTCGAGGGCCGGGCTACGGCGATCAAGCAGGACGAGGCAGGGCCGCATGCTCCCAGCGGGGCCATCGGCTGGGGTAACAAGGCCGGCACGTTCCCCGACGGGCGCAAGCTGCGCCACTACAACCTGCCGGAGCGCCGGCTGGAGGTCGAAGACCCGCAGACCAAGCAGGTCACCAGCCTGAGCTTGGACTACAAATCAGAGGGCGCCTCGATCACCTCCCTGGTGGCCGGGCCCGACGGAAAAGTGTACGGCTCGTCGTGTCACCCGATGCACTTCTTCGCCTATGACCCCGCGACGGACGCCCTGCAAGACTGGGGCCCCATCGCCCGCATCGGCGGGGGCAACTTTTGTGCCCTGGCCGCGCAAGGCCGGTACGTGGTGGGCGCGGCGTACTGCGGAGGGTACTTCTACCTGTACGATACCGCCAAGCCCTGGAATGGCGAACAGGGCGAACATCCCAACCCGCGCCTGCTGGCGCAATACGAGGGCGACATCACCCGACCACGCACGGCGCTGGCGCACCCGGATGGGCGGCATGTGCTGATGGCGGGCTTCATGGGATATGGCCGGCGCGGCGGCGGGATGGGCATCTACGATCTGACCGACGGCAAGTCCACGCTGATCACGCACCGGGACCTCATCCCCGACCAGAGCACCATCACTCTGAAGGCGCTGCCGAACGGGAACCTCGTCGGCGGCACCAGTATCGCGACACCCGGCGGCGGCCACCCGACGGCCAAGGAGGGCGTCCTGTACATCATGGACTGGGAGACGAAGAAGGTGGTCTTCCAGACCGTGCCCGTACCCGGCGCCGCCGAGGTCTTCAGTCTCGAAGTCGGGCCGAAGGGGCTGGTGTACGGTCTCGCTTCCGGGTCGCAGTTCTTCGTATTCGAGCCCCGGAGCAAGCAGATCGTACACCGGGAGAGCATGGCGGAATATGGCGGCCTGCCCCGCCCGGCCCTAATCCGAGGACCCGACGACAACATCTACGCCATCTTCACCAAGGCGATTGTGAAGATTGAGCCCAAGGCCTTCCAGCACGACAAGCTGGCCGACGCGCCCACGGGCATCTCCGCGGGCCTCGCGATTATTGGCGGCCGCCTGTACTTCGCCGGCGGCTCGCATCTGTGGAGCTACGACCTGGGGATCGGCAGGTGAGCGCACCGGCGCCTAGGGCGCGAAGTACGGATGCGCCGGCGCCCGGGCCTGCTCCTGCAGGCGAATCTCGACCTTGGCCTCGCCGGGGCCGCGCAGCTTGAGAGTTAGCCAACCCGTCTGTGCCACGTAGGACCAATCGGCGAAGGGCTTCCCGTTAAGCCGTGCGTCACGCGGAGGCCATTGGGAGTACAGTCGCACGGAGTACGACCCGGACTCGCGGCTGTCGAAGGCCAAACGCACGGTACGGTCGCCGGGCGTGAAGCGCCCGTTGACGTATTCCGCAGGCGCCCAATCGGCCAGGAACAGCGGCGTGTCGGCGACGCACACTACCGCCAGATTGTGGGGGCCCTTGGTGGATTGCCAGCCCCAGTTCGGCCGCTCAGTATGGAACTGCCGGGCCGTGGCGAGCAGCTCCTGGCGCGGCCAGCGTAGGAACGCGCGATCCATCAGATGGGCCCAGCCCGCCGCGACCTTGTACTCTCGTTCGGTGGCCTGCACGGCGTGTTCGTAGGCGTCCATGCGGTCGCGGGCGAAGTGCTTGTACAGCAGGCAGATCTCCGGGCTCGTGCCCTTTGACGTGTCCAGCAATCCTCCGGCCAGCGCCACGATGAAGTCAGTGTTGCCGCGCTGCACCATAGTCTGCGCGCCGCCTAAACCGGTCTCCCGAAAGGACCAGTAGTAGCGCGCCTCGCGCCAGGGATCGCCGGGGGCGGTAATAGACTGGACGTAGTCGGGCATGTACAGACGCGCCACGGCCGGCACTGCCGCTTTGGCCGCCAGGTAAAGGCCCAGCGCCTCTGCTTGAGCGTCGCCGACCTGATGCGCCAGCCGCGCGAAGGCCAGGTTGCCGGGATACTCCGAGTTGAGCATGTCAATGCCGACGGTGCTGTAGAACTCCTGGTTGGAGGATGCCATCAGGGCCCAGTCGTGGACGCGTCGCAGATAACCGTGGAGGTTGCGGCACAGATTCCAGTTCGACGCGGGCGTGGTCCAGTCGCCGTAGTAGCGGCTGTAAGCCTCCAGGCAATAGAGAATCACCGCCGCCGCCTCGTTCTCGTCCACGAAATAGCGCACGCCGTCGCGAAACGTGACGGGCCAGATGAAGGTCACAATGTAGTCCAGTCCGGTCCAGGGCTCGCGGCGCTGGCGGATGAAGCACTTGTGCGGGTAGAAGTTCAGTGTCCGCCAGTAGTGCTCCCGGTAGTGGGGGTCAATCGCCGCGCGCGCTTGCTCACCGTATGCCGGACGCCCCAGCACCGTGGGGAAGCAGTACCACCATTTGTACAGGTCCAGGCAGGAGGCCTCGAAGGGCGGCACGCTGCCCGACGCCATGTAACTGCGGAGATCGGCCAGGAAGGGATCCCCGGTGGTCAGCCCGCCCGAGGCCCGTTTCACGGACTCGATTCCCTGCAGGCCGTAGTGATCAATCGCCTCCGCCAGGGCCATCTGCCCCTCGACCGGGATCACGCCGAAGTGATCGCGCGGCGGCAGCGGCAGCCGATAGCGCACGCGGTCACCGGCGACGACCTCCAGCGGCCCGTACTTGGTCGCCACGCCGGTGGCCTTCACCCGGCCCGCCACGTTCACCGGAAACCCGTGCTGCCGCACCAGCGACAGAACCGGCGGCAGCGGAGCGACCTGCTGCGGCGAGGTCCCCCAGTCATCCTTGAAGGTGCGATACTCAAAGCGGTTGGCGACCATGACCGCATCACCGTCTCGCCAGAACACCTCATCGCCCGCCGTAGGGAAGGCGAGGCATTGCCGCCCCAGAGCCGCAGCCTGATCGCGCGCCGATTGGGGGAATGCCGACACCCATGCCGCGGTCTCCCCCGGCGCAAAGCGCCGCAGGCCGAACAGGCGCCCGGTCCACAGCGCGCCGAACCCCCCCTCGTCGAAGGTCAGCTCCAGGCTCTCAGCCAGCCGCAATTGCTCCGGGCGCCGACTGAGCACAACCAGCCGCGGCGCATCGCGGAGCTCCGGCTCCCCGCGGAACAGCACGATCCAGTGGGCCTCCATCTCGGCGCCCGCGGCCTGCTCGCCCCGGCCCAGAACCCTGACGCCACCGCTCATGGCGAAGGCTACGTGGGTCGCGTCGCCGGTGATGTCCACACGGCGCGCTGCCCCCTCCCACAGAAGCGACGACGTGAGCATCGAGATGGTGGAGGTCAGCGCCACGCCTTGCTCGTCGCGCCAGGCAATCCTCTTGGAGAGCCAGTTCTGACCCGTCGGGCGGCCGGTGAACGGGCCCCGACCGGGAACTGTCACGCGCCAGGGGGCCGTGGCGGCGGGCGAACGCATCTCCCCGTCGGCGCTTAGATTCTCCGTCAGACCGCCCTCCCGCACCAGCCAGCCAAACCTCCCCACATTGCCCCGGCTTTCGCCCTCTTGCGCCGTCTTCGGGGCGTCACCGGCAGCGCGCGTTATCACATCGGCCCGCCGCTTCTGCCGGCTCGCCAGCGCCTCTTCGGCCAGCCGCTGCAGCGCCTGCGGAGCGCCCTGCCGGTCGAGCAGGTAGTAGAGGGCCCGCAGCGTCAACTCGTCCGCGCCCTCCAGCCCCGGATGCCTCTGCCATGCTCTGCCCGGCCCCGCACCGACATACACCACGCGGCCCCGGCCAAATCGCCCTCCGACCACTGCAGGCGTGCCGTCTTCCCACTTCGCCAGCACCTTCGCCCCCGGCTTCGCCCGAACCCGGACCGCATACTGCCGCGGGCCCTCGGTCGGCTCGAAGTCGGGCCAAAAGCTGGGCGGCTGAAGTCGCTGTGGCGTCTTAAGCCAGGGAGCGCTCTCGTCAATCTCCACCGGCAGGACATCTCCGAGGGAGGCGCAGACCTTGCCGTAGAACAACGTCCGACCCCCGGCCTGCAGGTAGCCGGTCAGGCGTTGGACCAGCGGTGACCCGGCCGGCCAGTTCTCGGCCATGACCAGTGCAGCGTCAATCTGCTCCGCCCGTTCCGGCAAGCTGCGGCGCACGTCCACGAAGGGCGCCACCGGCCCGCAAATCAGGCGCACCCAGCCTTCCGGATCGAGATTGTCCAGCAGCGCCGCCAGGCGCAGGCTCAGCACCGAATCACGCTGCGCCACACGATAGTCGAAGTAGAAGGCTTGCTCCGCCTCTGCTGCGCCGAGCCGAAAGCGCAGCCGGTACGGGCCGTCAGTCAGCTCCGCCGGCAGGCCGAGCGGCACTTCCGCGTCCTCCAGCACGCCGACGCGCAGCACCCCTTCGCCGCGCGCGACCTCACTGCCAATGTACTGTTCCAGGCGCCAAGCCAGAGGGACTTGGACTTGCCGTTCGCCCTGATTGGTGAAGCGCAGCGCCGCGGCTTCTCCGGGCGTCAGGTCATAGCCCAGCCGATCATAGTCCCAGCCCAGGAAGGCTAGGTCCTCCTCCGGCGCGACACGCGGCAACCGCGCCAGGGCTGCCGGCGCCGCGGCTGTGGCGGCAAGAACCCGGACTTCCGACAGCCGGGCCGAGCCGCGCACGGCGCGCACGCGGAGCCGAATGTAGCGGACCGGTACGCCCACATTGGACGCCGCAAAGCGCGTCCGCCGGGTGCCGGCCGCACTGCCCTCGCTGCTCTTCGCCGGTGTGGCCCAGCGGAGCCAGTCCGTGCCGTCAGCCGATACCTCCAGGTCCAGTCTCCCGGTGCGCACGTGCCGCCCGCGATCCTGGCCCTCTACGATCACGGCGCCGACCGGCCGCACCTCGCCCAGGTCCAACGTGAGCAGCAGTGGCAGCACGGGGTAGTAGCGGCTGTTGATCAGGGACTTGGAATCGCCGTCCACCAACTTGCCCGCGTCGCCCTGCCACCCGCGACCCAATCGTACCGATCGCACCGGCCAAGCGGGCGGCGATTGCCCCAGCTCCCGCACTGATACGCTGTCCAGCCAACACGACGCTTCCGGGAAAAAATCAATCCGCGCGTTGTCCGAGGTCGCGGTCGCTTGGGCCAGCAGGCTGAATTGCTCCCATTCGGTGCCGATCGCTACCTCTGTGCTGAGTCCCAGCGAGCCGTACGGAGCACTGTGACAGATAAACGCCACGCGCAAGCCCATGGGCCGCGCGGCCCGCGCCTCGAAGGACACGGCATACCAGGCCCCCTCCCGCACCTTGAAAGGGCCCTGAAAGATCTGCACCGCGGAGGAGGTGTCGCGCCGGGCGATCGTGACCTCCATCGCGCCGCCGTCATCCCGTTTGACCCAGCGTGCGGCGCCTTCGGACTGGCCCGGCGCGAACCACTGCGACCAGTCCGCCAGGTCCCGGTCAAAGTTACCGTTCGCGATCAGCGTCTCCCCTGGCTGGGCCAAACTCGTGTGACCGCACCACAACAGTCCTACGAGCATCGCCAGCGCGGTTACGGCGCGGGCACATCCTCGGTCTGACATGGCGTTAGGCCTCCTCTGGGGCTCGAGCCATCGGCCGGCACGTCAGGCCAATCTGCCCCGATCCAGCCTGGACCCGCAGGAGCTGCAGAACCTGTCCGTCAGCTCAATCACCGCGCCGCACTTGGGGCACGCCGGCTTTCCCTCGGCAGTGTACCGAAGCTGCGGTTGCGTCGGCGTGTCACGCGAGATGATCTTCGGCGGGGCCGCCGGGCCAGGGGGCGCCGGCGGCGCCTCGCTCATCGCACCCAGCGTCGCGTCCACCGCAGGCGGCTGGATGGGAGACGGTGGAGCCGCGGTCGCGGCCGCCGTGGGGCTCGGACCACGTCGCCGTCGCACGCGCGACCCGGCCCAGGCTCCCACTCCGATGCTCAGAATGAGCACGAGCAGCAACAGCCACCAAAACTTGAGGGCCACTGTCAGAACGATGACAACCGCGAGGCTGCCCAGGAGCGCCGCCCCAAAGACCGCCGCGGACATCCCGCGTCCCACGAAGGGAATGAAGCCGAACAGATACAGCGCAGGCGACGCGATCATCATCAGACCCACCGTAAGACACAAGACTGCCCCGGCCTTCAACAGCCAGTACGCGACCATGTATTGCGTCCGCAGCGTCTGCTCGGTGGAGGCATCGTTCAGGGCGCTGACCACGAAGGTCCTGCCGCCTGAGATAGTGCCGCCGGCGACGTCGCCACAGATCATCAGCTCTCGATCGGCACCGATGACGCGGACCGTCAGCCGTTCGTCGCCCACCCGCGCGCCGCCCAGTCCCTCGGTCGTGAATTCACCGCCGCCGCGGCGCGTGCCCTGGAACACCTGCGTCTCGCCCACGGCTTGGGCCCCGTCGGGGCGAATCTGCACCCCGCCGATCTTGAAGTCCGCCCAGTCTCGCTGGAAGTCCTGGCGCTCCCACTCGCGCACCGTGCGCGTCCGGCGGTCACTGCCCGTACCGGTCGTCTCGGTCTTCTCAATGAACTCCTCCAGCTCCTGTTCCCAATAGACGACCGGCCGATCAGAGCGCGCGTGGGTCAGGAACTCGCCCTCGGGGAAGCCCTTAATCTTCACCCGACCGGTTATCGTTGCGGCTTGCTCCGCGCTCACCAGCTCCGTCTCGGCCCACACCCTGCCGTGGTTGATCAGCCGGACCTCCGAGTGGAAGACCAGATAGAGGCCGATGGGGATGAGGATCAGGCCCACGATCGGCTGGAAGACCACTCCGCAGCCGCCGGCCGCCTGTTCGCCGGATTGCGCCAGCCCTGCACCGGCACTTGACCTGATGTTGAAGGGAAAGCGCATTCCTGTTACCTCCGGAAGATCACGGCCTCTTGCCTCGCCAAGTCTGGAATCCTCGATCGGTCTGCCTCACTCGCGCCTATCTGTTCGCTGCTGGAGCCGCCAGGCCTCCCAGCGATCCTTCAGGCCCGCAATCGCCGGCGGCGGGAATGCTGTCGTGCCGGCGCAATAGGTCGAAGGTGCTCGCCCGGTGCAACCGGAACCCTGCGACTTGGCCGGCTGACGGCCACACGCCGCAGAGCACTTCTCCTGGAGGAACTCTTATGCACCGACTGCTGCTGCTTGTCATCGTTCTTGGCCTGAGCCTGTCACACTTCGCGCACACTTGCGCGCAGGAGACCATTGCCCCCATGAATCTGCTGCTCAATCCCCGATTTGACTTCCATGCCTTCGAGAACCACCGTCTGGGGCGAGCGGTCAGCTACACCTCGCACAACGTGGCGTTCTGGAACACGGCGGCCTGGGGCGATATCACGGTAACGCGCGAGTCACATGTGGACGCCGAGATCCGCCCGGCCTTCTCAACGGGCAACCTGGTCTCCATCGCACCGCACAAGAAGCTGTGGCAGTTCTTCACCCTCCCCGAGGCGCGGCTGGCTCACGGCGATCACGTCAGCCTCCTGGTTTGTGGGCACCAGGCGGCTGCCCATGCTCTGGTGGCCCGCCTCAAGCTAATGAAGCTGGATAGTGAGGACGGCACCTGGAGCCCCGCCGACTTCGGGATGAGCGATAAGCGTACCTTTCCCCGACACGCCCGCGGCGAACTCGTCGTGGCCAAATCCTATCAAGCGCGCAGCGAGCAGGTCGGCGCCGTCGAGCTCAAGATCGAAAACGCCGAAATCGTCGGGCGCTTCCACACCGGCAATGAGTCTCATTCCGACGACATCAACACCATCGGCATCCGCGTCGAGTTTGAGAACACAGCCGACGAGGGCGAGGTGTGGGTGTACTCGCCCTGCTTGTGCCGGGGCCCCCGGGCGCTCGCTCGGGCCCCGGAAGCGCGGGAGATGAGGCCCTATTACCGCTATCTCCCCCGCACAATCCAGAAGCTCTGGAAGGGTGAGCCGCTGCACATCATCCTCATGGGCTCGAGCATTGATCGCGGCAGCGCCAATCCGCCGATGTACTTCTACGATGAGGACCCCGACTCGCCGACCTTCAAGCAGCCGCTCTCAGACCGCATATTCGAGCCGGAACGAGTCGGCCGGCCGGACCTGGCCGGCTACGTTGGCTGGTGGCAACACTATTGGGACTACGCGGGCCGCTTGCGGCTGGAGCTGATGCGCAAGTTCAACTTGCCGGTGAGCAAGCTCTGCCTCAACTTCATGGCCTGCGACGGCTCGTGCGTCGGCGAGGCCCACTCCGGCTTGAAGCAGTACTGCTCCCTGTCCCTACCGCCCGATGAGAACCTGAATGGGCACCAACGCGGAAAGACCTGGGAGGAGCTGTACCCCGAACTGTTCTCTCGCCCGGAAGGCCCGCGGCCGGACCTGGCCATCTTCGGCAGCGGAGCCAATGAGAAGACCGACACGCCGGATGAGGTGGCCGTGTTCGAGGGCATGATCCGCTGGATTCAGCGTCACTATCCCCACACCGAGTTCCTGTTCTGCCAGTTCCAGAACGCCGGGGGGTACACGCCCAACCCGGGCGACCTGCAGGCCCTAGCTCTGCGCTATCAGATCCCCTTCCTCGACTACGGCAAGATCGGCGATGAGGTCACGCGGTGGTGCAATCGCTACGCCCTCGTTCCCCGTGACGGCCACCCGCAAGCGGCGGCGCATTACCTATGGTTTAAGCAGCTCGAGAAAGCCTTTGAGTGCTGGGACCCGATCTATCCCGGCCAGGCGCAGCTCCAGCTCCCCGAGCGGCTCCACGCGGACACTTATGGCTGGGAAGGGGAGATGGTCACGTACGATCAAGCCGGCGGTCGCCTCGTGGGCGGCAAGTTCATCTTCGAGGACACCGCGATCAACTGCTGGGGCACCGCGGACGAGGCGGAGCCGGTGCCGTACGTGGACGGGAAGAAGCTGTCGGCCCGGCGCGGAATGGCGAAGCGGGATATCCGCAATTCCCTGTTCCGCCACGGCCGCTGCCGTCTCGGCGACCGACACATTCTCGAGCTCGCGGGCAAGGGTGCTCGGCTCACCTTCGTGGACGCCAAGGTCTGCCCGAACCGGCGCTTCCTCGGTGTAGCAAATCCGCTGTGGCAACTGGGAGGCGTGGCAGTGGAAGACTTCGCCTCGACGTGGGGCGCGCCCTACGGATCGCGCCAGGCCCTGCTTCAACCCGGAGCGGCTCTGCAGATTGATGCCGTCTGCGCCGACGTCTCCGTAGCGTACGTAGACGCCCCGGAAGCCGGCAACCTCCGGGTGCTGATTGACGGCCTCGAAAAGCTGGTTCAGCCCGCCAACGTCCCCTTCGTGGACCTCGAGGGCCGGGAGCACTTCATGGAGAATCGCAAGGGCCTCCTGGGCCTGGGATTCGGCCTGCACACCATCCGGCTCGAGGCCCTGAAGGGCCCGGTCGCGGTCTTGGGGGTCTTTGTCTACGATTCGCGCTCGAACCGCGATTTCGAGCGCCGCCTCACGGGCCTCGCTGCCGCCGGCGAGACAATTGCGTTCTCGCCGGCCTTCAAGGCGCGGCCTGTGGTGATCTGCCATGGCCGTCTGCAAGTGAAGGCGACGGACATCGCGCCGACGCAGGTCACCTTCGGCGGAACCGGGAGCGGAACGTACGAGGTGATTGGGCAGTAGGCGCGGCCCCGCCTCAGCCCGATTGCTTGTACGCTATTTGCAGCAGCAGGTCGCTCACGATCAGTCCGGCTTTGTTGCCGCCCTGGAACGCGATCCCGATCTTGTTGGCTCCTTGCTTGACCAGTTCCGCCGGCGGAGCATACTCCAGCCACCCCTCGGACAACGCACCCTTTGCCAGGGCCTGATTGTTCAGCGTCACCGTGACCTCTTCCGGGTCCTTCAAGTTCTTGACCTGGAGACGGAGCTTCAGCTCGGGAACCGTGCCCTGCTGCTTGCCCCACTGCACATTGTCGCCTACCGGAAACTCGACCGAGTATGACTCGCCGGCCTTGAGCGTAACGGGCCGTTCCGGAGATAACGTAGGCAAGGTATGGAACTGCTCTCCGCTGCGCAAGTACGCTTTGATCCCCCAGAAGCCTCGGCATCGCAGGTAGTACGTCTTATCCAGAGTCTGCAGCTTCTCCGGTTCACCGAGTTCCTTCCACACCGGATCATTCGGTTTGGCATAGTAGTTGAAGTTGTAGACATACACACCGTCCGCGCCGGAGTTCCACACGTTCATCGCCCGCGCTCGGTACGACTCCCGCTTGTTTCGCGCACCGCCCTTTTTCATCCGCGACTCATCCAACGCCGGATACACCATCACACCGTACTTGTGGCCCAGCTCGACCGACACTTTCCAGGGCTGGAGCCGGAAGTAGCCGCCGGGGATCAGCAGGTCCACCAGGCCTTCCTGCAGCCAACGCTCCAAGTCCAGCCCGATTTCGCGGCAGTACCCGACCGAGTCCGGCACGCGAACGGCAATCAGAATCGGATGCCCCTTCTTCAGGCTGACCTGCTCCGTCATGTCCCGCACCCTGCGCAGCAGCGCCGTCATGTCGTCGCGCTCCCGCTGGTTGACCCGCCGGCCCCATGCGTGTGACCTGAAGAACACCGGGTGGCGGAAGAAATCCATCTCGATGCCGTCAATGTCGTAGTTCTCGCAGACCTCCTGGATGAACGCGAAGGCCCGGTCACGAACCTCCTGCCGACCGTAGTTCACCCCGGACCAGACGCGGCCGTCGCCGATGGCCGGAGGTCTCTTGTCACGTGAGCCGAACAGGAGCCGCGGGTGGTCCTTCTTCCACTGCGGAACCATGTCCGGGTATGAGCCGTCGTGGACGTCGTTCATCCGCATGGACCAGAAGATCTCGATGCCGTTGTCGCGGCAGAAGTCCACCATGACCTGCAGGGGGTCAATGCCCTGCTCCATGAACTCCTGGGTCAGGTTGCGGTTGAACGGCTTGTTCTTGCAGGTGAAGACCTCGCCAATCTTGGTGTGGTGAGTGAACATGCCGAAGCCGGAGCTCCAGGTGCAGTAGAAGATCGAGTCCACGTTGGTTCCGGCTAATCCCGTGGTCCGCGCCTTTAGGAGCGCCTCCACGGTCGGCTCCTTGCACTGGTACACGGGCTCATCGCCATCATTGTTGAAGATCAAGCGACGCCTGCGTTGCGCGGCTTCCTTCCTGAGCTTTCTCATCTGCTCCAGCTTCCCTCCTGGCCTCGGGTTTTGCGCCACCACAGGGCCTGCCGCGGCCGCCAGAGCGACAAAGGCCACGAGGCCCGAATAGGCCAACGACTCTCTCGCCGTCTTGCGCTGCATTTGCGTTTCTCCTCCCCGGCCCTCAGGCCGATCCTCCGCAGAAACTCGCCGCGCGACATCTTCTCTACCGCCCGCACGAATTCCTCATACCGCTCGCTACATATTCCTCCTCGATCCACTCCTTCAGGTCCAGCCTGTCGCGCAAAACTCCGCACCCACCTCAACAGAAGGAACACAAGCGCGAACTGACGAACGAAAGCAAGAGAAGTACGGCACCAAAAGCCGGAGCGCCTTCCGAGTGAGGCGAGTACGCAAGCGTGCACCAAGATGAACGATCTCAGCCGGCGGGATTTCCTGGGATTGGTCGCGGGCAGTGCCGCCGCAACGCTGCTCTCCGCCGGCGCTGGAGGACTATCCGCCATGAGTGAGACTGCCAGCAGACGCCCGAGGACCCAACGGCCGGGCAAGCGCCCCAACATCCTGTTTCTGTTCACCGATGACCAGCGGTTCGACACGCTGCACGCCCTGGGCAACCGGGATATCGTGACGCCCAACCTCGATGCCCTGGTGGAGAACGGCGTCACCTTCACGCACGCCAACATCATGGGTTCCACCGTTCCGGCAGTCTGCGCACCCAGCCGGGCCATGCTCCTGACCGGGCGGACGCTCTTTCACGTGCCCATCAACCTGGAGGGACAGCTATCGTTGCCCGAGGTACTGCGCCAGGCCGGCTACACGACCTTCGCCACGGGCAAGTGGCACAACACGCCTCCGTCTTTTGCCCGGGGCTTCACCGCGGGCGCGAAGATCTTCTTCGGCGGGATGTCCAACCACTTGAAGGTGCCCGTCTACGACTTCGACCCCAGTGGGAAATACCCCAAGGGAGCGAGCTACATCGGCAAGAAGTTCTCCAGCGAGCTGTTCAGCGATGCCGCCGTCCAATTCCTGCGCGAGTACACCGAGGAGCAGCCCTTCTTCCTGTACCTTCCCTACACCGCGCCGCACGATCCGAGGATGGCGCCGGAGAAATATGCCAACATGTACGATCCCCGGAAGATCCCCGTCCCGGAGAACTTCATGCCGGAGCACCCCTTCGATAACGGCGAATTGCGCATCCGCGACGAGAAGCTGGCGCCCTGGCCGCGAACCCCCGAAATCGTGCAGGAGCACATTGCAGCCTACTACGCCATGATCACCCACCTGGACGACCAGATGGGCCGCGTCTTGGCGGCACTGCAGGCCGCCGGACACGCGGACAACACCATCGTGATCTTCGCCGGAGACAACGGATTGGCTGTCGGCCGGCACGGTCTGATGGGGAAACAGAACCTGTACGAGCACAGCGTGCGCGTGCCGCTGGTCGTCAGCGGCCCGGGCATACCCAAGGGCGAGCAGCGCGATGCCTTCTGCTACCTGCTAGACATCTTCCCGACCCTTTGCGACTTGACCGACCTTCCCGTGCCCGAGTCCGTCGAGGGCCGGAGCCTCGCGCCGGTCATCGCAGGCGACCAGCCCAAAGTCCGGGATACTCTCTTCTTTGCCTACAAGGACGTCCAGCGGGCGGTCCGCGAGGAGCGATACAAGCTCATCCAGTATTCCGTGAACGGCGCGAGGACCACGCAACTGTTTGACCTGGCCAACGACCCCTGGGAAGTCAAAAACCTCGCCGATGATCCCACACATGCGGACCACCTGGCGCGCCTCCGCGAGGAATTGACCCGGTGGCAGAGGGAAGTCAGCGATCCGCTGGGCGCTCAGTAGCCGCCCCTCTCGCCCGGCCAGCCCTTTTCGGTTTTTCGAAAAACCGAAAACGACA
>JALGUG010000102.1 GCA_029820995.1 Candidatus Zipacnadia bacterium
CTATGGCGACGGCCCCCTGGTGGCGCAACGTCAACAGGCCCTGGCCGCACTGCTGGACACCTTCTGCGACGCGTACGGTGAGGAGGGCGAAATAATCATCGCGCGCTCGCCGGCCCGGATCAACCTGATGGGCGTGCACGTGGAGCATCGCCGGGGCGAGATCAACCCTCTGACGCATGGTCGCGAGGTGCTGATGGCCGCGCGGGTGCGGGAGGATGACGAGATTCACTTGTGCGATACGGAGGGCGACGAGTTTCCGCCGCGAGTGTTCAGCATTGGCGAGGAGCTGGCTCGCTGCGCGACGGATGACTGGGTGGAGTACATCGAGAGCCCGGCGGTCTCGGAGGTAGTGCGGTCGCAGCAGGGGGATTGGGCCAACTACGTCAAGTCGGCGGCGCTCAGGCTGCAGCACGAGTATCCGGAGGCGAGAATCCGGGGGATGGACGCCGCAGTGATGGGGGACATTCCTCGCTCGGCCGGGTTGAGCTCCTCTTCGGCTGTCGTGGTCGTGTCGGCGCTGGCGGCCATGGCGTTCGGCGAGTTGGAGATCGGACGGGGACGGCTGGCGGAGTTATGCGGGGAGGGCGAATGGTATGTCGGGACGCGCGGTGGGGCCGGCGACCACGCGGCGATGCTGTTCGGGCGGCGAGGTCAGATCTCCCGGCTGCGGTTCTTTCCCTTCGAGTTTCTGGGATACGTGGCGCTACCTAACCACGCTACGGTGTTGATCTGCAACTCGCTGCGACAAGCGGACAAGTCGGGGTCCGAGCTGAGCGCGTACAATGAGACCATTGCCGCGTATCGGATGGTGCTGCTGCTGATCAAGGACATTCTGGTCAAGGATTTGGGATTCGCGCCGGAGGTGGTGGCAGAGCGGCTGCATCACCTGGGCGACATCAACCTCAACAAGGACTTGTTCCCGGACACCATTGTCTACCAAGTTCTGCACCACATGCCCGCGCGGATCAGCCGGGAGGAGCTGGAGCAGCGCTTCCCCGACCGAGAGGAGGAGCTGGCGGACATCTTCAGGACTCATGACCCTCCGGCGCAGGGGTACCGGCCGCGAGCGGTGGCGATGTTCGGGCTGGCGGAGATCGCGCGCGGCTCGGGCTGCGCAGAGTTTCTGGAGGCCGGCGACCTGGACAGCTTCGGTGAGCTGATGTACGTTTCGCACGATGGCGACCGCGTTGTGGTCCACGAGGAAGACGGCACGGTCAGGCCGTGGGACAACGAGCAGACACAGGTGACCGACGAGTATCTGGATCGCCTGCGGGCCGAG
The DNA here is from genome assembly GCA_029820995.1 of Candidatus Zipacnadia bacterium. Lineage (GTDB taxonomy): Bacteria > Armatimonadota > Zipacnadia > JALGUG01 > JALGUG01 > JALGUG01. The sequence goes on from JALGUG010000102.1 coordinate 1,280, forward strand.
GTGGAGCAGGGCGTGGAACGGGCGGCTCTCATGTGGCAGCCGGGAGGTTATCGCTGTAGCTGCGAGGAGCTGGACCAGATCGTGGATCTGTGCCGTCAGGTGCCGGGTGTGTATGGGGCTGGATTGACGGGCGCGGGGTTAGGCGGGTGTGTGCTGGTTCTGGTTGAGAAGGCGCACCAGCAAGCAGTGATGGACAAGCTACGGCGGGAGTACTACGAGGCACGGGGCCTGACCTTCGCCGCTGAGCCCTGCGTGCCGGTGGAGGGCGCCGGGCTGCTGCGGGTTTGAGAGCCGGTGGAGGGTTGCGGGCTGCCGGCGACTTGCACTGCGGGCCATAGTGAGCAGGAGGAGCCTGAATGAAACGCCGCCCATGGGTGGAGCGCATCACCCTTCCGATTAACAAGCTGGAACGAGTCATCAAGGATAAGGGCGTCAGCGTCGCACGGCGCGGCGAAGGTGAGTGTGTGGCGGTGGGACGCCTTGTCTGGGGCGACCGCCGACTAGGCGGCGCCGGTATCGCCAGCCTGCGGTGCTCAGGGAAGCGATCCGCGACGCAGCGGGCGCAGATCGCGCGCACGCGGCAGGCGCTGGAGGCCGGTCTGGCGGATCTGGCGGGGCTGCTCAGGGGTGGAGGCGGGGAGCTGAGTGCCGGGATAGGCCCGGCTGTGAAGGCGCCGGTGCGGCTGGAGGTCTTGGCGGGCCACGATGTAGTGTTGGACCTGGTGCCCGCGCGGAGCGGCAAGGAAGGGGCACCGGCTCGGGAGGAGCCCGCGGTCATCCGCGTGGATGCGGACACGGCCGGCGGCGATGGAAACCTCGGGCCGCTGTATGCGCTGGGTCTGCTGTACTGCCTGTGCCTGATCGCAGGCGAGGGCGAGAACGCGGCGCTGCTGCGGCTGCTGCAAGGGTATGAGGCGCTGGAGCCGCAGGCTCGGGGTGCGGTGGACCGAGTGCTGGAGCGGCGGGAGCTCGATAGCGGCGGGATCTTCCAACGATTCCTGCGCTCGGCGAGTGGCGCAAGTGTTGCAGAGCGCGAGCGTTTGGCCGCGTGGCTGCGCGGACGGAGCCGAATTGAGGTGCCGTATAGCGCGGAGGGCGTGCGGCGAGCGATTGCGACCGAGACGGACCTGGCCTCGCTGCGCATGGCGATCTACGATGCGATTAACGACACGTATGTCGAGGCGGTGGATACGGCGAACGCGGAGCGGTGGGCGGCATGGTGTCTGGAGCGCGGTGTACGGTTGGTGGGTGGGCGATTCAGCCGGGCGCTGTATATTGACGCGATGCTGATGGCGAGTGCGCAGGCGCTGCCCAGCGGAGCACTGCGGCCGAGTGTGGAGGCTCTCGAGCGGCTGCTGGTGCGCACTGCCGTGAAGCTGTCGGCACCCGGACTGCGGGGCCAGGAGCTTCGACTGGACGGCCTGCGCCCCGAGGGGGAGAAGGTGCTGGCGCTGCTGGCGAAGCCCAGCGTGTCGGTGGCGGAGGTCGAAGGCACCATCAGCAAGCTGCAGAAGGCTCTGGGAGAGCTGGAGAGTTCGGCGCTGGCCCGGATTGATCGGGCCCAGTCGGCGGCGCTGGCGGATCGCTCGCGCCGGACCTCGCGGGCGGAGCTGCGGACCTTTGAGCGTGATCGGGCGGCTGTGCGGTTGCGCACGGACCGAGTGCGGCGCGCCATCGCAGCGATCGAGTCGGCGGCCGCGGACGCGCCGCGCCGGGACCCGGCGTTCATCGTGTTCTTCCAGCGCCTGTTCCCCCTGGACGCCATTAATATGGGTCTGATCAATGAGCTGCTGGACCCGTTCTTCAGCGAAGACGATGACCTGCTGGGCCTGATCCGCAACAGCGGACATAACCTGTACACGACGCCGAACCTCAGTGCATGGCTGCGGCACTGTGACGACTGGATCGAGGCGCTGCCGGCGTATGCGACCTACGAGATCATTCCGAAGGAGGGCGAAGGGTACGACGTGCGAGCGTGGGTGCAGCGCGGCATTCTGGAGGACATGTATCGTCGGCACGCCGAGGATTGGGCACTGAACATCGAGGCGGTGACCGCCAGCCAGCATGTGGCCGTGGCACGGGAGCTGCTGGCGGAACACACGGCACTGGGGCGGGCCGCCGATCAGCTTGCTCGGCGCGAGAAAACGAGTCGCGAGGAGGCAATCAGGTCGCTGGTGGAGGCGCGCGGTCTGGAGGAGACGGTCGGTCACCTCGCGGCGCTGGTGGAAAGAAGCGCGGAGAACCTGTGTCTGGAGGTGGCGGGCGTCCGTGAGCAGCAGGAGCTGACTTACGCGGAAGCGGTTGAGCGCGTCATCGGCGCCGGCAGGTCGCGGGGCAACCTGGTGGCGGCCTGTCTGGCGGCGAAGGATTCCGTGGCGCAGGCGGCGGCACGAGCGGTGCGGCGCCACGGTCTGGTGAAGCGGGCGGCTGTCCTGGCCGAGCTGGCCGCGCAGCGGACGCGGAATCTGCCGCACGCGCACGTGCTGACGACCCTGGGGCCCGGCGAGACGGAGATGAACGTGCGCAACTGGCTCGAGGAGGCGATGGGGCTGTTCAACGTCTCGCGCGCATACGGGCTGGAGCAGCAGGTGGCTGAGCGGGTGGAGGAATACCGGCGGCGGCTGGTGGCGATGGGCCGGCGGATGACGCAGGAAATGGACCTGGAGGGGGAGCTGTTCGGGCTGATGCGCGAGCGGGGCCTGGATGCCGACCACGAGGAGGACCGCGCTGAGGGGATCCTGGCGATGCTGGGTTCGTACCCCGAGGTCAGCGCAGAGGCCGCGAAGTTGGCACTGCTGCTGGATCACCAGGAACGCCAAGGAGCGCCGCGCAATCCGGATGGGGCTGAGGAGCCGGAGGCGGTGCTCAGATACCTGGAGGCCCACCCGGAGGTACGCGCACGGGCGACACAGCGTGTGGTGGAGGAGAACGATTTGGGGGCGGCAGTGGAGGCTGAGATGCAGCGGAGCGGCCGCCCGGAGGAGGAGGCTGCGGAGGCGGTGATTGCCGGCAGTGCCGAGCACTGCCAGGAACGAGACAGCCTGGCCCTGTCGGAGGCGCGCCAGCAGGTGTTGAACGAGCTGGGCCTGGCGGGCGAGGTGCGCGGATACGTTCGGGCTCGCCTAGATGCCAAGCTGGCCTCGGTGTTGGCCCGGCGGGAGCTCATCGCCGAGCAGGGCCTGGCGGCGGAGTTGGACAATCCACGTTTCCGCTACGAGGCGACCGGGCCATTCAAGCGGTACCACCTGCTGTACACGCCCAGCCGAGTGGACCTGGGGGCTGACGAGATTCGTTCGGTGCGCGAAGTGCCCAAGTGGGTCGGCGGGCTGGATCGCGAGGCGGCGAACTCGGGCCGGGCGCTGTACGCGCTGTACAACACGGCGGGGCCGACGGCGGTGGCTTCGCCTCGGCTAGCGGAGTTCCTTAAAGTAGGGGAGAATTTCTTCTCGCGGGGGGGCGTGTACTACCTGTCGCTGACGGCCGGGGCCAACCTCGATGCCTTGCGGTTCGGCGACTTCGAGTTCTTCCGGGATCAGTGGAACATGCGCGGGGACCGTCTGGTCCTGCCGACGGGAGAGACCTACGGGGGGTTCTGCGTTCCGAAGGAGTTCTCGCTGCTATACGCGATCATCCTGGCCGCGGTGAACCCGCGCACGGGCCCGGACGTGCTGGCGAATTTCGGCGTACCGGCAGCTCTGCATGAGACCGTGCTGGCGGACCTGCGGCGCTTGCTGAAGCTGCGTGCCGAGGCTGAGGACACGCTGGCGTGGGAGCGGCGGGCGAGGGAGTTCCTGGCGCAGAGGTATGCCGCGTATTTCGAGCATCTGACGGAGCCGGCGTGCATCGCCCGGCTGCCGCATCTGGCGGAGACGCTGGAGCAGGCCGGCGTGCTGGCGGCGACCGATGAACAGGGCGTGCGGCAGCAGTACGAGCTGGCGTGTTGGATCAACAAGAAGGCGCAGGGCCTGGAGGAGATTAATCGGTCGGGCCCGTTCCGGAAGGTGCACCTGATCTGTGAGCTGATCAAGCAGGCACGGCGCCAGAACGCTGAGATTGCGCCCGACAGAAAGTTGATCGGCGTAATGAGCGCGCCGTACAAGGAGGGTGAGCGCAAGGACGGCAAGGAGGTGCCGATCACCGACGTGCGGTTCAGCGCGGGGGCGCGCAAGCTGGAGATCTATGCGGGCACGGCGGAACACCATCTACTGAAGGACATTGATCCGCCCGGCCGACAGGTGCTTCGGGAGTTGCTGCGCGACTTCCAGTCGCCGGCGGACATCCGGATCGTTGGGACCTGCACCGCCTCGGATCTGCTCAATCACGTGCCGGCCTCGGGGCTGGAGGCAGAGAAGGACCGAGTGCTGCGGATGCTGGTCGAGGCGGGGATGAGCGAGGCGGAAATTGACACCAACTGCACGCTGTACGGGGGCGATCTGGAGAGCTGGCCAGGCGTGAAGGAGCTGCCGCCTGATCGGCGGGCGGCGCTGGTGCAGCAGGTGGGCGGCAGGATTCATCTGGCGGTTCTGGAGCGGCGAGGGCTGTACCGGAGCTATGAGGAGGCGGTGCAGGGGAGCGACTTCCTGGACCTGGGCATTCCGGACCCGGAGCTGCTGGACTTGGTGGACGACCTGCCGCGTCTGCTGCACCTGATGCGACGCGGCCGGCCGAACAGCGCGCTGGTGTTGGCTGACGGGACCTCGGGGGCTCGCCGGCGAACGTTCTCGTATCGCTATGCCTCGAGCAAGCGCAAAGTGAAGGAGCTGGCGGCGCTGGATGAGCGCGTGGTCTACGGGGCTCTGGGGTTGGGGCGCGACACGGTGGAGCAGTGGCGGCGGGAGGCGCTGACGGAGCGGCGGGAGGCGGAGGAGCTATGGGATGCGGTGGTGGCGGGCGACCGACAGCGGGCGCTGGCGAGCTACGGGCAGATCGTGCGGCGCGTGAGGCGGGAGGCCAAGGCGGAGGAGGCGGCCGACGAGGTCGCAGCGGCGCGGAAGTACAAGGTTGAGGCTGCGAGTTACGTGCTGCGGGCACGGGCTCTGGGGCGGGTGCAGCGCGGCCTGGCGCTGGAGAGGGTGGACTTCGGGACCTGGGTGCTGCTGGGCGGCATGTATGTGCTCAACGGGCGGCTGAGCGCGGACGAGATACAGCAGTGCCGAGAGCAGTTTGCACGAGGGATGGCCCGGGTGCGCGGCCGTCGGGCGGCTGAGCCGCTGTTCACTGCGGCTGAGACGGACGAGATTGTGGCTGTGTTCGTGCACCCGCGCTATGAGCCGCCGATCGAGGAAGAGTACCGGGAGATCGAGACGGGCATTGCGGGGTCGCTGAAGGCGGCGGAGGCGCAGGTTTCGCGGCTGGAGAAGCGCGAGGTGCGGCGGCGGCAGGCCGAGCGTGCGGAGGCGCTGCGTGCTCGGCAGCGGGCGTATGGGGCCACCGAGGCGGCGCGGCGTGAGATCGTGGGGAAGCGAGCGGTGTCGCGTGCGTATCAGGCGGCGATGGCCGTGCTGGGCGATCCGCGGCGGGCGCCGAACGATGAGCAATTGGGTGAGGTGCTCGGCTGGACCCGAGCGGCGGTGGGCGCCGTGGCGGGGGGGCTGCAGAGGGGTGCCCCGCAGCGGGCACGGGCCGTGGAGGTCCAAGCGGAGGAGCTATTGAGCGGCGGGGAGATCACTGCAGAGCTGTACACGCCGCTGGCGGAAGAGATTGCGAAACTGGCGGAAGCTGCGCAGGGCGATCGGGCCGCGCTGGAGGAGGTCGCCACGGCGTTGGAGCTGCTGGACATCGTCCTCCTGCTGGACCAAACGCGAGATCTGGAGCAGCCGGCAGAGGTCGTCGTTCAGCTTGCACGCTTCTTTGACCGCACGCTGAACAATCACATTTTTGACTGCACTCCGTACCATTATGACCGGGAGCGCGGAGCTGCCTTCGAGGACTTTGGCCGTGAGGAACGGCTGGAATTGGCGGCCCGGCATCATCGGTGGTTGTACTCGTACGCGCGGCGGCTGCTGGCGACGAAGACAGTCGTGGCGACGCGCGGCGGCGAATATGCCGACGCCTGGCTGGGGGATGCCGACCGGGACCTGCTGGCGGTGGGCGTGAACGCCGAGGAGCCGGCTGAGCGGTTCTGGTTCAATTACGCGCGGCTGCGGGACGCCGTGGTATTGCTGCACGACGGCTTCCCACTGCCCGAGGTGTTCCTCAACTTGGATCCGGAGGCCATTGGGACCGACCGGCGGACAAATGTGGTGATCGTTTACCCCCACGGCAACACTACGGTTCCCGTGGGGCTCGAGCAGGGGCCCTGGCTGGCGCGGGAGCATGGCGTGAACCTGATGCTGTGTGCGTTCCCGGAGATCGTGGACCGGAACCAGGGCAAGTTGCTGGCCGTGCCCGACGGGTTCATGTATCTGGGAGCCGAAGACTATCGCGCTGCGCTGGAGGCGACCGGCGTGCCGTCAGGGGAGGCGGAGCAGCGGGCGGCGCAGGTGGGCGACGAGGGGGTGCTGGTTCTGGCGACGTTCAGCCGTCCGATTACGGCGCATGCCGTGTTCTTCCATTTCATGCACCCGCTGCGTCCGGAGATCGGGAGCGTTCGGCTCCCGCTGATCCAGCCGCTGGTCTGGGAGGCGGCGACGCACTTGAAGTGCCTGCTGCCGGACATGCTGAAGGGCAGCGGCATCAAGACGGCCGACCAGTTCAACTGGTATCATCCACGGACCGTGGAGCTTCCGGAGCAGGAGGCCAAGGCGGAGATCGAGACCGGGCTCCGCGAGCTGGCGGGCAAGCACGAGACGCTGATCGTGAAGCCGGAGAAGGAATCGGGCGGGCGCCAGGCACGGATCCTGCCGGTGCGGTCACACGGGCGCTACCTGGACGAGAACATTGCCGCGCTGCGGGACCTGACGTACGAGATCTCCAAGACCGACAACGTGGTAGTGCAGGAGGTGCTGAGGTCGTACGTCCGCCGACTGTACAGCCGAGAGTTCCTGGAGGACATGGTGGACCGTTTCGCCAGGATTGGCGTGCCGGTGCTGCTGGACCGCGACCCCCGAACACCGCTGTTCTCATATTTCCGGCAGATCGTTGTGCGGGGCAAGAGGGGGTACGAGATCTCGCATCATATCACGGTGCTCAGCACGCGCGGCATTGCGAACGTGGGACAGGGCGGCCTGCTGTACGAGTACCGGGACGAGATTATCAACCCCAAGTATCGCGAGGACCTGCGCCGGGAGATCACCAAGGCCGCGTACGGTTCCCTGGAGTCGCAGCGGCGGTACACCGCGGCGCACTGGCGGGAGATTCTGGCGGAGTATCTCTCGCTGCGGCGGGAGTTCGCCGGCCGGGTGAAGCTGGAGGTGGGGGAGGACCTGACCGGGTTCGCCGATACCGACATACCGTACGAGATGGGCGACTACATGCCGGTGCTGCTGGTGGACGAGAACGATTGCCTGACCAGACTGTGGGATGCGGATCGGGAGGCAATGGTGCCACTGTTCGACGAACAAGGTCGGGCCACGGATGTGCAGGTCTACGACGCAAAGGGCGACCCTATCCGGCGGACTAACACGCGGGGCGAGCCGCTCCCGATTCCGATGTTCGATCCCGACGGCGGCCGGCTGGAGCGCTTTGATGCTCAGGGGCGGCCGATCAGCACACTGGCGATATTCAAGATCGAGCCCAATCCGGGCGCCGGGCTATGGCGCCCTCACAATGATCAGTTGCCACCAGACCGCAAGGGCGAGGGCGTGAGGATCATCTTCCGCTGCCTCGGCGAACGAGGCGAGATCTATCGGGAGAAGCTCGACGCGCTGGGGTTGTCGCTGCCGGCCTGTCGGCCCGCGGGGCCGGGTCGGCACCTCGGTGGTGCCAAGTAGCAACAGGAGGTATCCCCGGTCTGGCTTCGGATGAGTTGAGCCTTCGGCTGGCGGATTGTCTGGCCCAGGAGCTGCGGGTGGCCGGCCTTGACAGCGGGGTCGCTCGGGGGACCATTGTGCGCGCCGGCGAGGAGAGGTTGGTTGCCTGGGCCGAGGGCCGAGCCGAGCTGCACGAGTTCCCGGCGGATTTGCGCGCTGCGGCACGCGACTTCCTGCGTCTCAGGTCAGTGCCTGGGCGCCTGGCCGAGATCGCCGCGGAGCGGGCGGTGCTCGGTCCGGAGACGCCGGAACTGCCGCTGGTAGCCGCGCCAGTGGAGTCCCGGGAGGCAGGACGCCTGCTGCCGGGCAAGGTCAACTTCGGCCTGGTGTTCGGCGGCGAGCAGACGCTGTTCCAGGAGACTGTGGCCGCCGTCGCAGCGGACGGGCGACTGGCCGGAGCCGAGGAAATCAATGTTCTGGGCGTGCGCGACGATTGGGGTGCGGAGGAGGGTGTGGCACGGGAAGCTCTCGTGGCCGACGGCGAGGGCGTGGTTCGGCGGATGCAGTTCCGGCCGGCGCTGAAGCTGCATGTCGTGGAGGCCCTCGATCTGCGTACTGCCGCAGAGGTCGCGCGCCACCAGGAGCTGTCTGCAGCCTGGGGGCGGCTGGGTCTGGGGCAGGTGAACCCGGCGCGCGGCGCAGAACGGGCTGACCGCAAGTTTCTCGCTCACCAGCTTTGGCTGAATGCTCCCGACGGGCCGGTTGAGACGCCTCGAGTGGCACTTATCCCTGAGGGCAGTTCGGCCGTGGATGCTGCCGAGGCGCTGCGGCTGTTTGCCGCGGGCTGGGGCCGCGGCATGGTGAGGTGTGCAATTGTGCTGATGCCGGACACAGGCACGGAGGGCCGCGGGGTCAGGGGTTTCGATCTTGGGGCCGGCGAGATCGGCCCGGACCATCCTGCTGTGGAATATGCCGTACGGGAGCTGTTGCCGCATGGAGATGTCCTGGTGCGTGAACGACGCGGGAATACGCTTACGAGGGCCACCTCGGAGGGTGAAACAGGACCGGCACGTCCGGTGGCGTTTCGGGTCAATGTGGCGTGGGATGGGGAACACTTCGTCGCCGAGTCGGGCTATGCCCAGGTAGCCGCGAACCCGGGAATGTTCGTGGCTTCGCGCGGGCGAGGCGGCGAGATCGTGAACATCAACCGCGCCCTGCGCTCGCTGTGGTGGGTTCAGGGCTCGGCGGAGTCGCGGCTGGTGCTTTCGGAGGCTGAGGTGCAGGAGTTGGGGCGGACAGCGGAGCGGGCTGCCCGGGCGCTGAATGTCGGACTGGGCTCGGGGGAGATGCTGGGGCACATGGGGGTGGATCTGTTGCTGGAAGTGGTGTCGGGGCCGGGCGGTCAGCGCCTGCAGTGGGTCGTGCTGGAAGCAAACGCTCGGCCGGCCGGCCTCAACCACGCGACCGAGATCGTCGGGCCCGGCCGGGAATGCGAACGAGTGTTGAGCAGCTTGGCTCTGTTCGAGAGCTTTCGAGTGGCGAACCTGGGTGCTTTAGGGAATGCGAGCTACGAGGGGACGGTAATTGACGGGTAGCACTTGACAAAACTGTTTAATGTAGTACTTGCGCAATAGCGCAATTGATGCTAAACTATAAGCGTTGTCCTGCTGGAGGGCAATCAGGAGATTGACATGGCGGAGAATCTACTGGAAGTAGACGACAGAGTCTATGAACTGCATGCCGAGGTATGCAGGGTGTTGGCCAATCCGGTGAGGTTGCGGATTCTGGACGTTCTACGTGGCGGGGCCAAGTCGCCGGCCGAGCTGGCTGACGCGATTGATGTCTCGAAGACAAACCTATCACAGCACTTGAGGACCATGCGTGTGCGGGGGTTAGTTCGTCGGAGGCGCACCGGTAACTCCGTGGTCTACACGGTGACGGATGCGCGACTATTCGACGCTTGCGCGACGCTACGCTCGTTGGTCCGCGAGCAGCTTCGGGCCGGCGGCGAACTTGCGAGACGTGGGTTTGGCTCGTCCCCTCCGGCGCCAACTGAACGGTTTGACGCGCCCGCAAGTGATGAGGGGTAAGTTGCCTATGGCGGAGGAAACAGCGTGACAAGAACGTGCGGTAGCCTCGACCGAGGCGGTGAAGGCTTCGGTCACGTTGGAACAAGGCTTGCAGGCGCTCTCTGAGCGCGCATCCCGTGGGAATTCGGGAGGTATGCGCATGGCGAGGAAGATGGCGATATTCTGCGGTTCGGATGAACCTGAGAAGGCGTTCCCTCCTTTCATGTTGGGCATGGGAGCGTTGGCGAGCGACATGGAGCTGTTCCTGTTTTTCAGCATGAGCGGACTGAACATCGTGAAGAAGGGCGGAGCCGAGAAGATCAAGCTGGCCGGGGCCGCGATGACTTTGCCGGAGTACATCCAGGAGTCTCTCGAACTGGGAGCCCGCATGGTGGTCTGCTCCGCGGTGTTCCCGATTTTTGGTGTGGGCGAGGATGACTTCATTGACGGCGTGACCGTGGGAGGGGTGGCGACCTTCGTAAGCGAGGCAGAGGAGGCTGACATCGTCTTGGCCTTCTGATTGGTGCCGGCGGAAGATGGTCGGAGTATGGGGCACTACCCGGGGAATCCTGGTCGCGCGGAGTCGGATGTTGATACGAGGGAGGTCAGTGGCATGGCTGATGTGGACCTGAGTACAGTCCAAGCTGATAAGATAGTGGATGCGCGAGGTAGCGCCTGTCCGGGGCCGCTCCTGGAGGCGAAGAAGGGGATTGGTGCGGTTCCGGTGGGCGGCGTGCTGGAAATCTGGTCGGGCGATCCTGGGAGCAAGAACGATATCCCGGTCTGGGCCAAGAAAGTGGGGCACGAGTTCCTCGGGATGCTTGAAGCGGATGGCTACGACCGTATTTTCGTGACCAGGAAGAAATGACGGCTTCGATGGATACGCCGAGAGAGGCGGGCGGGCAAGTTCAGCCCAAGATCCTGGTGCTCGCGACTGCCCTGGCTTCATACCCCGGGGCGGACGCGGCGGGCCAGACGCACTCGGAGTATCCGGCGAACTGCTATGTGCTCAAGTGCCTGGCCCCGGTCGTGTTTCCCGAGGATTTCTACCTTAATTGCTTCGCCAAGGGGATCAGCGGCATCATCGTAGCCGCGTCGGGCACCGACTGTCCGTACGAGGGGGCGTACGCCAAGACCGCGGCGCGGATTGACCGTGTGTATCAGCGGATGAGGGAGCGGGGCATTGACCCCAAGCGGCTGAAACTGTCTGCCGTTTGCTCAGTGTGCACAAAGGCGTTCCTACGGGAGATCAGCCAGATGGAGCAAGTGGTTGACGAGCTGGGACCCATGGAGGCACAGGATGGCGCGGAGCACTGAGGGATCGCAACTGGATGCTGACGCCGTGGTCATCGGTGCGGGCATCGCGGGCATGCAAGCCTCACTGGATCTGGCGGACCAAGGGTTCAAGGTTGTGCTGATCGAGCGGCAGCCGAGCATTGGCGGGAAGATGATCGAGCTCAGCAAGGTGTTTCCCACACTGGACTGCGCGAGTTGCATTACGACGCCCAAGATGTCCGCCGTGGCCCACCACGAGAACATCACGACGTTCACCTACTCGGAGGTGGAAGCAGTTAGCCAGCGGGAGGACGGGTTCGAGGTCGCGGTGCTGCGCAAGCCGCGGTACGTGGACGAGCAGGCGTGCACGGGGTGTAAGTTGTGCGAGTATGCTTGCCCGGTTCTGGTACGGCATGAGTTCGAGCAAGAGCTCACGGGGCGCAAGGCGATCTACGTGCCCTTCGCCAATGCCATCCCCCAGGTGGCACTGCTGGACCTGGACTCGTGCATCGTCTGCGGCCGCTGCGAGAGGGTGTGCCCGCCGAAGGCGGTTAATTTCGCCCAGGACCCGCAGCATATGAACGTGCACTGTGGCGCGATTGTGGTGGCGACAGGGTACGAGATCACGCCGGTGTCGGCCAAGGCCGAATATGGTGGCGGCCAATTCAAGAACGTGATTAGTGGTCTGCAAATGGAGCGTCTACTGGCGCCGCACGGGCCATATGGGCGCGTGCTGAGGCCTTCAGACGGCAAGGAGCCGGAGTCGATAGCGTACGTGCAGTGCGCCGGCTCGCGCGACCGGACACTGGGCGTTCCGTACTGCTCTCGTGTCTGCTGCATGTACGCGATTAAGCAGGCGATGCTGCTGTCGGGGGCTCTGCCGCTGGCAGACATCACGATCTACTACATGGACATTCGCGCTTTCGGCAAAGGGTACGAGCAGTTCTACCAGAACGCCAAAGCGATGGGGATCAATTTCGTGAAGGGCAAGGTGGCACAGATTGATGAGAAGGACGATGACAGCCTGACTGTTCGGGTCGAGGATCTGGAGGGTACGGGAACGGTATCCGAGCAGGACCATGACCTCGTGGTGTTGTCCGTCGGCATGCTGCCGGGGTTCGACCCCGGGGCAGTGTTGCCGGTTGAACGGGATGCAAACGGCTTCATCTCATCGCCGAAGCCCAAGACGGATCCTACGGTTACCACACTCGACGGGGTTTTCGCGGCGGGAGCGGCGACGGGACCGAAGGACATCGTTGACTCCATCGCCGAGGCCAGCGCGGCAGCTATGAAGGCGGCCGATTCACCCAGAATCGGTGTGTACATCTGTCACTGCGGAGGCAATATCTCGGACGTCGTTGATGTGGAACAGGTGACCGAGGCCCTTGCGCAGGTGGAGGGGGTGGCGGTGGCCCGCAACTACGTTTTCATGTGCTCGGACCCGGGCCAGAATCTGATAGCCCAGGACATCCGAGAGAAGCATCTGACCGGTGTCGTGGTGGCGGCTTGCTCGCCCAGTCTACACGACCTCACCTTTCGCGGGACGCTCCAACGAGCGGGTTTGAATCGGTATTTGTACGAGCCGGCGAATATTCGGGAACAGGTGAGTTGGTGCCACGCACATGATCCAGAGGGCGCGACGGCAAAGGCCGTTCGCCTGGTGACGGCCGCCGTGGCCAAGGCGAGACTGCTGGAGCCGCTGGACATGATCCGCGTGCAGACGACGTCTCGCGCCGCCGTGATTGGGGGAGGGGTGGCAGGTCTGCGGGCCGCTCTGGACCTGGCGCGCAAAGGGATCAACGTCAGCCTGATCGAGAAGTCCCCGTTTCTGGGGGGCCGGATGGCGCAGTTGGACAAGCTGTACCCGACCGAGGACCAAGCGCGCCCCTTGATCGCCGAGCTGGCGAGCGAAGTCGCAACGGAGGCACGGATCAGCGTTCGCACTTGTGCCGAGGTCATTGGGCTCGAAGGGTACATTGGGCAGTTTCGGCTTCGGGTCAGGCAGTTGCCGCGCGGCGTGACCCCAGAGCTGGAGCAGGTGGACGAAGCAATAGCGGCCTGTCCGGAAGAGACAGCCAACGAGTTTGACTATAAGCTGACCAAGCGCAAGGCGATATATCGCCCGTACGAGGGCTGCGTTCCCTCTCTGCCGGCGATTGATTGGGAGACTTGCACCAAGTGCGGGAAGTGTCGGGAGGCGGCAGGCGGGCAGGGGATCGTGCTGGACGAAGAGCCGGTGGAGTTTGAGGTGGAGGCCGGTGCGATTGTGGTAGCGACGGGCTTTGACCACTATGAGCCACGGGAGGGTGAGTTTGGCTACGGCCAGCATCGGCAGGTGATTACGCTGCCACAGTTGATACGGATGCTTGACCCGGAGGGGCCGACGGGAGGTCGCCTGTCGTGGAACGGGAGCGATAACGTTCGCAGCGTGGCAATGATCCACTGCGTCGGCAGCCGGCAAGTGGAGGGATTGCACGAACCGGGGGAGGACGGCCGCGTCAACGACTACTGCTCGCGAGTGTGCTGCACTGCCACGCTTCAGGCGGCGAACGAGATTCGCGAACGCTTCCCGGACGCGCACGTGTTCGAGCTGTACCAGGATATCCGGGCGTATGGGAAGGACCATGAGGAGTACTACGAGAGAGCCTCCAAGAATGGCGTGTTGTTCTTTCGCTACGCTCCGGAGGAACCTCCGACCGTGGAGCCGAGCCAGGAGGCGGACTTCCCGCTGCTCGTCAAGGCCAAGGACCT
>JALGUG010000403.1 GCA_029820995.1 Candidatus Zipacnadia bacterium
CCACACGGGCCCACCTGCCAGGTACCGCACACTGACCCACCAGAAGGGCATGATGTAGTACTGGCGGCCGCGCTCGAGCTGCTCGCGGGGCGTCAGACGCCGGCTGCTCAGCCGGACGTCCTTCTTCCACGGCACGCCCGCGGCCATCGAGCTCCACACCGTCAAGCAGTTGTCGAACTGAGTCGCAAGTCCCGAGAACCGGAAGTCGTTCAACAGGTCCACATGGCCCGCTCCCCGCTCGTCCGTCGCCAGGCGCAGCATATGCGCCGTTCGCTTGACCGAGGCGCTGACGCTCAAGAGTTGAAACCCCACTGACACGGCCAGCAGCCCCGTGACCGCCAGAGCAACGGCACGTCGGCCCCGCTGGAAGACGTCGTCGAGAACGCACCCGAGATTGAGGCACAGCACAACTACGCCCGGCACGGTAAAGCGGACCGTCCATTCGGACAGGTGCTGCCACCGAGACTGACCGGCAGAGAAGAGGCAGTACCCCACGAAGCCGCCCAGTGAGACCCACAGCAGCCGCGGGCAGCGGCGCGCGACGATCATGCTCCCGGCCAGCGCCACGAGAACCGCCGGCGCGTGCAGCAGAATTGACTTGCCCGGACTGAGCAACAGACCGTACATCCCCACCAGCAGCGGATAGCCGAACAGACCGCTAACGTGCGGGCTGCCGGTATTCAGTGGGCTGCCGAAACGGGCCCAGTTGTACCACAGCATGAGGGCGATGAACGGCACGACGCCGAGGCCGGTCAAGCCCAGCCAGATGCCCGGGCGGGCCTCCCGCCGCCGCGCCGTGGCCGCGACGAAGCCGGCCGCGGGCAAGACCGCGAGAACCGCGTCCGGCCGCACCAGCAGCGCGAAGCCCGCTGCAGCGCCTGCCGCCGGCAACCACAGAAGCGGGGCCTGGTCCTCGGCGGCCCGCAGCACGGCCCACACCGCGAGCAGGAGGAAGAAGATCACCGGCGTCGGGTCCTGGCTGCTCAGGCCATACCACCACTGGGGCGTCGCAAAGCACGTCAGCAGCCCCGCGGCGGCGGCCGCCCGGCGCGAGCAGCCCAGGCGGAGGAGGATCAAACAGACAAGCGCGGCGTTGCCTGCGGCCAGCAGAGGGTTGATCAGGCTGAGCGCGCCGCGAATCGCGTAGTGCCGCCAGGGATCGTGCAGGCCGATCACGTCGGCGACGGTGCGGGCCGCGAGGTACGGCGCCATGAACAGCACCGACTGGCCCAGGAACAGCCACGAATACTGCCGGCCCTGCCGGCCTTCGGTGATGAACTCGTCAGTGGGCTCAGCGACGATGGTGTGCCGCTCGAGGATGTTCTGTGCGACCTGCAGCCGGCCCTCGGGGTCCACTTCGAAAAACTGGCCCGGGCAGGTGACCAGATACAGCGAGAGAGCTGCCACGTAGACCCACGCCGCGAGCGGGAGGCGCGAAAGCAAGCTACCAGGCGAAGGACCTTGCGTCAGCGCCTCAGGCATGAAGCGCACCTCTGTCAACGCGGCACCGAGATCGGCGAGCGGGTTGCGGACATCTCGACATCTACGCTACCCCCTTCGCCCTTCGTGGACCCTCTTCAGGTCCACGATCTGGCGGCTGGGGCATGATTGGCCGGGCTGTTCCTGTCGAATATGCCCGCAAATTGAGGCGCATCGCTACTGGATGTCCAGCTTCCAGACGAACACCTCCCATGGCTTGGCGCTGCCAACAGTGAGCGTCCCGTTCTCGAGCTTGGCCTCAACGTCGCGGGTAGCTCCCCACGGCCTCAGCGTGGCGTTCGCGATCTTGTCTTCGGTCCAGCGTGAGATCGGCCGCTCCAGGGGCCACGCGTTGACCACAACCAGGAAGTCCCCTCCCGGACGACGCCATCGGGCCATGATGATGTTCGTGTCTCGTGCTCTCGAGAACACATCGGGTTTATGTGTTGGCGCTGTCAGCTTAGTGAACTCTGAGAACTCGCGCATGACTTCCGCGAATGTAGTGCCAATCCAGCCGTAGCCGATCTGAACAGACCGATAGTACGACCACCAGAACATGCCCCGCACCCCCTGTGCCGCGCCGCTGTAGCACCAATAGCGAAGCTCGTCCTTCGTGGGGTACCGCATCCGGGCCGTCGGACTGCCGCGGTACGTCTCCTTCTTCCCGGCAAGAGCCTTCCAGTTGAAGCACTGATTGATCGGGATGACGGGCTTGCCCAGGCGCAAGGCGCCATCGGTGAACCGGGTCATTATGTCCAGCTTGCTTTCCGGGAACGGTCGGTGCTGAACCGGGTAGGTGTCAATCATCAGCAGATCGAGCACGTCGTTGTACGTGTACCACTTCTTCGACCAGGCTGCCGCGATGGCGACCGGCACGTCGGGCGTCGCCTGCTTCAGGGCCGCATAGAACGGCTTGAGCTGATCTGGCGTGTGTCTGCCGTCGGGCTCGTCGTACAGGTACCAGAAGCCCAACGCGGGATGGCCCTTGACGGCTTCGACGATCTTGAGCATCTCCTGAAGGCCGCCCTCTGCGCCCACCCACTTGTGACCATTCAGGTTGAACATAACGCGCAGTCCATGCTCGTGAGCTGCGTCCAGGTAGGCCAGGTCTTTGCGGATGCCCTCCGGCTTGCTGGACCTGCCGTTGCCATAGGTGTGTATATAGCCGACGCCCATCTTCGCCACCTGCGGCATGGCAGCAGGGCTGTCCACCGAGAAGAGCCCAATGGGGAACTCATCCGAGTCCAGTTTGAATGGGCCATCCGTCTCAGCCGCCGCTACTAAGGCCACGCAGCCCAGCAGGATGAGTATGAATCGGTGGACATTGACCATCGCGTATCTGCACCCCCGGTCCTTCACGAACAGCTCTCTGTTGTAGGGCAACTGCTCGCGTCAGGGCGCCGCCCGAAGGCAGTTGCCGCTGTTCGCGTTGCTCACGCTCACCCTAACCGGCCGAGATCCTCGCGACGAGCGGCTGTGCGCATTGCTCCCGTTCACGACATCTCAATCTCGACGTTGTCCGCCACGCCGCCCAGAATCGTGTACGTGGTCGGAGCCTCCTGCA
>JALGUG010000404.1 GCA_029820995.1 Candidatus Zipacnadia bacterium
GTACACGGCAGCCTTATGTGGCTGCGCAGCCTCCTGGGCGCGCCCCTCGTCAATGTCGCAGACCGCGGTGATCCTGACGTCCTGCACCTCGGTCACTCGCTTCATGTGGTCGCGGGCCTTGCCGCCTGCCCCGACGAAGCCTATCCTCAACTCACCCATCTCAAGGCACCTCCCGGGTGCGTGGACTCCTGCTTACGCTTCTGCCTGGCGCCCGCGTTGCCCGAGCGCCGCTCAGAACTCCGCACCGTCCTTCAGCAGCTCTTCCAACTTCTCCTCCCGCTGCCGATGTAACCGCTCGTACTTCTCCACTGCCCCCTTCATACGTCGGCGCTCCTTGTACAGGCCCTGCAGATAGCCCAGCAGCGGCATGCCGGCCGCCGGTAGCAAGATCAGCGGACCGGCCCGGTCCCACAGCACGACGGTGAGCACAATAGCGCCGACAAGGTAGGCCAACACACCACAGCCGCGCAGGTGGGAGGCCTGCTCCCGGGAGCGCACAAAGGCGTCGCCCTCCTCCGTCTGGAGGCGCAGAAGCCGGCGCCATTGTTCGAGAACTGCCGCCTCCGAGAACCGAAACACGCAGTTCAGCGACCACCAGGACCGCCATCGCCCCCACCCTCGCACCAACCGGGCAATCGCCTCGCGCGCGCGGGCGTCGTTCCGACCCGAGCGGAGCCAACATTGAGCCGCGGTGGAGACATCACCAAGGTCATGGTACGCCTGGCCCAACAGATCCAAGAGTACGAGGTTGCCCGGCTCGCCCGCCAGCGCTTGCCGCAGCACGGCCTTGGCGCGCTCGGGTTCCCCGTGGGCCAGGAGTTCTTCGGCACGACCGATGGCGTCCCTCGCGGACCCAGTGTGTCGTGTCATGAGTTCGCGTATCAGAGGGAAGGACTTCTTGCGGCAGCAAGCGCTAGAAGCTGTTTCACAACCCTTGTAGGATCACCTTCAGGTGCGATTTTCGTTGGTCGTTGATGTTACCAAACCACGTCTAGCCCAACTTCTTGCGCACCGGGATGAGCGCCCGCAGCCGGGGAACGCTCAAGAGACCGGAGGGTTTGGGCTCCTCGCAGAGCAGGTTCTGCAGCGCGTTCGCCACGCGGATTTCGAGCGCGTTCCGACCGGCCTTGAGTGCCTTCGTGACGTCAAGCGACCACGGCTCCCAGGCCCGCACGCCGCAGGACTTGCCGTTCACGAACACCTCGGCCAGGTCGCCAATGGCGTCCCACTCGAGCCGGACGGGCAAGCCCCGGAGGCGCGCCGGCAGGTTGAACGTCCGCGAGTAGGCGCCGACGCCGGAGTAGTACGGATATCCTTGCTCGTGCCACGAGCCGACTGCCAGCTTGCCGGGCTCTGCGACGAGCACCTCGCGGCCGCGGCGACGGATCACCGCGAAGCGCCCCACCAGGATCGGCGGGTGCGCCAGATTCGGCGTCTCGTACAGATTGCCCACAGTCGTCACCGCAATCTCGTTGGCGCCCGCCTTCAGCTTCCCGTCCAGCGTGGCCTCCCAAATGTAGTGATCGAGATATTCCCCCGGCTCGAAGGGCCCCACCGCCTCCCCATTCACCCGCACCTCGTACGACACCGGCGCCGACTTGCGCCAGACGCGCTCAACGGCCAGGCCGTCCAGCAGCAGCCGCGCCTCCTCGGGCACGAGGTCGGCCTGCAGCGTAGTCGTGTACATGTGGCGGGCATTGCTGTGGTCGCGCCCGCCGCGATGGGCCTCCATCCGGTATCCCCAGTCGCGCAGCGGCAGTGCGTTCGGCTTTTCAGTCCAGAACTGCCACTCGCCCCCAAGCTCAACGGGGCGAGGAGCGCTCGTCTTCGCCTCCAGGATGATCGCTTCATCCGGATTCCACGCCGGCGTGACCGCGAACTTGCCGCGCGACTCGACGAGGCCCTCAATCCGATCCTCCCTGAAAGAGGTGATGCAGATCTCCGACTTGATGGCCCGGAGTTCGGCGGGCGGCTGATCGGTGTCAATGCACACCAGGTGGGCCTGCGTGGGCGCGAAGTGCAGCGGGAGTCTCGTCCGCCCGTTCGCGCTGTCGTACGTGTACGCGCGCTCGGCTTTGCCGGTCTCGATGTCCCAAACCTCGACTGCTCCGGCGGCATTCAAGTCCGCGGTGCCGGCCAGCGACTGCTCGCGAGAGGTATTGACCAGCAGGAACAGGTGGCGGCTGTCGCGGACGTAGTGGTAGTGCACAATCTCGGGCACCGGCCGGCCGTCGGCTTCGACCCGCACGTCCGGCTCCAGCACGGCGTTCAAGGCCCCGCCCAGCGGCCCCCAGACGTCTGCGTCCTCCACTCCGCGAGGCAGACCGATCAACAGGCCCTCGCGCCAGCCCTGCCGGAACTGCTCCGAGATAACCGGCCGCCTCTTCCGAACGACCGTTTGGCTGACCGCGTAATCCTCGCCGAATAGAACCTCAAAGACCTCCGCCACCTCAGCATCTTCCCCGCGCTCCGACGAGTTGGTCGGCAGTCGGCCCGTCGCGAGAATCCGCCCGCCCGCGGCGACGAAGTTCCGCAGCGCCTCCAGCGTGCGCCGCGAAACCGTGGTGACGGCCGGCATCACCAACACCTTGAAGCGCTCGGCAATCTCGCCGTCGGGGCCCTTGATACCGATCTCACCGTCCGCGAAATCGGCCTCCCACAGCATCTCCTCGCTCACGATGTCGAAGTCGAAGTTGAGCTGCAGCAGTGCCCGACTGGTCACCTCGAAGTTATCCACCAGCGCGGCGACGGTGTCGTTATTGTGCGGGTCCAGCTCGGCCCACAGGCTGCGAATCGGATACAGGAGCGCCACGTCGGCGACGTGCTTTCCGCCGGTCAGCATGGCGCACAGCCGGCCCGCATAGTCAGCCAGCGTGCGGTAGAACGGCCAGAAGGGCGACTGATAGAACTCGCCGGGCGGACACTCCCACTTGCGGAAGCCCTGGATCGAGTAGTAGAAAGCGTGCGGCTCCATCACGTTGATGCCCAGCGCCGCCTGCCAGTTGACCATCCATTTGAGGTTCCG
>JALGUG010000405.1 GCA_029820995.1 Candidatus Zipacnadia bacterium
GCCGGTACTCGTGTCTGCCGCACGCACGCGCGATGATCGCGCTGATCCGCAGGCACACCGCTGCGCCGATCGTGGTCGGAGGCTGCGGCTACTCGCTGGCACCGGTCGCGCTGCTGGAGGAGTTGGGAGCAGACTATGGCCTGGCCGGCGAAGGCGAAGTTGCGCTGCACCGGCTGGCTACCGCGATTGCCAAGGGCGAGCCGCCGCCTACAATTCCAGGCCTGGCCTACCGAGCGGACAATGAGGTCCGCTACAACGCCTGGGAGCCGGTTGAGCTTGCCGGACTGCCGCTGTCCCAGCGCGCCTTTCTGGACAATGCCCGCTACTGGCGCGAGGGCGGCCAGGGCGGCTTCGAGACCAAGCGCGGCTGCGATCGCGGCTGCATCTATTGCGCCGATCCCATAGTGAAGGGGCGCCGGATTCGCCTACGCGATCCGAGGGATGTGGCCCAGGAGGTCGCCAATCTGGCCCAGCAGGGCGTGCTTCACCTGCATACCTGCGATTCCGAGTTCAACGTGCCCCGCGAGCACGCCGTGGCGGTCTGTGAGGCCCTGATCGAGCGCAACCTGGGCGAGACGGTCCGGTGGTACGCCTATTGCACGCCCGGCGACTTCGAGGCCGAGTTGGCGGAGAACATGAAGCGTGCCGGCTGTGTGGGCATTGATTTCGGCGCCGACAACGGAGCCGACGCGCAGCTTGCTCGGCTGGGGCGTGACTTCGGCGTCGAAGACCTGGAGCGCGCGGCCCGGCTCTGCCACGAGCACGGGATTGCGTTCATGTTCGACCTGCTGCTCGGCGCGCCCGGCGAGACCCAGGAAACGGTGCGTCGAACCATCGAGCTGATGAAGCGCCTGGAGCCCTCCCGTGTCGGAGTGTCCGCCGGCGTGCGGCTCTACCCGGGCACGAAGCTGTCGGCGCAGTTGGCCCGCGGAACGCTCGACGAGCGTGACGGCTTTCGCGGAGAGCTGAAGGACAACGATGATCTCGTTCAGCCGGTGTTCTACGTGTCGCCGGAGCTGGGGCCTGATGTTCATCGTTATGTCTCGAACCTAATCGGCAACGATCCCCGGTTCTTCTGCGCCGACCCCGAGGCCGAGCTGACGGACTACAACTACCGGGAAAACCTCACGCTGGTCAACGCGATCCGCGAGGGCCATCGTGGGGCGTACTGGGACATCCTGAGGCGATTGGAGGAGGGTCTGCCGCCGGCATAGCGTCTCATCGCGAACGTAGTCGCGGAGGAGGGCCTTCAACGAGGGACGGTCTCATCCAGCCAGGGCTGCACGAAGGGCCCGTCAAGGCGACAGGTCATTCTGCTGGAGACGAAGCGTTTGCTTGCCGTTAGCCGGGGAAGGCTGAGCCGGGCTCCGAGTGTGCCTTCGGGTATTCGGATATGGCGGCAGGCCTGCGCCGCCAAGGGAGTATGTACTCCGCCGGGCGTTGGGAGAGCAATGGCCGCCAGGAGGCGGCGCCACCATGCCCTTTTACGATTACCGCGCACGCGATTTGAACGGACAGGAGTCTACGGGCCGATTTCGTGCCGACGACCCGGACCTCGCGGCCGCCATACTCCGCGAGCGAGGCCTGTTCGTCATTGCGCTGACACCGGCCAAGCTCGAGGAGCCGGACCTGTTCTCCAAGCTCTGGAATTCGCTCCGGCCGGTGAGCGCGCGCAGCCTCGGCATTTTCTTTCGGCGGCTGGAATCGCTGATGATCGCCGGTTACAACGTGCACGAGGCGTTGCTCAACCTGGAACTAGGCCAGGAGGACAAGCGCGTCAAGCGAGCCGTCCAGGAGATGATCCCCCAGGTCGCCCAGGGCTTTGCGCTGAGCGATCTGATGGAGCTGTATCCGATCGTGTTCGGGCCGCATGCCGTTGCACTGCTGCGGGCCGGGGAGCAGGCGGGCGAGATTCCCCAGATGGCCGGCCAGATCGCGGAGCACTACGAGCGCGAGAGCCGCATCTGGCGGTCACTGCGCTGGCCCTTGGGTCTGCTGGTCTTTGCCCTCATCCCCACACCGGTGTTTCTATCACTGGTACGGTTCGTGCGCTACTGGTTCTTTTTCCAGGTCGCTCCCGAGACCATGCCGGCCGGCCGGTTCGAGCCCTGGCTCAACGCTCTGATCCACTGGTTCATCCACGACGGCCTGACCTATGCCTTTCCCCTGACGATTCTGATTGTTCTGCTGCTCATGGCCGGCCAGATCGCGCTGCACTATCCGGGTTGGCGAAAGCAGCGCGACCGGCTGGCATTGACGGTGCCGTACTTCGGCGGCTTGACGCGAGCCTCGGCGCTGGCCCGGTTCCTGCGCTGCTTCATCGCCGCCTTTCATGCCGGCACGTCGTTTCACGAGGCCTTGCGGATTGGCGGCGACGCGGCCGCGAACACGGTGATCAAGGAGCGCATCACGCCGCAGATTCCGCTGGTGCGCGAAGGGAAGAAAGTGGCGGCGGCCCTGGATGAGATGGGCTTCTTTCCGGGGAGCACGATTGGCCTGATCGCGACCGGCGAGGCGACCGGCCGGGTGGAGGAATCGCTGACTCAGGCGATGGAAGATATCGAAAACTACCGGGATACGCAGGTGAAGAAAGTCCTGGTTGCCTATTGGTTCATCGGGATCTTCTACGCGGCACTGCTAACTTGTGTAGTCCCTGCATTTTTCTTCGCCTTCCTGTACGGCGGCCTGTTCGACATGGTGGACCAGGCCTTCGGCGTTGACGGCTAGCCGCAAGTCGGCCATAAAGCGCCAAGAGCGAATAGGACCCGATCATGCCCCGGAGCCTGCCTACCTCCGCACTCATCGGCTTTGCGCTCAGCCTGAGCGTTCAGTGCTGTCTCGCGGCTCAGCCTATCGCACCCGAGGTCGCTGAGCTCTGCAACTTGCTCAAGAACGGGGGCTTTGAGCAGGGCGAGGCGACGCCCGCGAGTTGGGGCCGCTACCCCGGGGAGGACAAGGACGGGAGGACAAGGACGGGAACAGGCACCTGCGCGACACCAGCGTGTTCCATTCGGGCACTGCGAGCGGGCTGTTGTGGAGCGTGACGCCCCATCCGCCGGGAAAGCCCGGAATGCAGTGGAACCAGTACGGCGTTGCCGTGGAGGGCGGTTCGACGATTATCGCCTCCCTGTGGATCAAGACCGAAGGCGTGGAGCCCATCGGAGCAGGCATTCACTTCTATGATGCGGACCGGAACCACCTCGGCTTCGTCAAGATCCCCGGCCCGAAGAGGGCGGAGGAGTGGACGTACATCCGCCAATCCGTCCCGGTTCCTCGTGAGGCCAAGACCATGGGGTTCGCCTGCTACGCCGGCGATGAGGGGAAGACCTGGTACGACGATGTCGCCGCCATCGGCACGCCGAACGCCACCGCGGTGCGCGCCACTCCGACGCTGGACGGAAAGCTGAACGAGGACTGCTGGTCCAAGGATCGCGCCATCACCGCCTTCGCCGTCCACACCGGCGAAAAGCTGCCGACCCAGGATCCCCGCGCCTGGCTGGCGTACGACGACAGCAACCTGTACGTCGCCTTCCGCTGCCCGCATCCCAAGGCAGCCGACCTTCGCGCCAGGGCGACCCAGCGCGACCAGGACGCCTGGCTGGACGACAGTATCGAGGTCTTCCTGGACCCCGATCACGACCACGGAGGGTACTTCCAGTTCGTCGTCAACTGCCTCGGCGTGCTCCGCGATTCGCGAGGCATCGACAAGAGCTGGGACTGCAAGGCCCAAGCGGCGGTCCAACGCCGCGCGGAGGCCTGGACGGTGGAGTTAGCGATCCCCTTCGACGATCTGGAGCTTGGCTTGGACGTCGGCACGGTCTGGGGCATCAACCTGGTGCGCAACGACCGCGTGCACGGGGAGACCTCCACCTGGTCGTTGGGCGGGTTCCATAACGCCGCTCGCTTCGGCAATGTCAGCCTCAAGCCCGATCTGGGGCGCTTCTTTCGGCGCGATCTGGCGAGAAGGCTGGAGACGCAGGAGCGTCGCCGGGAGCTGCTGCTGAAGGAGATGCGAGCCGCCGAACTGCCCCCGCAGACGATAGCAGAGGCCTCCAACATTCTGCGCCCGGCGCAAGCCAAGGCCGCCGACTTGCGCCGGATTGCCAGTGGCGAGGCCGAGCTGCCGGAGGGCGGCTGGGACGCGGTCCGTATTGCTCTGGCCAGTCTCGATGACACGCTGCTGGCCGCTCGAGCAGCGGCGTTGGAGGGAGTGTTTGCAGTGCCGGGAACCGACTCCGCCGGCGGCTTCCGCGTCGCCCTTGCGCACTCGCTGCAGAAGGTCCGCCGGTCCGGCCCGGTTCACCTGGTGGGCGAGATCACCCGCGAGGTGCATCTGGACGCGGCCCGGGACGAGACGGAATCGTTCCAACTGGTGATCATCCCCGCGGGACGCGCGTTGGAGGGTGTCGCGGTCGAAGCGAAGGCACTAACAGGGCCCGGCGGAGCCATCCCCATGCAGTGGCATCGCGTCGGGTATGTGGAGACGGCCACGCCCGGATACGCCACAGAGTACGTCGGCTGGTGGCCCGATCCGCTACTGCCGCCGGGGCCGCTTGACGTCGCTGGCGACGAGCGCCAGCCCCTCTGGTTTACCGTCAGCGTGCCACCGGAGGCGAAGCCGGGCCTGTACCAGGGCCACGTAACCATTCGCCACGGCGAGCACGCCGTCACAGTTCCGGTGAAGCTGCGCGTGCGCAACTTTCGTCTCCCACGGCCCGGCACTCTGGCCACAGCCTTTGGGCTCTACGCCCCCTTCCTCTCCCGATGGTGGTGGGGGCGCGAGCCCTACCGGTCCCACATGCCCATCGAGATGTTCGCACGCTGGTGCGAGTTCATGGGCCGGTACCGTTTGACCCCCAAGAACATCGCCCGCGAGTACATCACAACCAGCCACGAGGCGAACGGCTTCCAGGCCGACCTGACCGCCCTCCAGCAGACCGTCGTTCCGCTGGCGCCGAAGTACTTCGCGCCGTATTCGTTCTGCCTCCATCGCCTGCCCACGTCCTCGGCCATCCGTAGGCCCAACAACAAGCACACGCCCGGCAACGCCGAGGAAGCCGTGAAGGCCTTCGCCGCCGAATGGCAGCGCCTCGGCCTGCCGCCGCAGGTCTACATCTACGGCTACGATGAGCCGCGCCCGGAGGACTATCCGTTCCTGCGCGAGGCGTACACGAAGGTTCACGCGGTCGCGCCGCAGTACCCGATCATGCAGACGATCAGCGATCGGAGCCCGGACGCGCTCGTGGGCTTTGTGGACATCTGGTGTCCGCTAACGCCCTCCATGAATGCGGACTTCTACAAACAGCGTCTCAAAGCGGGCGACAAGCTGTGGACCTACGTCTGCTGCGGCCCTCGGCCGCCTCACGCCAACTTCTTCGTGGACGAGCTGGCGATAGACCACCGCGTGGTGTTCTGGCAGGCCCGCCAGGCCGGAGCCACGGGCTTCCTGTACTGGGGCATCTGCATCTGGGACGGCTTGCCCAGCGTCGCCTCGGGCCACAAGTGCTTCCCGGAGGTGCCCATTCACCTGAAGGACCATGTGACTTACAAGTCCTTCAAGGTCAATGGCGACGGCTTGCTGGTCTACCCCGGCGCCGACAAGAAGCCGCTGTCTTCGATCCGGCTGGAGGTCATTCGCGACGGCATCGAGGACTACGAGTACCTGGCCCTGCTCTCGCGGCTGGTGGAGAAGGCCAAGAAGCTGCCGCGCGCACAACGACCGAAGGCGGAGTTACTCGCACGGGCGGAGGAGCTGTGCGTCGTGCCGGAGGGCATCTCTCGCACGATCACGGACTACACCAAGGAGCCCGAGGTGCTCTTCCAGCGCCGCCGAGAGGTCGCCGATGCGCTGGAGGCTCTGACCAAACTGCTCGGGGAGGAAG
>JALGUG010000103.1 GCA_029820995.1 Candidatus Zipacnadia bacterium
GGTGTAGCAGCGTAACGCCCCTGGGGTCCAGCGGCGGCTCGCGGGCGGTGACGATCGGGCCGTACGTAAGGTGAACGATGAAGTCACCCAGCGGTTGGACCTCGCAAGCGCAGTCGGCGAGGAGCTGCTCGTATCGCGGGTCCCAGAAGCCGGGGTCCAGTCGGTCGCGCAATCGCGGATTGTCCTGCGGCTGAAACCAGACCATGTTGCACCTGAGGCTGCAGTGTTGCACCAATTCGCGCCCCAGCCGGAGGGAATCCTCCCCTAGAGCCCGAAGGAAAAGCCACAATTCGCCCCCAGGAGGAAGCCATGCGTCACCCTCGTGCGTATGTTGCGCTGTGTATGATCGTTCTGGGCACGGCCGCTTCGTCGGCGCAGCCCGCCGCACCTGTCGGCGATGTCGTGTCGCGCCTGCGTGAGCTCGGCCCGGTGAAGATGAACGGCTGGCGGTTTCACTATCCGGCTGTGGCGGGTGGCGAGCACCCCGGCTTCGATGATTCGAAATGGCGGCAGGTCAATCCGGAACATCGGTGGGAGCACGAGAATGCGGCAGCGTGGTATCGGAAGCTGATCGTGATTCCGGAAGCGGTGGGCGGCGTTCCGGTGACAGGGCAGAAGGTTGAACTGCGTGTCGCCGTGGACGACGACAGCGAGGTGTACGTCAACGG
This sequence comes from Candidatus Zipacnadia bacterium, assembly GCA_029820995.1. Classification (GTDB taxonomy): domain Bacteria; phylum Armatimonadota; class Zipacnadia; order JALGUG01; family JALGUG01; genus JALGUG01. Next base: position 669 of record JALGUG010000103.1, read on the forward strand.
CAAGTTGGTCGGGAAGTTCCACTGGGACCAGGGGCGTGTGACGCTGAGTGAAGCGGCGGAGGCGGGGCAGAATTACCTAGTGGCGGTGAAGGCGATCAACCAGGGCGGCCCGGGGCGGCTGTTAAGCGCCACGCTGCACTATGACCGGCTGGACCAGGTGGCGACCCGCGCTCACGAGGCCGCGGATGTGCTCGCGTTCGCCTCCAGGTTGGTGGCCGCAGCCGAGCACCAGGGACGCGAGGTGACCAATCCGCTGGACGCGTCCGCGCGGGCAATCCGGTTCGAGGCGCTGGCCGGGGGCGATACGGAGGCCTTTGAGGCTTCGCTTCAGCGGGCCGAGGAACTGCTCCGGTCGCTTGATCCGCTGGCCAAGCAGTATACGATCCACCTGGTCGGTCACGCGCACATTGACATGAACTGGCTGTGGCTCTGGCCGGAGACGGTGGAAGTTTGCCGACGGACCTGGACGCAGGCTGTCAAGTTCATGGACGAGTTCCCCGAGTTCTGCTTCAGCCAGAGCCAGCCGGGAGCATATATCGCGATCCAGCAGCAGGATCCGGAGCTGTTCGCGCAGATGCAGAGGTACGCGCGGGAGGGCCGGTGGGACATCACGGGCGGCACGTGGGTCGAGGGCGACACGAACATGGCCTCGGGGGAGGCGCTGGTGCGGCAGTTGCTGCTGTCGCGGGAGTACTTCCTGGAGCACTTCGGCAAGGCCCCGGAGATCGGCTGGCTGCCCGACAACTTCGGGCACGCCTGGACCGTGCCGACGATCTTCGCCGACGCGGGGCTCAAGTACTACTATTTCTGCCGCTGCGGCAAGGGGATCCCGATGTTCTGGTGGGAGGGCCCGGACGGGTCGCGGCTACTGGCCTACAACTACCGATGGTACAACGACCGGGCGCACCCGGGCATGGTGGACATTCCCCTGCAGCTCGAGGAGAAGTCGGGGATCAAGCGCTGCATGTTCGTCTACGGAGTCGGGGACCACGGCGGCGGACCGACGCGCCGGGACCTGGAGCGGATCGCCGCGTACCGGGCACGGCCGCTGGCGCCGAAGTTCCGGTTCTCAACCGCTTCCCAGTTCTATGAGGCCGCGCTGGCGGAAAAGCAGGATTTTCCCGTCATCCGCGACGAGCTGAACTTCACGTTCCAGGGCTGCTACACGTCTCAGAGCGAGAACAAGCGGCAGAACCGACTGGCAGAGAACCGTCTCCCTGTGGCCGAGATGCTGTCAGTCTTTGCCGAGCCGTACGGCGTCAAGTACCCGTACGAGGCGCTGCGCCAGGGGTGGCGGAACACGTGCTTCGACCAGTTCCACGATATCTTCTGCGGATCGGCGATTCACGGCTCGTACGAGTACTCGACGGGCCTGTTCGAGCAGACGATGGGCGCGGTGGACAGCGCCATGGCTGCGGCGAGCGAGGCTCTGCTGGCGCGGATCGAGACCGAGGGTGAGGGCATCCCGATAGTGGTGTTCAACCCGGTCGGGTGGCGGCGCGATGAGTTTGTCACCGCCACTGTTCGGACCGCGCAGCGTGCGGCAGGCTTCGCGGTCCGCGATAGTCGGGGGCGGGAAGTGCCGGTGCAGATTCTTGACCGGCGGCAGGAAGGCGAGGGGCATCTGGCGACCCTGGGGTTCGTGGCGCGGGAGCTGCCGTCGCTGGGCTACGAGGTTTATCGGGCGATTCCGGGAGAACGGGGGAGGCGTGCGACGCCCCCGGAGGCGGCGCCCGAGGGCGTGTGCCGGCTGGCGAGCGACCGGTGGACCGCGGATTTGGACAAGAGCAGCGGCGCATTGCGGGCAGCGGTTTGCCGTCCGTCGGGGCGCAAGCTGCTGGTCAAAGGCGAGGCGGGCGATCTGCTCGAAGTGCTGATGGAGGCTCCGCACGGGATGAGCGCCTGGAACATCGGGCGCATTGTCGAGACGGTCCCGCTGGACCGGGCGGAGAGGGTCGAGATTCTGGAACATGGGCCAGTACGCACCCGGGCCGCGGTGGTGCATCGGTTCCGCGACTCGGTCATCAGGCAATACGTCTCGGTGTATGAGGGCCTGCCACGGCTTGACTTCGATCTGGACATCAACTGGCAAGAGGTGGCGGACAACTCGGCGCCGGCGCCAATGCTCAAGGTCGCCTTTCCGCTGGCCTTGGAGAATCCGACCGCGCACTTCGAGATTCCCTTCGGCGTCATGGAGCGCGCGCCGACGGGTGCCGAGGTGCCCGGTCAGAAGTGGGTAGACGTTGCCGCGCAGGAGCTCCGCGTCCGCGGCAGCGCCATGCCCTTCGAGCCGCTGGACCTGACCTGGTACTTCAATGCGGATGGTGTCGCCACCGAGAAGAACCCGGGCGACGGAGACTTTGACCACGGGGGCCGCTGCTATCCTGCGGGCATCTTTGCCGGGGCGCAGGACGGCCGCATGGTGCTCGAGGGGAGGCCGTACCTGGTACCGCCTCTGGCGGACGGGATGAACAACATGATTCGGTGCGAGGGGCAGACGCTTAAGCTTCGAGTTCGCCCGGGCAGTGCGCTGCACATTCTGGGCGCCTCCTCCAATGGCGCCCACGGCGGGCTGCTGGGGCTGAGGTACGAGGATGGGCAGATCGGATCGGCTCGACTGAGCTTCAGCGACTGGTGCTTCGGACCCGGAGCCGATGAGACGGACGCTCTGCAGCTTGGCTATCGCCTAGATCGCAACGGCCGGACTGAGCCGACGGTGCACGTGTGGCAGCGGACCGTTTCGTTGGATCCGGAGCGGACGCTGGTGGCTGTCACGCTGCCGGCTGAGGCGGACCTGCACCTGTTCGCGATCACCGCGGGCGCGCCGGTGGACCGGCGGACGGTCCGAGGCGTGGCGCTGCTGAACGACTGCAAGTATGGCCATGACGTGACGGGCAGTCGCCTCCGGCTGACGCTCCTACGGACCTCCTACGCGCCGGATCCCGTGCCGGAGAAGGGTCGGCATGTGCTGCGCTATGCTCTGCTGCCTCACGAGGGCGATTGGCGAGAGGGCCGGGTGATGCGCCGGGCATACGAGTTCAACCGGCCGGTGATCGCATACGTAGCCGCGCCGCATGGCGGCGAACTACCGGCGCGCTACTCCTTCGTGTCGCTGCAGCCGGCCAACCTCGTGCTGGTGGCACTCAAACGGGCCGAGGACGGCGAGGGGAGCATTGTGCGGTTCTTCGAGGCCCACGGGGAGAAGGCCAGTGCGACGATGAGCTTTTCGAGGGGCGTGGCCAGCGCGGTGGAGACGAACTGTGTGGAGGTGAAGAGGGAGGGGTCAACGCTGCGCCGGCTTGACGCGCACACGGTGACGCTGGAGGTCGGGCCGCATCAGATCAAGACGCTGAGGATCAGGTGGGCGGAGTAGAGGTGGTTTCATAACCTCAACGACGAACGGCAGTCGCGCCTGGCCATGCCGACCGGCGAGGCGAGGGCGATTATCAGGACCTGACCCGGAGGGGGCGAGAGCGAAGCCTCGTATGGCGTCATTCAAGGGAGGGAGCCCTGTCGCAACATAGAAGTTGAGTGAGAGAGGTAATCCGAACCGCAGCGCACGGCCAGCTCAGGCCGGGCGTGGACCGCTGGTTGCACTTGGAGGTGCCTGATGGAGTACCGACAGCTTGGTCGCACTGGCGTACGCGTTTCGAAGCTGTGTCTGGGGACGATGAACTTCGCGGGACGCACGGACGAGGCGGAAGCCAAACGGATCGTCAATGAGGCGATTGACGGCGGCATTAACTTCATTGATACGGCGGATGTGTATGCCCGCGGGCTCTCGGAGGAATTCACGGGCCGGGCGCTGGCGGAGAACGGGCATCGGGACGATGTGGTGCTGGCCACCAAGGGCGTGGCGACCATGGGCCAGGGGCCCAACGATCACGGAGCGAGCCGGTACCATCTGACCCGGGCCGTGGAGGCGAGCCTACGACGCCTGCAGACCGACCGCATAGACCTGTACTACCTGCACATTACCGACATCACAACCCCGATGGACGAAATCCTGGATACGCTGGACGTCCTGGTTCGGCAGGGCAAGATTCTGTACGTGGGGACCTCGAAGTGGCCGGTGCCGCTGATCATGGAGGCGTTATGGCTCAGCGACAAGCACGGCCTGCCGCGGGTCGTGGCCGAGCAGCCGCCGTATAATCTGACCGACCGGCGTATCGAGCTGGAGCTGGTGTGGACCTGCATGCGCCACGGGATCGGCATTGTGCCCTTCGGCCCGCTGGCCGGAGGCGTGCTCAGCGGTGTGTACCGCAAGGGCGAGCCGGCGCCGGAGGGCCACCGCTTCAAGGAGCTGGGCCAGAAGGACGGACACCGGCGGTACACGGAGGAGAGCATGGAGGTTGTGGGGGCGTTGACTCCGCTGGCCGAGGCCAAGGGAGTGACGCTGGCGGAGTTCTCGCTGGCCTGGCTGATGCAGCGGCCGGGCATCACGGCGCCGATCGCCGGCCCGCGGACGGTGGAGCACATCCGCTCGGCAGTGAAGGCCTGCGAGATCGAACTGACCGCGGAAGAACTGGCGAAGGTGGACGAGATCATCCCGCCGGGCGGCAATGTGACGAACTACTGCACGCTGTACGAGCGCATGTGCCGGGCGGTCAATAAGCCGGAGCCGTTGGGGCCGTTCTAGGTACGCTGGAAACGAAATCTCGCGTCGGATTGAACTACGGGGCTGAGGCGCGCCGGCGGCGAGCGTCCTTGTAACCTTGACAAATGGTACTGCTGGGGATATTGTATGTATGTATATGCATCCAATTAGCACTGGGAGGCCTCAGCAGGTGAGAGCGAAGGGCCTGACAGAACGGAAAGTGCCGATTCACGTGATGATGGATATGGCTCTTCTTTCGCGGATAGACGCTCAGGCGGCGGAAACCGGCACGACGCGCTCCGAGCTGATCCGCCGAACGCTGGAGGAGCGGTTCGCGCGCGGATCGGCCGAAGTTTCCGAGCAGCGACGGGAAAAAATCGTCGTCGCGCGACGCGAGTTCACGCTCAGAATCGAAAGGGACGGCAAGTGGTGGATCGGATCCGTCGAGGAGTTGCCCGGGTGCGGGTCCCAAGGGCGGACGCTCAAGGAACTGCGGACGATGGTGGCCGACGCGATTGAGGGCTACCTGATTGTGCGAGGGGACATTCGCGACAATGCCACGCCGTCGGGTTCCATCTGACTTGCCGACTGAGAGAGTTCACGCGGCCTTGCGGCGGCTGGGTTTCGAGATAGCGCGAGAAGGCAAGCATACGATCTTCGTTAGGGCCGGACTCATTCTCTCGATCCCACGACATGCGACGGTGCGCAGAAAGCTCCTGCTGACCGAGTTGAGGCGGCTCGGGATCACGCAGGCAGAGTTTATGGACAAGTACTAGTTAAAGAGCCCCGCGTGGGATCGAAGTGGCAAGCGTGAGGTGTCTCAACCTCGCGCGGGACCTCCCCGACTGCTCTTGGGGCTCAGGAATCCGCACCAGCCGTCCCACAGCTTCTCCTTGCCGGCCGGCGAGACGCGCTCGCCGATTTCCTCGCGAGTGCAACCGCTTTCCAGGAGGCGTTTAGCTTCCTTGCCGGCGCGGATGAAGGCGTGGACCTTGGCCACGTCCTCCTGGTTGCACATCGTCTCGGCAACGATGGTGGTGACCCCGCTGGCGCCGTCGGCCGCGGACTGAAACACGAAGTCCGCCACGTCCTGAAGGCTCATCTCCCGGTAGTGGTAGCTCACCAATCGCCACACGAAGGGGACACGGCAGCGCTCGGCGATAATTCGTGGATTGAGCTTGGGCGAAACGGAGGGATCGTAGCGAATCAGACCGATGTCCTCCAGGAAGGGTAATTGCTCGGGCGTGAGGTTTTCGACATGGGCGCTCCGAGAGCCGGTGGTCATGCCACAGTAGTACTGGTCCCACGAGGGCAGCACGAGCTCGGGCCACAGGCGCGGCGGGATGAAGCTGGAGAGATCGTCGCACATGCCGGCGCCGTGCGGGTTGATCGGCGGCGCACCGCGCACGGAGCAGAGGAAGCGATGGAAGGCGAGAATGCTGTCCACGAGGGCGTGCATGAACCGGCGGGCCAGGGGCGGGTCGTCGAGGATGTCAGTGAAGAACCCCTCGCCGCGGACCTCGTAGGCCGTGGTGAGGGGGCCCTCCAGTCCGAAGCTGAAGCCGACGGATTCGCCGGGAAAGGCCTCCTGCATGCGCTGACGGAAGTCCAGGTAGAAGGGCGCCATGCCCGCGGTGGCAAAGTCCACCGGCTCCTGCAGAGCGCGCAGGCCCTGTTCGAGCGAATCATAGATGTGGGTGTGAGCGACCTCGCCGCCCTCGGGGAACAGGAGGTCGCAACCGAGACCGTTGGCGTGGCCGTAGCTGATTGCCGGCGTGGTGACAGCGGGCAAGCTCACGTCATCGCCGAACATCTCGCGGATTAGGGGCCGTCCGCGGCGATAGGCTTCAATGCAGGCCTCGGGCTCCAGGTTGAACTCACGGATCGGGGTGCCGGTGAGCGCCCGGAGAGCGCCCTGGGAGCTCCCCGCCGACCAGCCAAAGCCGGCCTGTTGTCGGACGGTTGAGTAGTCGGGTCTGTAACTCATGCAGATTCCTCTCGGTGGAATGCAGTATGGTTGCCCGGGGCGATTCGGCCGGAATACGTCCTTACGCCACGACCGTGCAGAAGACCTTCCGGCAACAGGCGGGCCGGATGGGGCCTCCGACCCCATCGCGGCCCCTCCATGCTAGGCCCGTGCGCCATGCGGCGGCCTGTGTTGGGAATGGTGCGAGGGTTGCCAAAGGACTTCTACTAGTAGACGTAGATCAGGTTGCCGGTATGTCCGGCGAGGGCGTCAATGGCGACCCAGAGGGCGCTGCCCAGGCACTGGCCGAGGATCAGGCCGAGGAAGAGCGGCAAGAGGCGGTGATAGAGCCGAAAGCCGCCATAGCGCAAGGTGACAGCCTTGAAGATCCAGCCGATCAAGATGGGGAACCACAGGTCCTGAACCGGCTGGGTCGGGGCGATCGCGAAGCCGAGTGGATGGAAGGGCCACCAGGCCAGGTTGTGATGGGCCATCGTGAGCAGCCACATGACGCCGGCACCGAGGCCGAGGAAGCCGCTGCGCGCGAGGCTGGCCGGGGCGGGGTGCTCGAGGAGGTTTGCGGTGTAGCGGAAGGCGGAGAGCGGGTTGCCCCGGAAGAGCCAGGAGCTCAGGGCAACGCCGCCGCGATGATAGGCTAGATAGAGCGTTAGCGGGACCGATCCAAGGGCCGCGATCAGAAGCGCGAGGGCCGCGGCCGGTAGCAGCGCACGAGGCCGAGGGCGGAGCTCGTCCCAAAGTCGAAGCGCGTGGGCGAAGAAGGGCATCAGGAACACGCGGATGTCGGCGGTCCAGGGAAAGGTGTAGGCGAGCAGCGTTAGCCCGTGCGCGCCGAGGGCTCTGCTGCCCAGTGCGTGAACGGTGAAGGACTGAGGGATAAGCGCCGCGCGCGAGACCGGCACGCCGCCCTGAACGGTGGCGCGCGTGAGGGCCAGGAAAGTCACCCACATGGCGAAGAGGAAGACTGCGCTTGGCAGCAGCGGCAGACCGGCGGCATGGAGCCAGAGCAGCATGACGAGCGTGCCCCCGACGGCGCCCCAAAGGGCGAAGGGCGGCGAGGCCGGCTCGGCTTCCAGACCGGAGCCGTCGAGACCGAGGGCGGCACGGAACATGCGCGTCAAGTGGCGGCGAGCGGTCCAGAGCGTTGTTCCGACCAAGAGCAGCATGGCCCCCATGGCCTGGTTTGACACCGCAGGCGAACCGGCACAGTAGATCTCCTTCGCACCCAGGCCAAGGCCATACAGGCGCATCAGCGGCGTCTGGATGACGGTGAACAGGGCAAAGAACCACAGACTGAAGGCCAGGTCGGTGCTGACCACATAGGTGAAACCGACGACGGCGAAGTTGAGCCAGCAGCGGAACAGGAGCGTTTCCTGCCCCAGCGAGGCCCGGTAATCGTGGCGCAGGTGGAGAAACGGAACCGTAGGCACGTAGTGATGCAAACCGTTGAGGCACGTGGGCACCAGCACCGCCGCGACGCCGAGCCAGAGCAGGGCGTTGCGCATCAGCGGGGCCAGGGGACGAGCGGCAGTGACCTGCTCGGTCATCGCCAGCGGCAGGCGCATTAGGGGGTAGATGAGCCGTTCCTGCTCGACCCACGGTCGCCGCAAGAGCAGCATAAAGCAGATGGTGGTGAGGAAGTAGGCAGCGACCAGCACACTCCACGCCGCCAGCGGGACGGCCCACGCGGCCCAGGGAAGCGCCGCGCCGCGCTCGAGGCCCTCGTAGAACTGCCGCGCCGCGGCGGGCGCCTGAGGGACGAGCCAATCGGGAACGTAGGGCAAGATCGTGTCGCCCCAGCGGTTCTCGGGGGAGGCGTAGTACTGGGCGCCGGTCAGGACCGGGAGGAGCTGGCCGACGAGGCCCCAGGTGGGGACCGAAGAGGCCAGGAGGATCATGGTAAAGACGATGATCAGCTCCTGGCGCACCAGGACGAGGCGCCGGCTCAAACGGGCGGCGATGGGCTGGCAAGCAATCAGGAGAAACAGGAGGGCGATTGCACCGAAGGGGAGCGAGGTGTTGGCGGGGCGCGTGCCGCGGACGACCAGATTGGCGTATGGGAAGGCCACCGATACGAGGGCAGCGCAGAGGGCGCCGAGGACGATGGCTCGGGTGTAGCGAGGGCCATCGAGGGGAGGCGAAGTAGTGGGCACGGGGGCAGGTTCGCCGCCAAGGTGCCCGAGGGCCTTCTTGGGGTGGGTTGTAAGGGGTAGCGAGCGAGTGTGGCGAGCGGCGAACTGAGGGACAAGTGCGAGAGCACTTCGGGCAGTTCGTCCCACGCCGGCGCGGAATCGAGACGGTTAGAAACGCAGCTCGCTTAGCGCGCGCAAGCGGGCAAGGGCGGCGTCGAGCTGGTCCGCCGGAGCCACAACCGCCACCTGTCCCGACGCGCCGGGCGGGAATACCAGGGGCTCGACGAGAGCACCCACCTGGCGAGGGCTGCCGGCGGACGGGCCGATGAAGCAATGAGCGTCGCGCAACTGTGGCAGGCCGCCGATGTCCACGGTTGTGCACTGGTGCGGGAGTACGAGCAACTGCTGCGTCCGGCGCAGATCGCGGCCGTCGAGGGCGCAAAGGGCATAATGGCCTTCGGCGGATGCGAGACGCTTGCCGCCGATCACGAGAGGGCCCTGGCTCTCGGCCGCTCGGATCTCGCCCTGGGGACCCAGCAGCACGAACGCAAAGCCGCCCTCAGCCAGGTTGACTGTAAGGGCTGCATTCGGGAGTGTGACGGGGAGGAGGTTCGCGCCCTCGGACCGACGCGCCAGCATGTACAGCCGGCCACCCTCGCGCGTTGGGAGGGATAGCGCGCGCACGGGTGCCTCCGCCGGCTCAACCGTGATGGGCGAGACGCCCGCAAGCGCGATCAATCGCTGGTATACGCCGGCGTCCGTGGGCTGAGGGCGCAGCTCCAGGGGATACGGAACAAACAGCACCTTGCCGGCGCGCACGGAGGTTTCAATCGGCGCTTGGTGCCAGGCGTTCTCCGGCGTGTCGAAAGGCGAGGTCGGCGTGGCCTCCGGCAGGCCGAGTTGCCGACGACGCTCCAGCCGGGTTGGGCGTCGGGTACGGTCGAAGGAAAGGTCGCCGGACAGGTACAGCGTGCCGCCGGCCTGGACCCACTTGAGGACGCGGGCGAAGGTCTCGTCGGCGGGGCAGTAGGGCAGCGGCCAGACCAGAGCCTTGGCCGAGGGCGGCAGGTGGTTCAGGTCCTCCTCGTTGATCATGCCGAAGTTGACGCGGCGATCGAGCAGCAGTGCGACAGACCGGTGCAGAGCACCGGTGAGCTCGTTGAACCGAGGGCCGATGCGATGGCTGTCCGGCGCGAGGATGAAGATCTCGGGCGATTCGTAAGTCGGCTCGACCAGCGACAGCAGTAGGCTGCCCTGCTCCCAGGTGTGCAACCAGGGCTTGGTGATGTTGGAGCAGTGGTGCATCAGCCCCCAAGGGAACACCATCTCGTCGAAGTCCTTCCAGTCCCAGTTGCAGATGAAGGCCGCGCCCAGGCCCGCGGCGTAGTGGATGTAGGTCTGGAAGCGGTGGATGCTGTCCGCTACGGGCACGCTTGGATGGCCGTGCGTACGGCTGTCGTGGGCTTCTCGCGCCCCGCATTCGCCCAGGCTGAGACCCTTGCCGACAAAGCGGCGATCAATCAGCTTGAACTCCAGCGGAAAGCGATCCACGGGGCCATAGTAGTGCATGTTGGAGAAGTCGGTGTGGGCGACGCCGAGAATTTTGTCGGCCGGCGGCATGCTGGGGAGATACCCGACGGTGACCAGAGCATCCGGATCGCCGGCCTTGATGCCGTCGAGGTTGGCCTTGATCCAGCGGTTGAGCAACACGGTCTCGAAACGCTTGCGGTCCGCGCTGCGAGTATCGTCCCAGTCGTTGCTGGTCGGTCCCAGCGGTACGGTGGGGAGCGGCTTCTCCGGCGGGTGCCTGGTCCAGGCGGCGCGCAGGGCTTCGTCGGAGCCGTAGCGCTGCTGCAGGAAGCTGTTCCAGAGCGCAACGATGTCGGGGCGGTCCGGCGCCCGAACTGAGGGCTCGTTTTGGATGTCGTAGAAGATGCCGGGCACGTCTTTGTATCGCTCGGCCCAGAAGCGGTTCCAATCGGCTTGGGCCTGGAGCTCCTCATCAGTGAGGGTCGTCCCCATCCAGTCGTGCAGCGACAGAAAGATGGCGACCCGATGCTTCTGGGCAAGCTGGACGATGGCGTCCAGTTGGCGCACCAGCCGCCGGGGGCGCTCCGCCAGATGAAGCGGCTGGTTCGTCGGCTTGCCCTCGTAGCCGCCTTTGGAGAAAGGCGAGAAATGGAGGATGCGCAGAATGTGGAAGTTGTGCTCCTGCATAGTGCGGAAGTCGCGGTCCCAGATTGCCGGGTTCTCGTTGGCTGAAAAGAACATCATGCCCGTTTGGTTCGTGCCGAGGAGGAAAGTGGGCCTGCCGTCCACGGTCAGGTAGTTGTCTTTCCAGCCGATCTGCGGCCCGGACGCCAGTATGGCCTCGCTGCGGATGCAGAGACCGGACTCCATGAAGTCGGCCAGCCGCTCGCCCTCGTACAGTCTCGCTTGCACCGGGCAATAGTCGGACCCCAGGTCATCCACCGGGATGCTCGCCTCGACGGTCCGGGCCTCACCGGGCTGGAGGTCCAGCCGGCGGCTGAGCAGCTCGCGGTCAGCGACTCGGAGGGACAGAACGCGGGCCGCGGGCCTGCGGCCGTAGTTGGAGACGCGGACGGAGATGCGGGCCGTCTCCCCCGGCTCGTAGCACGCGAAGTCAGTGGTCAGCTCGTGCAGGAACACCTTCTCGGTGATGTCCGTCAAGACGCGGCAGAGCAGCTCGCGGCGGCCGGCATCGCCGAGGAAGATGTCCGTGCGGTCGGTGAGTCCGCTGAAGGCCCAGCTCGAGCCGGAGAAGGGGCCGGCGTAGTTGTGCAGGATGCTCAGGGCCGTGCCGCGTAGTGCGCGGCCCGTACCGTCGAAGGCCTGCAGCACCGGGACCCAACGCCGGTATACCGGGGGGAAGACGGCGCTGGTGTAGCCGGTGAGGCCGCAAGCGGAAAAGCCCTGGACCGGCCGGGGGAACTCGTACTGCGGGCCACCTGCCACGGCTTGCTCTCCGTACCACTCGGCGAGACGGAAGCGTTGCGCGTGTTGCAGCCGGAAGGACGGGTCGAAGACGCCAATCTGGTCGGGGCGCAAGCTCATCTGATCGCCCGGCTTGCCCGTCCGCGTGTTCATGGGATCGGGCGGAGGAGGTGGCGGTTGAGCCATCTGCTCGGCCCTGACCTCGGGACCGGTGCTCGACCACCCGGCCTCGGTGAGCACGACGAGCTGATCGAAGGCATAGCCGTCCGTGGACAGGAAGCTCCCGCCGCCCTTGAGGTAGGCCACGAAGGCGTCCCTGGCTTCCAGGGGGAAGTACGGGCCCCAGGGCAAGACCACGGCAGCGAAGTGGGCCGGAGTGAGGATTGTCTCGTCCGCCAGATCGCCGGGCTGGAGGATCGTCACCCCGAATCCACCGGCGCGCAGAGCATCGGCCAGCTTCGCGGGCGGATGGGCGGTCTGGAAGCCGTCCGGCAGCCCGGGGCCCAGGTCCAGGATGGCGACGCTTCCGCGCTCCCCGGCTTCGATCTTCAGATCATCGGTCTTGGGCAGCGGTAGCTTCTTCTTCTCGGTGCCGGTTTCCCAGGCCATGCTGTCAATCGTCACCTCCAGGTCGCCGAAGTTACAGCCGATCAACATGCGGTCGGCGGAGGTCATCTCGCGGGTCTTCCTGCCGCGCGGCTGGAAGCGGAAGGCGGAGACGGGCAGACGGATTTCGTGCCAGCCGACCGGGGCCTCGGGCAAACTGCGCCCGCGGAACCGCACCTGCTGAAGCCAGGCGTCGTCATCGGGCTCGAACAGCCAGATGTGCAGCGCGGATTGGGGCTCGGCGGAGTGTTTGTAGACCCAGAAGCGCAGGGCGCGGGCGTCGGGCGGCACGCGACAGGGTGCAGTAAGATTGCCCCAATGCGGAGGCCGGTCGGTGTACCTGATTCGCATCGCCGCGCCCTCGCGCGCGTGCTCGCGGTCAAGGGAGAACTGCGGCGGGTGGCCACCGTCTGCGTTGGGCCGCCAGGCAGAGAGGTCGTCAAAGTTGTGCAGCGGGACGTCCGCAAGCAGCGGACCGCTCCAAGCGAGCGTGAAAGCGGCGAGAAGACAGAGGCGCATGGATGGTGGGCTCCCCGGGGTTAGGCTGCAGTCGAGGGGTTATTCGGCGGAGCGGAAGAGAAGCCTTCTCGTACCGCCCGGAGAGGCGCTTTGTCGCGGGAGCGCCACGATGTCCCTGAGAGGTTGCCGGTGTCGCGGTGTGGAATATTGGTGGGCCATGACTAGAGGTGGCTTCATAACCTCAACCAAGGACAATCGCGCGTAAACGGGCTCTACAGGGGTTGTGAAACAGCTTCTAGTGTTCGGACCGGATACCTGCGACTGCTGCGCAGTCGCTTGGTAGTCCAGCGCCTCCGACGGCCGACCCGGCGGGCAAGTGACGGTTCTCGCGGAAGGCGGATATGAGTGAGGAAACCTTGAAAGGCCAGACGGCTCTGGTTACCGGAGCTGCGCAGGGGCTGGGGAAGCGGACGGCCCTGGCCCTGGCTGCCGAAGGAGTGCACGTCGTCGTCCACTACGGCAGCTCAGAGCACGAGGCGAAGGAGCTGCGGGCAGCGATCGCTGCGCAGGGCGTTCGGGCCTGGACGATTCAGGCGGACCTGTCTCAGCCGGAGGAGAGCGAGAGGCTGGTGGGGCGTGCCGTCGAGCTGGCGGGGCCGCTGGACATCCTGGTCAACAACGCTGCCAGCTTCGATCCCAGTACGCCGTCGAACGTGACCTTCGACCAAGTCGCGAAGAGCGCCGCGCTCAATGCCTGGGCGCCCTTTGCGCTGAGCCGCGCCTTCGCCGGGCAAGAGCGGCCGGGCAAGATCGTGAACCTGCTGGACACCAGAATCGTGGGGTATGACCGGTCGCATGTGGCTTACATTCTGAGCAAACACATGCTCGCCGTGGTGACCAGGATGACCGCCCTGGAGTTTGCCCCGGCGATCACGGTCAACGCCGTAGCGCCCGGGCTGATTGTGCTGCCCGAGGCAAAGGAGAGTTGTGCGCAGGAGCTCGCGCAGGCCCTGCCGCTCCGGCGGCATGGTGACGCGGACGACGTTGTGGACGCGGTGATGTTTCTGCTGCGGAGCAAGTTCATCACCGGGCAGGTGATCTACGTTGACGGGGGGCGGCACGTGAGGGAGAGTGCCGGCGGCGCGCAGTGAGCGGGCCATTCACGCTCTGCGGAAGGGGGATCTGATGATGCCTGGTTCGCCCATACGCCGACGGGAGTTCTGCCAGTCACTGATTGCCGGTGCGGCAGGGCTGATGCTGGGCGGCGCCGTCCGTGCGCAGGGGCGGCGGCCGAACGTTGTGTTCATCACCACCGATGACCTGGGGCCGTACCTGGGCTGCTATGGCGATGCCCGGGCTCGGACGCCGAACTTGGACCGACTGGCCGAGGAGGGCGTTCGGTTTGTGAGCGCCTATGTGACGCAGGCGTCGTGCAGCCCGTCGCGCAGCAGCATGTTCACCGGCCTGTATCCGCACCAGAACGGCCAGATCGGGCTGAGCCACCGCGGCTATTCAATGCATAAAGGGCTGCCGACCCTTCCGGCGCTCCTGAAGAGGGCAGGCTATCACACGGGCGTCATCGGCAAGATACACGTGCAACCTGTGGCGGACGTACCCTTTGATTTCAAGCGGACGAACGTGGGCCGGACGCGGGACGTGCGGTATGTGGCCCGGACAGC
>JALGUG010000406.1 GCA_029820995.1 Candidatus Zipacnadia bacterium
GGAGATCGGCAACGAGCTCTACGGAAGCTGGCAGGTGGGGCACTGCAATGCCGAGGAGTACGCTCGGCGCTACCGCGCCTTCTACCAGGCGATGACCAACGTGGACCCCGGCATTCGATTCATCGCCAACGGGCACGACGAGGCCTGGAACGGCACCCTCATCCGCGCGGACGCGGACATTCTGCGCTCAATATCAGTCCATCTTCTGACCGGAGGCGGCATCCCTGCGGACGCTGACCCGCGGAGGGCGTATTTGGCGTGGATGGGCTACGTCCATCGGGTTCCCCGCCATCTTCTGCGCCTGGGCCGGCAGATGCGCGACGGCGGCGTGGAGCCGATGCTCGCCATTACCGAGCTCCAGATCATGACCCATCGCGGCCATCTGCCGCGCAACTATACGCAGAGCGAGGCCCTCTTGACCGCCGGGGTCATCAACACCGGCATCCGCGCCGACGGACGTATCGAGCTCATCACGCACTCCGCCCTGGTCAATCACGGCGGCGGCCTCAAGAAGGACCGGGAGATCGTCTACCCCGACCCGGTGCACTGGGTGCACTACATGTACGGCAACCAGCCCGGCCGATGGCCCGTGCGGCTCGATACCCAGTGCGAGACGTTCCACACCGAGGCCTTCCACGGCCTGCCCGCCGCGCAAAAGGTCCCGTACCTGGACGCCGTCGCGCTCGCCGATGATGACGACCGCGCCCTGTGCTTGCTGGTCACTAACCGCCACCCCGACCAGCCCCTCGAGACGGTGATTCGCCTCCACGGTTTCTCAGCCGCAACCCCGGCTCGCGTTCAGACGCTGGCCGGCGACTCCTTCCTAGCGGCGAACTCTTGGGATCATCCCGACAACGTCAAGATCGAGGAATCGCCACTCCAGGTCCCCGGTGACGAGCTGACGTACACCTTCCCGCCCCACTCCGTCAACTGCATCCTGCTGCGCCGGCGCTAGTTTCATCCCTGCAGAAGGGCCTTCCCCCCCTGCGGCGAAACTCTCGCCTGCAGGTCCGCCGACTACCGGCGATCATGAAGGCCCGCCACCGCGAGCCCCTTGAGGAGGACTGAGATGCCTGTGCTGCCTGACCCCACACCGGGAAAGACTGATTGGTTCGTTCACGACCGCTTCGGCTTGTTCATCCACTGGGGAATCTATGCCGCCGCGGCCCGACATGAGTGGGTTAAGAACCGCGAGCAAATCTCGGACGAAGACTACCAGAAGTACTTCGACCACTTCGACCCCGACCTGTACGATCCCACGGCCTGGGCCCGCGCCGCCAAGAACGCCGGCATGAAGTACTTCGTTGTCACCAGCAAGCACCACGACGGCTTCTGCCTGTGGGATTCCAAGCTCACGGACTACAAGGCGCCCAACACGCCGGCGGGACGCGACCTGCTCGCCCCGATGGTCGAGGCCTTCCGCGCCGAAGGGCTCAAGGTCGGATTCTATCATTCGCTCATTGACTGGCATCACCCCGAATACACCATTGATCGCCTGCATCCCATGCGCGCCAATGAAGACTTCATCCGAGCCAACCAGCACCGCGACTTCAGCAAATACGTCGAATACCTTCATGGCCAGGCACGCGAGCTGGTCACCATGTTCGGGCCGATTGACATCATGTGGTTCGACTTCTCCTATCCCGGGCCCGGCGAGGGCCTACTCGCCCCTGGCAAGGGCAAGGACGATTGGCAGGCCGAGAAGCTCATTGCCCTGGTGCGCGAGCACATGCCCGACGTGATCATCAACGACCGCACCCAGATCCCGCAGGACATCAGGACGCCCGAGCAAGTGCAGCCGACCGAGTGGGTCAAGGTGGACGGCAAGCCCGTGATCTGGGAAGCCTGCCAGACCTTCAGCGGCAGTTGGGGCTACGACCGCGACAATCTCGACTGGAAGCCGGTCCCCATGCTCGTCCAGATGCTCATTGACACCGTCTCCAAAGGCGGCAATCTTCTGCTGAACGTCGGCCCTACGGCACGCGGCGAGTTCGAGCCCCGGGCCCTCGAGCGCCTGGCCGGTATCGGCGAGTGGATGCGTCTGCATTCGCGCTCGATCTACGGCTGCACACAGAGCGACTTTGCGGCGCCCCGCGACTGCCGCTTCACCCAGAACGGGAAACGCCTGTACCTGCACGTCTTCGCCTGGCCCTTCAAGCACCTACACGTAGACGGCCTAGCCGGCAAGGTGGCGTACGCCCAACTGCTCAACGACGCCTCGGAGATCCGCTTCACCGAAGAGGGTGACCGGCTGACGCTGAACTTGCCGGTGCAGCAGCCTAACGTGGTGGTGCCGGTTATCGAGCTGTTCCTGAAGTAGAGGTGCCATTCACGGACCCCGGAACTGGCCCACCGCACAGAAGGGAGCCCGCCTGATGGAACAGGTCTTGCTGGTCATCGGCGACGCGGCCGAAGTGACCGATACCCTCTATCCCTACTATCGTATTCCGGAGGACGGCTACCAGGTCGTCGTTGCCGGGCCCGAGAAGCGCACGTACCATCTGGTGCAACACGACACCCACCCGGATTGGGACATTACCGTCGAGTCCGCCGGCTATCACTTCGATGCCGACATCGCCTTCCGCGACATCAAGCCCGCGGACTATCTCGGCCTGGTCATTTCCGGCGGCCGGGCGCCGGAGTACATCCGCTACGACGAACATCTGATGGCCCTTACGCGGCACTTCGCCGAGGCTAGCAAGCCAATCGGTGCGGTCTGCCATGGCATCGAAATCCTGGCCCGGGCCGGCGTGATCAACGGGAAGACGATCACGACGGTCGCCAAGTGCCGCTTCGACGCCGAGGTCTGCGGCGCGACCTACGTAGATCAGCCGGTCGTCGTGGACGGCAACATTGTGACCGCGCGCACCTTCCACGACAACACCGAGTGGCTGCGCGAGTACATGAAGCTGCTCAACGCGGCACGGAACCGGGGCTGAAGGACCGCCACGTGTTGTACCGCCGGAATCGGCAGCGCGACGCGCTGCTACCTGCTCGCGGG
>JALGUG010000104.1 GCA_029820995.1 Candidatus Zipacnadia bacterium
GTTCCGTACAATAGTGATCCGCTCAATCGGACGCGTGCCGATCACCTTGACTTCGATCCGGCGTCTCTCGGCCAGGGCCCGTGCATCCTCGCCCGCTAGTTCGCTGCCCATCGGATGCCCCCCGACCGCAAACCACAGTACCAGGCGGGGCCCATTTGTCGCATAGCATCGGCGAGACCACAACGCCTCCCAGATCCCCTCGCGTGTCAGCTCCTCCGCCAACACCGCGGTGAGCCCACCCACGGTGACTTCGTGCGGGTCCAGTCCGCCCAGCGGGGAAACGAACGAGCCCGGCTGCCCACGATGATTATCCGTGCCACCCACGAACCCCACTCGCATCCCCCGCGCCAGCGCATCCTGCGCCGAGCTGCCGAATCCGCCGAAGTAGCCGCCCACTCCCGGCTGATCGGTCTCGAACGAGCCGCGATCTTGCGTGATCTCCAGCAGGCGCTCGAACCGCGGATTGTGCGTGCTCCAGTCCTGCGGGCCCCACTGGCGCGGGTGCGATTCCGAGTGCACGTTCGTGTGATGTGGAATCGCCATCCCCCGTTTGCCCTCCAGATACTCCCAGATCGCCTCCGCTGGTCCCCCGGGACAGACCTCCGCGCAATCCTCGGCCAGGTACACGTTCTTATGCCCCGTCTTGAGCCCGCGCTCGCAGGCCAAGATCGGCACGTACTCGCCCGGCTGGTAGAAATCCCGGCACGCCTGCCGGTCAAACTCCCACTGCTCCGGCGAGTTGCTCGGCTTGGTGATCGCCGCGAAGTCCAGCGCCTTCGCATCGCGGCCGTGTTCCAGGGCCGAGCGCGTGTTACCCAGCATCATTCCCCCGGCGCCCGCGCCGGTCATCACGTGCAGATCGCCCCAGTAGACACGCCACGGTCGCGTCAGCCCCGGCGCCAATGGATTGCTCCGGCCCACAAGCTCGTTCTCGGTGTCCACGGCCTGCACGCGCGTCACCTTGTCCTCCGCAAGAGCCGGCAATTCGGTACTCAGCCGTCCATCCTTGACGGGCGCCGCCGGCAGGGCTTCTCCGTGTACTACGGCCAGATCCGGACGCCCTGCGTACTGCGGTGCCGGATTGCCGTACCGATCCTCCGCCACCATCTGCACTCGCGCGGGCCCGTCATCGGTCCCGGGTGAGCGCAAGTAGACGCGCAGTCGGGCCGGCTCCGCCGCCACTACGTCCACCTGCGGCGGGTCCGCCAGTGCGCAGGAGGTATCCGGCACGGTCGTCTCGCGCAGTGCACGCCAGTTGCCCAGCGGGTCCACCCACGCCTCGAAGCGCGCCCCCTGCTGCGCGAACTCCTGTGCCCGCGCGCGCACTCGATAGCCGCCGACATATCCGCCGCGTTCGCCCAGTACGACCGTAACCGTGTCGCCCGCGGCCAGTTCCACGCCGCGCACCACTACCTGGACCACTGGAAAGTGCCGCCAGTGGTAGCTGATCGGATGCGCGTTCTCGACCGTCACTTCGCAGGCTGCGCCCTCGCGGCTGGCATACGCAATCACCTGCCCCACGTCCCACCGCACCATCCCTCGGTGCGGCGGCGCTATCCGCAGGCCTCCGCCGTTCGCCAACCCTCGCGGACCCACCGTGTAGACCAGCCGCCACGTCCCGCGTGACCCCGCCGTAACCGGACCGTCCGGCTCCAGTCTGATGTTTCCCAGCGCAATGCCTGCCGCCATATTCCGGTTTTCCCCCTCAGGCCTCGCCGAACAGCCGTTGACCCCTCACGCCCAGCTCCAGCCTGAGCACCTTGTTCGTCGCGGCCCCGGTGATGAATAGCGTCCTTCCCTCCCGCCCCCCAAACGCTACGTTCGTCGGTCGTTCGTCCCCCGCTGCCAGATACCGCACAGCTCCGCCTTCCGACTCTACCACCGCAATGTTGCCCGCCCCGAAATTCGCCACATACAGCACGCCCTGTTCATCGAAGGCCATCCCGTCCGGCCCCGTCCCGCCCTCCAGCCGAGCGTACAGCCTCCTCTCCCCCACTCCTCCGTCATCCTCTCGCCCATACTCCCAGATGCTGTGCGTCAGCGTTTCGACCACGTAAAGCTTCGTCTCGTCTGCGGACAGCGCAATCCCATTCGGAAACGCCAGTCCCTCCGCCACCCGGTGCACCTCTCCCCCGGCGGTCAGGTAGTACACGCACCCGATCGGCCGCTCGAGGTCCGAACCCACCGGGTCCGTGAAGTACAGATTACCCATCCGGTCGAACACCAGATCGTTCGGCCCCCGGAATCTGTCCCCCTCACATTCATCCACCACGGTACTCATCTCGCCGGCCGGGGACACCGCCACAATCGCCCTCAGTCCGGCGTCGGCCAGCCACAGGTCACCGTTCGCATGGAAGGCCGCCCCGTTCGGCCGCCCACCCGTATTCGCGAATAGAGAGCACGTCCCGTCCGGAGAAATGCGCGTCACATCTCCGCTTTGCAGGTTGACCACGAAGAGGTCTCCGGCTCGGTCAAAGGCCGGCCCCTCCGGGAACGCCAGACCCTCGGCGACAACCCGTGGCTGCTCTTCGTTGCTCATTTGCACCTCCTGTCACTCCCCGCCAATGCCTCTCCCAGACGTCCCTTTGCCGGAGGAGCCAATTCGCGCTGTCCGGCGACGCAACCTGCCCGCCCGGCAGGTTTGACCTCCGTGTTGTAGAATGGCGTAGTCTGATTGAGAGCAGCACCTGATGGCCCCTTGACACCGACACTGGAGCGCACCATGAGCGGAACACTTCTCTGTCTGACGCTGACCTTGGCAAGCGCCATCTGCGAGCCACCCCTCTACCCATCCGCGCCCAGCCCGTACACAACTTGGGTACAGGACGGACAAGCTCGCGCCGTCATCGTGGCGCCTGAGCCGCCCGAGGCCGGCCGCGATCCCGGCGCTGAGCTCCAGCATTACCTCCAGGCAATCTCCGGCGCCAAGCTGCCGCTGCTGCGCCAGCCGGCCCCCGGAAAGCCGCAGATCTTCGTCGGCGGCCAACCCGCCCTCCAACGCCTGGGCACTGACTGGGCTCAGCTCAAGCTGGGACGCGACGGCTTCCTCTTCCGCACCGTCGGCCCCGATGTTGTAATCGCCGGCGAAACGAACTTCAGCACCCTCCTGGCCGTGTACGCGTTCCTGGAGCGACACCTGGGCTGCCGCTGGTACTGGCCGGGAAAGATCGGCGAGGTTATCCCGCAACGCCAAACGGTCGCTGTCGGCCGGCTTGACGAGACGCACCGCCCCGACTTCGCCCTGCGGTGGGTCGGCAGCGGTGACTGGGCGCTACACAACGGCTGCAACGTGAACACGAAGCAGCCCGGAGAATTCCGTACCAAGTACTTCGTCCACACCTTTGCCCGCTTGCTCCCCGCCGACGAGTACTTCGATCAGCACCCCGAGTACTTCCCGCTGATTAACGGCCGCCGCGTCCGGCCGACCAAGGAGCGCCCTCAGGTTAATCTGTGCACTTCCAATCCCGGCGTAGCCGAGGCTGTGGCCCGGACGATTGACCGTCTCCTCGAAGCCGACCCGAGCCTGGACATGATCAGCGTTGATCCCATGGACACTCAGACCTTCTGTCAATGTGATGCCTGCCGAGCTCTGGACGAGCCTGGGGCCCCTTACGAGCGCAAGGTCTCCCGCCGGCTGGTCCTGTTCTATAACCGCGTGGGCGAGCTCGTCCGCCGAAAACACCCCGAGCTCCTGCTCAAGAGCATCGCCTATCACTCCTATGTCGCGCCACCCGCCGACGCCTCGCTCCGGCTGGGCCCCAACAATGTCATCCAATTCTGCCGCTTTCAATGCCACTCACACTCGCTGAACGATTCAAATTGCCCCCTCAACGCGGGCTTCAACCGCTGGCTCATCGGCTGGACGAAGATCTGCGACCACGTCATGCTCTACGAGTACTACTACAAGGCCTCTTGGGTGGGCCTGCCCTGGCCCATCGTGCACACCTTGCGTGCGGATCTCCCCTATTTCAAGCGGCTCGGACTCATGGGCCTGGCCACGCAATACACCAGCGGCATGGCCACCAACGGCCTCGACTTCTACGTCGCAGCCAAGCTGCTGTGGGATGCCGACTGCGACGTAGATGCCCTGCTGGACGACTACTTCTCTCGCTTCTTCGGACCCGCCGCTGCTCCGATGCGAAAGTACCATGACCTCTTGGAGCGCCGCGCGCTCGAGTCCGGTGTCCATCTGGCGGGCCAGCGCCCCTACGGAGATATCGTGCGGTTCTTTACCCCCGAAACGATGACGGCGCTGGAGGCTTGCATCGCCGAGGCCGAAGCGGCTGCGCGGGGCGACGACAACGTGGCGCGTCGCGTGGCCGTGATGCGCACCGGCCTGGAATACACTAAGCTCTGTCTGGACTACCTGGGGATTCTGCAGCGTGGGCTTGGCGCTCGCGCGCGCCTGCCCTGGGGCGGAACTGCAGACAGGAGCACCATTCCGCCAGAGGCCGAGAGCGCGGCGAAACGCATTGATGAGCTTCTCAGGTCGCCGCGCGCCAAGGGCGCTCTGGTGCCGTACAATACGTACACTCAGCTTTTTCTCAGCCCCGAGAACGTTGCCCGGAACTTCGTGAGCGACGGCCTTCCGGCGGACATTATCGTCCTCCGCAAGACCGATTGGCTCAAGCAGCAAGACCGCGAGATCGGGCCCACCAAGCAGCCGGAGACCTTCGCACTGTGGATCTACGGCAACGACCTAGACACCGACGAGGGAAAGCCGGAGCACCCGCTGTCTCTCAGGGACCGGGGCGGCAAGTGGGTGAGCATCGGCGGCGTGGCACCCGAGGGCGAGAACGGCAATCGCCGCAACCGCTGCTTCGTGCTCTCCGGACTAAAGCGCGGGCAGTTCCCTCCGCGCGACCTGGAGCTGCGCGTGGAGAACGCCGTCGGCGGCCCCTACGCCTCCCACTTTTATGCCTTCTACTTGATGCCCGACAGCCTGAAGCTGAGCACCGACCAGGCCACAGCACTCCTCGAGAATCACCTGGACTGGGTCCGCGCCGCCTCCGCGGGCTTTACCGAGTACTCCTTCCGGGGCCTGCGCTCCGATGACGGCGACCAGGACATTGTGCCGCTCACGTGGCTGGGCCTGCCCGCCAAACCGCCGCCCATTCCCTCCCGCCACTGACGACGCCGCGGTATTCCCTATCCGCTTCCCAGGTACTCCTTCAAATCCTGGGCCGCCTGCCTCGTCATACCCGGTACCGCTGCTAGCTCCTCCGCCGATGCTTGCTTGAGCCCCTCGATGGATTTGAAGTGCTGGAGCAGTCGCCGCTTCCGGGTGGGGCCGATGCCCGGCACTTCGTCGAGCAGCGACTTGCTCGTCTTCTTCTCCCGCAGCTTGTGGTGATACCCCTGGGCAAAGCGGTGGGCTTCGTCTCGCATCCGCCGCAGCAGGTTGTGTGCTCGCCCGCCCTCGGCCAGCGCCACCGGTGCACTGCGGCCGGGCACGTAGACCTCTTCGAACTGCTTCGCCAGGCCGGCCACCGCAATGTCCTGCACACCCATCTCCTCCAGCACCGCCACAACCGAACTGACCTGCCCCTTGCCGCCGTCAATCAGCATCAAGTCGGGAAGCGGCAAGAACTTCTCGTCCCCCTGCCGCGCCTTGCCCAGCCGGCGCGCGATCATCTCCTGCAGCATGGCGAAATCATCCGCCTTGCCCTCCGTAAGCTTCATGCGGAACCGACGATAGCCGCTGTTGAATTGCGCCGCGTCCACGAATACGACCATTGAGCCCACTGACTCTCGCCCACTCAGCGTCGAGATATCGTAGCACTCAATCCGCCGCGGCTGGCGCTCCATCCCCAGCGCCTCTTGCAGTTCACTTAGCGTCAGGTCCGCAATCCGCTCCCTCTCGTGCCGGCTCTGCGCGACCCGCTCCAGCACCATCCCGGCGTTCTTAACCGCCAGCTCCACCAGCCGCCGCTTCTCCCCCCGCTGCGGCCGCACCACCTTCACGGCGCTCCCTCGCTCGCGCGACAACCACTCGCGCAGCAAGTCCGCGCCCTCCAGGCTCTCCGACACGTAGACCGCCTTCGGGATGTGCGTCGCCTCGGCATAGTGCCGCTCAACGAAGTACTCCAGAATCTCGCCCCGGTCCCGGTCCGTGGCCCGCTCCAACATGAACTGTTCCTGCCCAACCATCTGTCCCTGACGAATCTGGAAGGCCTGCACGCACGCCCGATCATCTGCGACCGCCAGACCCAGCACATCCTCGTCCCGCGCCTGGTTGGAGGTCACCTTCTGCTCCTCCAGCACCCGCCGCACGGCCCGCAGCTTGTCCCGATATCGCGCCGCCCGCTCGAACTCCATCTCCTGCGCGGCCCTCGTCATCTCCGCCTCAAGCTCCGCCACAATCTGCTGCTGACGGCCTTCCAGGAACTTGATCGCCTGGCCCACCGCTTCCCAATACTCCTCCTTCGTGCACTGGCCTGCGCAGGGAGCCAGACACCGTTGCATGTGGTAGTTCAAACAGGGCGCATACTTCTTCGTCCCGTCCAGTTTACGGCGGCACTGCCGAATGCCAAACAGTTGGCTCAGCAGCCGCATCGTGCGCCGCATGGACTTCGCACTGGCGTACGGCCCGAAGTATCGTCCTTTCGACAGAAAGTGCACCTCGCGGTGGTGGGAATCCGAAAACCCCCGCTCCGAGCGCACCTGCTTGAGCGACTGCTTCGCCTCCTTCGGCAGCGCCCGCACGACCATCAACCGGGGGAACTCCTCCTCCAGCGTCAGCTTGAGGTACGGATAGCTCTTGTCATCGGCTAGCTTGACGTTGAACCTCGGCCTGTGCTCCTTAATCAGGTTCGCTTCCAGGATCAGCGACTCGACCTCCGTATCCGTCACCACCACGTCAAAGTCCGCCGCGCGCGACATCATCGTCTCGACCCACGGCGAGTGCTTCTCGCGCGAGCCAAACCACGTCTGCAGCCTGCGGCGCAGCGCGCGCGCCTTGCCCACGTACAGAACCGTGCCCTCCTTGTCCCGGATGACGTAACAGCCGGGCGCCAGCGGCGCAGCGTTGACTTTCTCCCTCAAGTCGCTCATGTTCGGTGTCGTGCGTCCGTCCTTCTCAGCTTACCCGATCCCGCCTCTCCTGCCCCGGTTCCCTTCCACGCGCCTCCACTCGTATCGAGCTGTGACATAGATGCCGCCTGTCTCTGTGTTCTCCGTGGTTATCCCCCTGAACACAAAACGAGCGCCCCGGGCGCCCGCCGACACCAGCCCAGACCCCGCCCGGCCCTCAGGGATACCCCTCGCGGTGGAACTTGACGAACCGCTTGCCCACGCGCTTTATGTAGTTGATCGTCTCGCGATACGGAGGAATCCCCCCATACTTCCTCACGGCTCCCGAGCCTGCATTGTAGCACGCCATGCTCAGCGCGAACTGCTCGTAGTTGGGCTTCCCCGCATATCTCCTCAGGTATCCGCCCAGCTCCCGGCACCCGCCCCAGATGTTTTGCTGGATGTCGTAGGGATCGGTGATGCCGTACTCCTTGCAGGTGAAGGGCATAAGCTGGGTCAGCCCCATCGCGCCCTTGTGGCTCGTGCTGCGGGGGTGGAAATCCGATTCCGCCGAGATCATCGCAAACACCAGCCGGTGGTCAATCCCGTACATCCCCGCGTACGCGAGCACGCACTTCACGATCAGACTCCGCTCGGCCGCGGAGAGCTTCGGGTTCTGGCGGGCCACCCAGGCGTTCCACACCGCCTCCCGCCGCTGCGCGTCGGCCTGCGGTGTGCGCGCGCGAGGTGCGGTCGCCTTTCCGCCCCGCAGTTCCGGAGGCAGCGCAGCCGCTTTCCCCGACGCCTTCGCAGTCAGAGACGGAATCGAGGGCTCAGGTCGCTTCTCCTTCTCCGCGGGCAGGGCGTTAGCGTTCACCACTGCCAGCATTTCCACCCGGTACAGGCTCGGAGCATCCGGCGACACCAACCCCAGAACCGCCACCTTGTTGCCCACTCGCACTTCCGGCTCACCCTCGAGACATTCCACAAACAGGCTGTCGTCGCGCGTCTGCAGCAGGAAGTTCGCCAGCGCCTTGCCCGTCTTCGGGTCCTTCTCCACCGGCGTCGCGATCCCCGAGATCGTCCCGATCAGCTCGATAACTCGCCCCCGCAGCTTGGCCACATCGCGCTTCAGGTCCGCCAGCGGCCGACCTCGCACTGCTTGCGACCGTTCTCGCAGGTCCAGATAGGCCTGAGCCTCCAGCGAGAGCGGTGCCGCGGCCCGCACACCTCCGCAAGCTCCCAGCACCAACAGGACCCACAGCGCGCACGTCGCCGGCGGTTGTTGCTTCATCGGAGTAGCATGCTCATCGCGTCTTGACGTTGCTTAAGGACGCCCTATGCTTCCCATTGTTCGCCTGTAGACCTGCGCTCAGGAGGATACCACACCGACTGCCGACCCGCAAGTCGGAGGACGTTGCCGCACAGGTCGTTCGGAGGGGCCGTGATGTGGCAGGGACCCCATCCGGCCCACGACAATCAGCCGACACCCTTCATCACGCTTCTGAATGCCGCCCTGCCCGGTCCGCCCTGACCCTCTCCTCGGACCTCGTGGCGTCGCTACTGCGCCCACTCCATCGGCGCCGGTGGCGGGAACGTCGTCGTCACCTCGACAGGACATCCCTTCTCCGCCGATTCTGCGATGCTGCAGCAAATATCCACCACATGAGCCGCCTGCTCGCCGGTGGCTCGATGCGGCCGTCCTTCCCGCAGAGCCAGCACAACATCGAAGATCGCCCGCCCCCACTCGACGCCCCGGTGCGGCTCACGTACCAGCGGCAAGTCCCCCCAGTTGTCCTCGACCAGGGGCCGATACTTCACCGCGCAATCAAAGCTCGGGGCGGAAAGCAGGTGGATCGTTCCGAGGTCCCCGTGAAACTCGATGCCATGCTGCGCAGTCGCACCCACATAGAAGGAGGCCGTCAGTCGGCCCACCGCACCGTTCGCGAACTCCAGGCCGCCCACCATGATGTCCGGCGCCTCGACCGCGAACTTCGCGCCCGCCGTGGTCTCCCGCTCCGGGAGCACCACCTTGCCGAACCCCGTCACTCTCATGACCGGACCGAGAAACGCTGTGAGCACCGCCAACGGATAGACCCCCACGTCGAACAGCGGTCCCACACCCGCCGCGTAAAAGCCCTGCGGCGAGGGGTGCCAACGCTCAATGCGATTCCAGTTCATCTCCGCGTACACCACTCGCACCTCGCCCAGCAATCCTTCCCGAATCGCCTTCCAGGTCGTCTGCTGTGCCTCACCCATGAAGGTGAAGGGCGAGCACGACAGCCGCACGCCTCTCTCCTTGGCCATCGCCACCAGCTCAGCCGCCGCCTCGCGCGTCAGGGCCAGCGGCTTTTCGCTGTGAACATGCTTCCCCGCCTCGAGGCAAGTCCGGGACACTTCGGCGTGCGCGTAGTGGCTCGTCAGGTTCACCACCAAGCCCACTCTCTCGTCGGCCAGCGCCTGTTCCAGACTCTCATACGCTGCGCAGCCGTACTGCGCGCAGAACCCCTCTCGCGCAGACTCCGCCACATCGTACGCCCCCACAATCGTGACCAGTTCCGGCCTGCTCTTCAGGCTCTCTGCGTATGGCTTGGCGATGTTCCCGCAACCTACGAAGGCGAGCCCCATCGGCGCTTGCTCGGACATTTGATCGCACCCTCCCATGTTTGCTCCCGCTCTCACAGCACCGCCTGCGATAGCGGCGACTGGTGCCTGCTTCCTTCACAACCCATGCTCGAAAACCCTTCTCTCGCTGATGTTACTCTCGTGAACTGCAAATGTTCCGCTCGCGCCACTCTCTGTGGAGGTCCTGTCAAGCCCACTAGCCAAAGGGCTCGTGTTCGTTTGGCTCGAACCGACGCCGCAGCAATATTCCGGCTTCAGCGCACTCGCGCTGAAGCGAAGGCTCAACCCGTGACAGGGGGCTTCATCGTGAAGGAGAACACCGTCCTCACCAAGATGCGCAGCGGAGAGCCGGCCGCGATCGGCTGGCTCACAGCCGGCTCGCCTCTTCTGGCCGAAATCGTCGCTGGTCTCGGGTTCGACGGGATCATTCTGGACACCCAGCACGGCTACTGGAGCTACGAGGCCATGCTCAACGCTCTCCAGGTCATCTTACCGACCCCGACTATACCCTTCGTACGCGTTGCCCGCAATGAGCCGGACCTGATCGGACTCGCTCTCGATGCCGGCGCTCTGGGCGTCATCGTTCCTCTCGTCAACACACCCGAACAGGCCGCCCGCGCCGTCGCCGCGGCACGTTATGCCCCTGCGGGATCGCGCTCCGTCGGCGGCGTTCGCTTGCGCCTGTACGGCTCGGACTACGTCCAGGAAGCAAACCGGCAGATCATGGTCGCGACGATGACCGAGACCAGCGAGGCTATCGAGAATGTTCGGGCTATCGCTGCCGTCCCGGGAGTCGATTGCCTGTTCATCGGACCCTCGGACCTGGCGCTCTCCTTAGGATGTTACCCCGAGCGGAATCAGGCCCACAGCAGAGCCATCGCGGAGGTGATCGCCGCCGGGCGCGAGGCGGGAGTACCGGTGGGCATGGCCTGCTCCGGCGCCGAAGACTGCCTCCAGCGCGCGCGTGACGGCATGTTGTTCCTGGCTGCCGGGAATGACGCAAGCTGGTGCACGGCGGGGGCCACAACGCATCTGAAGACGCTCCGCACCGGACTCGCGCGCGAGTGAGGGCTCTCCTCACGCGCTGGCCCTCACACCAGCCCTGGGGCACAGTTCCTCGAGAATACACTCCGAGCATCTAGGCCGCCGGGCGGCGCACACTGCGCGGCCATGCTGGATCAGAGCGTGGCCCAGAAAGATCCAGTCCCGCTTGGGCACCAACTCCATCAACACTCGCTCAATCTTCTCGGGGTTCTTCTCATCCGGATCACACAAGCCCAACCGCCGCGCCAGGCGGCTCACATGCGTGTCTACCGTGATGCCGCTGGGGATCCCAAAGGCGCTGCCCAGAACGACGTTCGCCGTCTTGCGCCCGACTCCGGGAAGAGCGGCCAGCTCCCCCAGGCTTCGCGGCACCTCACCGCCATGCCCTGCGGCAATCTGCGCACACGCCGCTCGGATATTCTTGGCCTTATTGCGGAACAGTCCGACGGTCTTGATCCTCTCCTCGATATCGGCAGGTGACGCGTCAGCGTAATCACGCGCCGTCCGGTACGCTGCGAACAGTTCCGGCGTAATCAGGTTCACTCTTTCATCCGTTGATTGGGCTGAGAGGATTGCGGCGATCAGAAGCTGCAACGGGTTCTCGAAATCAAGCGTGCAGTGGGCCTCCGGGTACTCTCGGCGTAGTCGCTGCACGATCGTTCGAGCCCGCACCCTGTCGGTGTCCCTGGTGGACAACGTGCCTGCTCCTGTTCGGACTGTTGTTGGCCCGCAGTTCCGCGCTCAGCGCGCCATTCCTTGTCATTTGACCTTCCATCCTCAGGCTTGCGCGGGGGCTTGTAGCCCTCGTAACCAAGGCTTCGATTTCCTCTCAGAAGCAGAAAGGAAAGGGCAGTCCCGCCGCGAAGAAACAGTGCGGCTGGGAGGTGATGGCGGATGGGGCTCAAGGAGCTGGTTGAGAAGTTCGAGCGCCTGATCGGCATCCGACCCAAGCAGCCCGCGGCGTCCGGAGCTCTTGCCTCTGACACGCCGGCCGGCGATATCCTCCTGGACGAGGCGAAGCCGACCGCAGGGGTTGCGGATGCCACCGCGTTCTTCACGGCAGTGTGCGGGCGCAGCATGAAGGAAATCCTCGGCGACTTCGGCGCCACCAACATTGCGCAGTCCGATAACGGCCAGACCTGGCGGCCGACTGCGTCGGCTGCCCGCCGCAAGCGGCTCGAGGAGTTTCGCAAGCTCGGCGCTCTGGTCTATTCCCAGGCCGGCGTCCAGATCTTCGCACGTCCCGGGCGATACCCCGTTGACATGGAGGGCGGCCGCGGCATGATCCTCGACCCCACCGAGGAGGAGGCCTCGCTCCGACCCCACGCGACCGTCGTGTTCACCGTGCGCGAGGTCGTCAACCCCGG
Organism: Candidatus Zipacnadia bacterium; assembly: GCA_029820995.1. GTDB lineage: Bacteria > Armatimonadota > Zipacnadia > JALGUG01 > JALGUG01 > JALGUG01. Next base: position 12,048 of record JALGUG010000104.1, read on the forward strand.
GGAACGCAAGCGAATGACCATTCACTTCAAGGGAGATGGTCAAATCCGCGCCAAGGGCCGGATCTGGCACACGGCCCGTCCGGACCGGCCAACGCATTACGACGGCGCTGAGGTGCGCAAGCTAATCGAGGAGCAAGCCCGCGGCTGGGCCAAGCGCATTCACTGGTGCAGCCCGCGAGAGAAGCCGTAGCGCCGCATCATGAAGCGAACTAGTACTGGAGACTGTTTCATAACCCCTGTAGGAGCCCGTTCACGCGCGACTGTAGTTGCTCCTTGAGGTTACCAAACCACTTCCAGTGTGCCTCTTCGCGCTGGTCGAGCCCAGAGTGTCGTCAAGGGGCCCCGTCCGGCCCGCCATATGCGCGCATTACCGCCACCAGGTGCCAAGTCTCCCTCTCCAGCACACAGGCCAGAATCTGCTCTTCCTCCGCCGCCACCTTGCCGCCCATCACCCGCGCGATCGTCCCGCCAAACACCTTCCCCATCATGTCCGTGTTCATCTTCGACACGCACACCGCCCCATGACCACAACGGTGATGAGCGCCGTCAGCGCCACACCCATCATCAGACCTACGATCCCGCCAATCAGGTACTCCATGGGGCCTCCGGTCGCCGGGCCGCTCCCGCCGGCCCTCCGACAGGAGCCTCCAACATCACATATTGCGGTAAGCACTACCATCGGCCGCCCGCCCTGCAGCGTTCGAGTGAACGGTCCCCGTCTTTGGGTCATAACGCCAATCACGCTTGCCGGTCACCGGGTCCATCGGCAACTTCCCGTCGGGCGTGTTCAGGTAGGGCCCCGCGTAATCGGCTGGCTTAATCTCGCGCTCGGCATGTGTCTGGGGGGCTATCCCCTTCGCCGGCGCTTTGACCGCCATCAGGTCCTCCAGCCTTAGAGGATACACGCCGCACTGTGCCTGGAAAAGCGCGATAGCCCTGCGCAGGTCCTGCAGCCGCACTTTCAGATTTGCATCTATCATCGGGGCGAGCCCCTCGGCCCGCGCAGCAACATCCTGGCAATACTCCAGCTCGCCCTCCTTCACCAGGGTTCGGGCGTTGATCTTGTATATCATGTTCCCGCGAACGATGAACACATAGCCCTCCCCGTAGACTGCGGCCACGGGCTCGAACGAACTCCGCGGAGACACGAAATGCCGCACCGGGCCGGGCAGAGGCTCTCTGGCGCCCCGTTCCTGGGCGGACACGAAAGCCACGCTGAACCCAATGACCGCCAGGCACAACGGTACACCAACCGCCAAGTGCTTTGCTCTCATGGCGTTCACTTCCTTGGCAATACGCGTTCCGTGAGCCTCCGGATCACGACGCTTCCACGATCACAAGCCTGCAGACCGAGGCTCCATCTTTCCGTTCACGCCCACAACTTCCGGTCCAGGCTCCGGTATTGGACGGCCTCTGCCGCGTGGTGCACCGCAATGTCCTCGGCCCCCTCCAGGTCCGCGATTGTCCGCGACAGCTTGAGAATGCGGTCATAGGCCCGGGCAGAGAGGCCGAACTGTTGGATCGCCTGCCGCAGCAACGCCTCCACGTCCGAGCTCAGCGGGCAGAACTCCCGCAGCGCCTTGCTCGTCATCTGTCGGTTACAGTAGAACGGCGTCTCCGCGAACCGCTGCGTCTGCCGCTCGCGCGCCGCTATCACCCGCTCCCGAACCGCGGCGCTTGGCTCCCCCGGCTCGCGTTGCATCAGCTCCTCGTGGTCCAGGCGCGGCACCTCAATGTGAATGTCAATCCGATCCAGCAGCGGCCCGCTAATCCGCATCAAATACCGGCGGATCTGATGGACGTTGCACGTGCACTGCTTCACCGGGTCGGTGTGATACCCACACGGACACGGGTTCATCGCCCCCACTAGCATGAAATCGGCCGGGTACGTCAGCGACATCGCCGCCCGCGCAATCGTCACCGTGCCGTCCTCCAGCGGCTGGCGCATGACCTCCAGCACATCCCGGTTGAACTCCGGCAGCTCATCCAGAAACAGCACGCCGTGGTGCGCTAAGCTTACCTCGCCTGGCCGCGGGATCGCTCCGCCGCCCACCAGCCCCGCATTGCTCACCGTGTGGTGCGGCCCCCGAAAAGGGCGCGTCCGCATCAGCGCCGTCTTGCCCGGCAGATTCCCGCTGACCGAGTAGAGCTTCGTCACCTCCAGCGCCTCTGCCAGTGTCAGCGGCGGCATGATCGTGGGCAGCCGCCGCGCGAGCATCGTCTTACCCGAGCCCGGCGGGCCGACCATGATCAGATTGTGGCCCCCGGCTGCTGCCACCTCCAACGCCCGCTTGACGTGGTCCTGGCCCTTCACATCCGAGAAATCCACACCATAGGGCGCAGTGCTCAGGTCCAGCTCATCCACTGATACTTCGACCGGTTGCTTCGTGATCAGGTCATTCTCCAGCAGCTCAACCGTCTCATACAGCGTCTCGACCGCATACACGTTGAAGTCGTCCACCACCGCTGCTTCGCAGCCGTTTTCAGTCGGAACCACCAGCGCCTCCTTGTCCCGCTCCTTCCCACACAGCGCCACCGGCAGCGCGCCCGCAATCGGCCGCACGCTGCCGTCCAGCGACAACTCCCCCACCAGGCAATACTTGTCCAGCGCATCAACCTTGATCTGCTCCGTGGCCGCCAGAATGCCCACCGCAATCGGCAGATCGAACGCCGGGCCCTCCTTGCGGACGTCGGCCGGCGCCAGGTTGACGGTGATGCGATCGGTCTGCGGGAAGATGAAGCTCGAGTTGGTGATCGCGGCCCGAACCCGCTCCCGCGCCTCCTGCACTGCCGCGTCCGGCAGCCCGACGATGGTGAACGCGAACTGGCCTCGCGTGATATCCACCTCGACTGTCACGGGATACGCATCTATGCCGAAGACCGCAGCCGACTCCACCCGCGCGAGCATTGGCAACCTCGCAGGCCTCTAGCATTTCGGCGGCCGCCCACCCACCGCCGTGCCGCC
>JALGUG010000407.1 GCA_029820995.1 Candidatus Zipacnadia bacterium
CACATTGACGGCAGCGGCGACGGTGGTAGGCGGTCCGCGCCGGCGCGTTCGGTTGCTTTGCACTGCTGGCGCGGCCGACAGTGGCACACAGCGGCGCCCTAGAGCAGGGCGCCGTGTTGGAGGAAGAGCAGTACCTGGGCGTAGCCCTCGTCCAGGGGCAGGTGGACCTCTGCCGCGGGTGAGTCGCGGTCGGAGCCAAGGACGGTGGCGCTGTCGCACACCTCGGGCGCCGCGATCTGGAATACCTGTTCCGAGCCCGCGATGACGGGCAAGACATTGCCGCAGATGACGTTGGCGACTTCGCCCAGCGCATCGAGCTGCTGGCCAGGCGAGCCGGCGTTCTCTTCGCCCAGCATGTTGGCGGCCAGGGTCGGCAGCAGCTCCTGCGAAGCTCCGAGAATCAAGCGGCCACGAAAGGGCCCCTGGAACTCAACGCTCACTGCGGCGGCGATCGCCTGCTCCTGGTCGTCGTCGGGCTCGGGTACGGGCAACATGAAGGCGAGCTCATCAAAAATCAAGGTCGCCGTCTGGAAAAGCTGCTTCTCCAATCGGCTCGTCATAGGACACTCCTGTGATTTCCGCGACCGCTTCGCGGAGGCTTTCGGGAGTGAACGGCTTGTGCACGAACTCGGCGCCCTGCTTGCGCAGTAGGCTGATCCGCGTGAAGCTGCTTTCGGTGGAGACCACGATCACCGGGAGCGACGCGGTCTGCGGGTCCTGGCGGATCTCTTGGATGAGCTGCTCGCCGTTCATGACGGGCATGTTGATATCAATGAGGGCCAAGCCGATCGGGTTCTGATTGATCAGCGCCAGTGCCTCTTCGCCGTTGGCGGCTTCGTGGATGTCGCCGACGGGAAGGCCGCTGAGGCGCAGCGTCTTGGTGACCATAGCTCGCATGACCGCGCTGTCGTCAACCACGAGAACGTTGAACCCCATGACGAACTCCCTTCTGCGTCTTGCTGCCGGCGCCTAGAGTTGTTTCGTGGTTCCGCCGCTCTTGATCGTGACCTCACCGCTGCCGATCTGCAGCGACATCGTACGCGAACAGTTGCCGCCGACGTCGTACGATTCCAGCAGCACGCCGTTCTTCCACAGGAGCTTGCGGAGCATCGTGAAGTTCCGCTTGCCGATCCGGAAGAAGTCATTGTCCTCGTCTTTGCGAATGCAGGCTCCGCCGGCGACCGTGACCACGAGGCGGCGTTTCTGGGCCCCGGCCTGGTAGCACTGAATGAATAGACGGGGCACGCCGGTGTCAACGAACATGAAGGGGTTGGCTGCCGCCTTCTCGGTGTCAATCGTGGACAGCGGCAACATCACGTGCAGCAGGCCGCCCACGCAAGCTACGGGGTCGTGTACCGCGATGCCCAGGCAGCTTCCCAGCGCATGTGTAATGAGGATGTCGCCCGGCTCAGCCGAGATCTTCATGTCCGCGATGTCCACGACGTGTTTCACCGATCGCACCTGGAGGCGGCCGTTTGCGGCTGCTCACTCGGCGCCAAGGGCCAAGAGCATCCGCCGGCCGGAACCGCACCGGACCGACCGTTCGGCACCTCTCTTATTGGCTCCTGGACGCCGGAACTTCACTGCTAATCGCGTTGTATGGCGGCGGGAATGGATCCGGCGGAGGGAGAGACGAGGCCCTAGGTTGTCCGACGGGGCCGGTACTCTTTGAGGCGGCAGGTCAGCGCTGAGCTGCAGGCGCCGCAGTCGCGGGGATGAGTGACGCAGCCGGCAGCGGCGGCGTACGCGCCGGCGCGTCGGGCCGAGAGGGAGCGATAGTCGCTGTGCAGGTCGGACGCAACTTCGCCCGAGATTCCAGCGTGCCCGGACCAGTAGGCTCGGTCCAGGCCGCAGCGATGGGCGATTCGCACGGCCCGCTCCATTGATCGCCGGGTGGCACCCGGGTGCCGCTCCAGGACCCAGTTCGGCCGGAAGGCGAGGAAGCACACGGACAGGTCGCGGTCCAGAGCAGCGAGGAAGCGGCACAGGGGCTCGATCTGGTCTTCGTTGATCTCCGGGACTACGAGGATCCGAAACTCCCACAAGTGCTCCTTGTGCGCGGCCACGACCTCGGCGTTCCGGAGCACGGGCGCCGCGGGGGCGCCGGTCAGGGCGCGATGGACCTCGTCGTCAATCGCACGAAGATCAAAGGTGATCGAGGTCGTCCAACTCAGTATTCGCTCCAGCGCCGCGGCCGTCATGAAGCCGTTGGTGTCGTAATTGACCTTGACGTCCGGGTTGATGCGCCGGGCCGCGGCGACCACGGCCTCGACGTAGGGAAGCGAGCATGTTGGCGAGCCGCCCGAGAAGAACAAGCGGTCCGCGCCCATCAGCCTTCCCGCCGCGGATTCCAGAGCGGCGACTGACTCGGCGGCCAAGTCATCCGGCTTCACTTCGCCGTCCACGTGAGTACGCTGGGCCGGATAGTGGGCGATAGTCCAATTCTGGCAGTGCAGGCATTTGAAGTTGCAGCCCGCCATGAAGATCGTGTAGCTCTGGGGCGGCGCGGGGTGCAAGGTGCGGGAGGCGACCCGTGGCAGGCCCAGTTGGCACACGCCGCACTCCCCGGCCAGGCGGTTGACACCGCACTGCCAGGCGCAGAGCCGGCAGTCTTCAAGCTCGCTGCGCCAGTCCGAAGGCACTGGACCTACTCCGATGGCGCCGGGGTTCGGATGATTGCTGCGACGATTTCCCTGGCTGGGCCCCGCGGTCCTGCCGCCGGCCGGGGCGGCTGTTGCAGTTCTCGGCCGGCCTGAGGGCTGTCCGCGAGTTCAGGCATGTGCTATCATGGCGACGTCTGACGATGGGAGTGAAAGCGCAATGAGGAACATTCGTGTTGCCGCCGTTCAACTCGAGCATACGCCAGGAGACAAGCAAGCCAATCTGGGCAAGATTCGCGGCTATGTTGAGCAGGCAGCCGCACAGGGCGTGAGGATGATCGCATTTCCCGAGTGCTGCATTACCGGCTATTGGCATCTGCGGCACCTGTCCCGT
>JALGUG010000408.1 GCA_029820995.1 Candidatus Zipacnadia bacterium
GCTGGAAAAACCTGCGCAGCAGCCGTCTGTTGGTCCGGCATTCGGCCGCTATCTTGCGGCGCGCACTGGGGGACCTGTTTCGCCGCGGAGCGCCGGGAGCCGTCCTGGGCCTGGCGGTCGCCCTGCCCCTTCTGCCGCGTGCCCTGGGCGCCCGGCGGGCACTTGCCCCGGGCCTCTCGGACGACGAGATCATGCAACGCGCAGGCAGCACATCGTGGCGGCTGTTCTCGATATGAGCTACAGATAGCCCAGGCTCCGCAGCCTCTCGATCAGTTGCTCTTCTTCCTCGCTGGTGTACGCTCTTCTTCCTCGCTGGTGTACGCCGCGCCGGCCGCCTCGGGAGCTGGGAGAGATTCGTCAACTATGGTCACCGAGCGCGCCGCCGGCTCGCCGCTGAGCTGCTCGGTGAGGACCCGTCCATCCATGTAGGAGGGCACCGGCAGACCGAGCAAGTGCAGTACGGTGGGCGCAACTTCCTGCAGCGTACATTCCTGCGATCCCCTAGCGGTAGCTGCTGCCTCGCCGCTGAACATCAGGATACCGGTATCGGCGTGCACGCCACAGGGCGGGACGAGGGGAGCGACCAGGGCCTTCTGACGCATGAAAACCAGTAGGTCCGCGTCCGTCGTGGCGCCACCGAAGGCCAGGTCCTCCGAGTTTGGGGTCAGGACGATATCGGGGGCCGATTCGATCAGCGGCCCGTGGTAAATGTCGTCCCGCGACGCCACTTCCCGGAAGAGCGGCTCACCTGTTGTGGGGTCTTGGACCTCCTGCAACTGTTGGATCACATCCTGACGGACAGCCGGGTAATCCTCCGGCGCCACGGTCCCGTTTGGATCGCGCCCCACCACATTGAGGCGGATGCAGCCGTAGGCGCCGACGGGGGCGGCGATGGTGTGCTCCCAGTCTACGCTCAGGCGCGGTGCCGCCGCCAAGGCCGCCGCGCGCTGCCGGTGTCCCACCCGCCGCAACCATGCGATGGCCCGGGCCGGCAACACGCGTTTCGCGGCATTCCAGGCCGCGATCAGCGTCGAGGCTGTGCGTGCGGGGGGCGAACCTTCATCCCGCTCCGTGACGCGCAGCAGGCCCAGATCCACGAACAGCTTGTGCAGATTGACCTGGCGCTTCGCGCAGCGCATCCCGTGATCGGACATCACGAGTACGGGCGTCTTCGGCCAATCGGTTCGCGCCACCAGCGCGCCCACCTGGCCGTCAATTGCCTGCATGACCCGGAGCAGCACATCTCCATCTTTGCGGCACGCATGTCCGTGCCCGGCCCAGTCCAGACTGTTGAACACCACCATGAAGACATCGAACTGGTTGGTCTCAAGCAGGTGTGCGGCCGCACGCGCCCGCATCGCGGCGTAGGGAATGAGCGAATCAACGTCCGGCCACAGAGCAGGGTCCAACGTCGGTTGAACAGAGTACCCGGGAACGGCCGCCAGCAGTCCCTGGCGTAACGATGCCGGGTGGAAGGCCTGCTCGGTCAGCTCGGGGGCTCCGAACCCTGAGACCATCACACCATTGATCGGCTCCGCCGGATAGGTCATCGGCACGTTCAACACACCGCACCGCAGCCCGGCATCGGAAAGGCGGCGCCAGAGGCTGGGGCAGCGGCGGGGCAGCGACCACCAGGGGCGGCGGTCGGGGTAGCTGAAGTCGAGGAAATCATACAGGCCGTGCTTGCCCGGATTGCAGCCGGTCAGTGCCGTCGTCCACGCCGGCGCGCTCAGCGGCGGCCGCGTAGACCGGCACCTGAGCAGTTGTCCGTGGGACATCAGCGCAGCCAGGTGGGGCAAATGGCCGTCCGCCAGCCACTGCGTCATCGCGCGATAGTCTGCGCTGTCAATCCCAATGATCAGCAATCGGGCCGGATTGCCCATGGTCCGTTGCCTCCCCACCAGGCCGAGGAACTCCGCGGCACGCTCTCACTCACGGCTTGCGCTCAACAGAGGCGTAGTACTCCAGCAGCACTTCCAGCACTTCGGGACGAGTGAACTCGGGCGGCGGTCGCTCGCCTGCGGCAAGCATCTCCCGCAGCTTTGTGCCGCTAATCTCCAGACGTTGGCTCTCGTCGTGAGGGCAGGTCTTCGCCGATACCACGGCCTGGCAGCCGTAACACCACGAGACCTGCTCGAACTTCAGCGGTTGTAGTTCCAGTTCACCCGGCGGAATCCGATCGAAGATTTCCTGGGCCTCGAAGGGACCGTAGTAGTTGCCCACGCCGGCGTGGTCGCGACCGACACACATGTGGCTGCAGCCGAAGTTCTGCCGGATGATGGCATGCAGGATCGCCTCGCGCGGCCCCGCGTACCGCATCTCCATGGGATATGCCTTCAAAACCACGCGGTCGGCGGGATAGTAGCCGTCCAGCAGAACTCTGTAGCAGCGCATGCGCACCTCGGGGGGAATGTCTCCGCGTTTCAGCTTGCCCACGATGGGATGGATGAACAGACCATCGCAGATCTCGAGCGCCACCTTCGTCAGGTACTCATGGGAGCGGTGCAGCGGATTGCGCGTCTGAAAGGCCGCCACGGTCCGCCAGCCCCTCTTCTCAAAAATCCGGCGCACCTCCGCCGGGCGGCCATATTCGGGAAAACGCTGCGGCCACTGACCCTCGCTCAGCACCTCAACCGGCCCCCCCAGGCAGATCTCGCCCTGGGCGTAGACCTTCGCAACCCCCGGGTGCTTCTCGTCCTCAGTGCGGAAAACGTGCTGGGCCTCGGCCCGCTTGTCGTAGGTGAACTTCTCCTGCACCAGCATCGTGCCCCTGATCTCGCCCGACTCGCCGTCCACCAGAGCCACCTGAGTCCCCTCCGCGATCGAGCGCGCTGTAGGATCAGCGGGCGCCAGCGTGATCGGAATCGGCCACAGGGTGCCGTCGGTCAGGTGCAGGTCCTTCATGCTGGCACGGTAGTCCGCCTCGCCCAGGAAGCCCGCTAAGGGACTGAAGGCGCCCATGCCGATCATCACCAGATCGGAGAGCTCTCGCGAGCTCAGGTGGACCTGGGGCAATGTCTGCGCTTGCCTCAGGCGCTCCGCCCGCTCCTCGACCGGGACCAGCCGCGACACCAGTTTCCCACCGTGAGGAGGCACCAGGCCCGTCGTCACTCGCTCTCCAGCGACGGCCTCGGAACCGAGGCCTACGTATCCCAGCTCGCCCAGTCTCCGCATCACCCTGGCCACGCTCT
>JALGUG010000409.1 GCA_029820995.1 Candidatus Zipacnadia bacterium
CCTTGATGCTCGGTACGAGCGCCATGCACCGCCCGCTTCGCGGACAGTGCCACACCAAAGCGCAGACTGCTACATCTGAACCCCGTCCTCTCGTGTGGTACGGCCTATCTTCAGCCGTGCGCAGTCCAGCCCACTGCCGGCACGGCCGACAGTGGCACACGTCTGCACGAGGCCACCTCGCCTGGGGCCACCGCAATCGCCACAGCGCCTCGGCGCCACAGCAACGTATTCCTCGCTGCCGCCTCACGCCATTCCACCACAACCCAATCCAGCTTCCGCCACATCCGAACCATCACCAGAGCATTCGCGCAGTCTGGCAGCTTTTGTGGGGTTTGGCGGACTTGGGGGGCTCACGCCATCCGGGTACACCCAATCGCTTTTGCCCTGGCCGCGACTGGGAGCGCTGAGCTGAGGCCCGCTCGGCGCGGCCCCCTTCCAGCGCGTGCAGACGCGCCGGCGGTCGTGCTGTCTCCAGGACCTCGGGGCCGACTGAGCAAGTGAACGCTAATGCGCGGCGATATAGTGGACGACGTTCTCTAAGAAGTAACGGCAGTCCTCGACTTTGAGCGGGCCCTCGGGCTGCAGCTCGCCGGTGACGTAGCGGTCAACGGAGGGCTCCACGACCAGCACGAGGCCCTGACCGAACTCGGCCTCGATAATGGCCGGGTGCCCCTCGCGGTCGGCGGCGAGCACGTTCCACTCGGGCCCGACCTCAGGCAAGCTGTCGTACGACATGGCGCCGTCGAGCGAGCCCACCTTGTGCGGGCCGGAAAAGATCGGATGGCTCGGCCGCTGCAGGGCGCCGCAGGCTGAGGAGTCATTGCTGACCGTCACGCTATACGGCAGGAACTGGCTGCGGTAGTCCTGGTCCTGGAGCTGAAATAGACCGACACGGCCGCCGGCATGGATGAACTCGATCAGGCGGTACCAGTGATCGCGGAGGCCCGCGAAGTTCTTGGAATGGGCCTCGCAACCCACGAGCAGGGCGCCGAAGCGGGCCAAGGTAGGGGGCTCCAGGTTGGGGAGCGTCTCGACCTTGACGCCCATCGCCTGCAGGGCCTTTCCCAGCGGGTCCTCGGGCCCGCCGACATAGCCCAGGCGGGTTCCGATGTGAAGGGCCTCCAGGGAGCGGAGCTGGAGCGCAGCGCTGCCCTTCTCGCCGGCGACCACATACGAGAGCTCCAGTGGCCCCCTGCCGGGCGGACCCTCGAGGCGGATCGGAGGGCTCTGGTGGCGGCCCGGCGGAGCGGACCATTTGATCTCGCCCGGCGCGGCTTTGAGGCCCGCGGGGAGCCGGGCGACGCTGATCTTGACGGGGATCGGTTCCTGCCCGTAATTCTCGACCTGCAGGGACACGGTGAGCGGGCGGCCCGGAAGGGCGAGCAGCTCGCGGCTGAGGGAGACCTTGGGCTCAGGCGGCGGTGGCTGGGGAATCGCAGTGAGACCCCAGCCCCTGATGGTGTACAGGGCAAAGGGCAACATGCGGATCTGCATGGCGTAGCTCTTGCCGTTGCCGGCAGGCCCACGCCGGAGCATATCCCCGACGGAGCGCAGCAGCATTTCCTTGTACTCCGGCTTCTTCTCAAGGTCGTAGGCATACGCCATTGCCTCGCAGGCCATGTAGGTGCCGGCGTGGGTGGAGGACTTGTCGAAGTTCGGGCACTCGGCGTACTGGAAGGAGTTGTCCCAGGGGTGCCACATGCGGTGGTAGATCCAATCGCAGCCGCGGCAGATCGCGTGCTTGACGTCGGCGCGCGGCTCGATCTGATCCATCATTTTGAGGCCGGTGAGAACGATGCCGGTCATGAACACCTTGCCGCCCATACAGCGAGGCCTGTGGGTGCACTCGCCGATGGGGTGCTCCCAGTCGCCGGTGGCCGGGTTCTGGCGGGAGACCACGTAGTCGGTGAAGATCCGGGCGGCGTTGAGATAGAAGGGGTTGGCGGTCGTGTGGTAGCCGCCGAGGACGGCGATGGTGGCCCAACCGTACTGGCGGTGGACGTAGGTGTTGAAGGAGGTGGTAAAGTGCCGGGCGAGCCAGCCGGCGACAAGCTCGGCGGCGTCGAAGTGGCGCCGGTCGCCGGTGAGGCAATAGGTGGTGTACAGGCCCTGGGACCACGTATGTCCGATGTCGTGGTTGCCGCGGTTGTACCAGTATTTGGCCCCCGGAATGCGTTTGGGGTGGTAGCCGCCCGTGTGTCCGAGGGAGTGAATGCGGACGCGGCCAACGTCGTAGGGATTGGTGGCGTCGTTGATCACGTCAATGGCGGCCGTGTGACGGCTGGCCTGTTCGGCGCGCCAGAGAAAGCGGAGGTCGGCGCTGCGGGCAAAGTGCACCAGAAGAGCCCATTCGAGGTCGTACTCCTGGTTGCCCCAGTTATACTTGCGCTCACCGTACCAGTCGCCGTAATTCATGAAGTCGTACTCGCGCACGCGCTCGCGGGCGGCGTTGATCTTGTCGAGACCCTCGTCCACATACTGGGCCCACTCGTCGAACTCGCCCGGTTTTTCGGGCAGCAGGTCCATGAAGGCTTTCGACCCGCAGTAGACCTCCGGCGTGGCGGCGGCGAACAGGGGCTGCTGCCAGTGTTGAGCGATGCTCTCGGGCGTGGGGCTGTCGGCGGCGGAGGCGAAGTAGAACAGAAGGTCGTTGCAGACGGCAGTGCCGCGTGCGAGGCGGTACTGGCCCTCGTGGCACCAGTAGTAATGTCTAGTCAGCTCTGCGGGATCGGTGTGCTCGGCATACTGATCCTTCGGCAGCGCGGGGAACAACTCGGTGATGACCTGCCCGTCCCGGACCGAAAAGGCCTTGGGATATTGCTGCCAGAAGTCGCGCAGGCAGACGGTGCAGGTGGCGTCATCTCCGGAGAGGGCGGCATATCCCAGCGGGCGCTTCTGGATCTCGCGGCGCTGCTCGCCGAGCGTGAAGACCATGTGCGTGTCATAGTCCTGGAGCGCGCGAGAGGGGTG
>JALGUG010000410.1 GCA_029820995.1 Candidatus Zipacnadia bacterium
TGGCCGGAGGCTTTGGCGACGGCTTCGTTGGCTCCGCCTTGGGCGCGGGTTTGGCGGGCGGCTTGGCTTCGGGTTTGGGCTTGGCCGGAGGCTTTGGCGCCGCCTTTTTGGCCTCCGCCTTAGGCGCAGGTTTGGCGGGCGGCTTAGCTTGGGGTTTGGGCTTGGCCTCCGCTGGCTTCTTCGGCGCTTTGCCCGGCTTCTTCGGTTGAGGCGGCTGCTCAATCAAGGCGGTGACGGCCTGGAGACTCTTAGCGGTGACAGGCAGGCGCCACCTTTGGATGGTGGAGGTGAGGTTGCGCTTGGTGCCTTTGTTGAGGCAGTAGACCAGGATGGAGGCACGCTCCTCCGGCTTCTGCAGCGAGCGGGCCCGTTGTGGCAGAGCGCGCACGGCTTCGAAGAAGGGTTGAAGGCCGTCCCAGTTGACGGTCGAGCTCGGAGTGGGTGCGAGCGTATCGGCCAGAGAGAGGGCCATGCCGAAGGCGGTGGTGGCGTCTATCTTGTCGGGCGTGGCCTTCGCGCTCAAGTAGCGCTGCAGCGCCTTCGAGCCAGTGGAGCGGGCAGCGGAGATGGCCTTGAGATGAGCCTGGAAAACGGGCCCACCCAGCGCAATCTCGCCATAGTCGCTATACAGATCGTCCGCCAATTGCCAGGCTGCCAAGTCGGCAAAGCCGGCGACCAGCGCAGGCGCCGCGCTCAGGGCGGGCGCAAGTTCGCTGTCGGCCAACACAGCGGAGGAGGCGGCCTGAAAGCAGAGCTTCCAGTTCGGCGGGGGGCCGATGGCCGAGAGTGGGATTTGCACCACGGGCCCCGGTGTCAGGCCCTTGGCTTCAGGGCTGGCGAAGATCACAATGCGGTTGCCCTGCACGGATCGGGCCCCCGTCCACGTGGCCAGCTTCGCGTAGGCGAAGTCCAGCTCATTGGGCAGATTGTGGGTGCGGGCGTCCATGGCCTTGCGGATGGGGACCACCAAGATGACGTGATCACGGACGATCGAGTCATATCCGGCCAGCGGCTTGGTGGTGAGCTTATGGCAGAGCTCGGCTGCGGCCCGCCCCGCTTTGGCGGCCTCACGGGCCTGGCGCGCCTTGATAAGAGCCCGCTCGTAGGCCGCATCATCGGCCAATCCACTCGTTACGTACCGGCCGGCGAGTTCGTCGTAGACGTCAGCGGCTGCGCCGAAACTGCCGAGGCTTTGGCGACAGCGACCGTATAGGAACAGAGCTTCGGCGGCCAGTTGGCGGCTGGGATAGTGCTGCGCGTAGGCCTCAAACCGAGCGCGGGCCTCCTTCAGGTTGCCGGCGTCGAGGTGAACGAGGGCCGACTCGTACAGGAAGTCATCGCTCAGATTGTGCTCGGGGAAGGTGCCGGAGATGGCATCGTAAATCCGGAGCTTGTCGGCGGGGCTCTTGAGATGCGACTTGAGCGAGTTGAGGCGGTAGACCGCAGAGTAGGCATAGCTGCTCCGAGGGTAGTTATTGATCAGATGAAGATAGGCGGTCGCCGCGGAGACGTAGTCTTTGAGCTTCTCGTAGTCCTGTCCGACCTTGTACAGGGCGCTGTCCCGATAGTCGCTGCCGGGCAACTTGTAGGCCACCAGCAGGTACGCGGAGATCGCATCCGGGATCTGGCTCTGGTAGACACCGGACACGCCGGTCTGTGTCGGCTGAGGTCTGAAGGAACTGGTCGCGCGCGCCCAGTCTTGTTCAACGGCCTCGATCGCCTCGGGCGTATGGGCCTCCTTGGCGCGCTGGTGGTACTTCTCCAAGGATTCGTAACAGCTCGCCAAGGACATGAGAGCGTTGTCCACGTAGTCGGAGTCGGGGAAATTGACAACGATCTGCTCATAGAGCTGGGCCGCTTCAGCGTACTTCTTGACATAGAGCAGGCTGGAGGCTTGATTGCGCAGCTCTTGGAGCTGCTTGTATAGCGCGATGGGTTGCTGGTCGTTAGGGTCGAAGACGCGCGGGGCTGTGCCCTTTTGGCGCAGCGCCCGGCGTTGCTGATAGTACAGGGTGCGCTTCAAGTAGCGCGCGTAGGTGCTGCTGGGGAAGGTGTTCAGAAACTCGTTGATGAGGTTGATCACCTCATCCGGGCTGTGATCGCGCATGTACATGTAGCAGATCTTGTACGCCGCGTCGTCAATGTAGTCGCTGTACGGGTAGCGGGTGATAAGCTGGCGGAAGGCCTCGATGGCCGGGTCGTAGTCGTAGGAGTTGTACAGAATGTTGCCGATTTGGTACCAGCAATCGTCGCCGTAGGTGCTGCTGGGATAGCGCTCGAGCAGTTCCTGATAGGTATTGATCGTCTCCTCGTCCATTTGCTTGCTGCGGTACTGGCGGGCCAGGCTGTAAAGGGCGTCGTCGCAGTACGGGCTGGTGGGGTACAGTTCCACGAAGCGCCGATAGCCTGCCATAGCCTGCTCGTAGCTCTTGGCTCGGCTGTAGTGACTGATCAGGCCCCAGAGGGCGTCGGCGGCATAGTCTCCGTCCGGGTACGTCTTGTAGAAAGCGTCATAGGCCTGCATCTGGACCAAGGGATCGCGGAGGCGTCCAGCTAGCGTGCAGATGCGCCAAGCAGCTTCCATGCTGTACGGGCTGTTGGGATAGAGCGTTTCGAGAACGTGGTAGGCCTCGATGGCAGTGTGAATATCCTTATCCTGGCGGGCTGAACGGTCGAGCGCCATGGCCTCGTCGAACTTGATGCGGACCAGCCAGCGCGAGAACGGCCTTTGCTGCTGCATGTGTGACAGAGGCAAGACCGCAAGGGGCTTCGGAGGGGCCGCAGGCTTTTCGGAGGCTTTGGGCTTGGCGGCCGGTTTGGCGGGCGGCTTGGGAGCAGCCTGCTTCTCGGTCTTGGTCGGCGGCTTGGCCGGCTTGGCGGGGGCTGCAGGCTTTTCGGAGGCTTTGGGCTTGGCGGCCGGTTTGGCCGGCGGCTTGGGAGCAGCCTGTGGTGGGCGGCTTGGGAGCAGCCTGCTTCTCGGTCTTGGCTGGCGGCTTGGCCGGCTTCGGAGGGGCCGCAGGCTTTTCGGAGGCTTTGGGCTTGGCGGCCGGTTTGGTGGGCGGCTTGGGAGCAGCCTGCTTCTCGGTCTTGGCCGGCTGGTCAGCGCCTTCGGCCAGGACCGGGGTGGATAAGGCTGCAGCAGCCCAGAACGCCGCTGAGAGAACGAGGCGGAAGATGTTCCTGGTTCGGATCATGTCTCGATTTCGCCACCTTCAGCAGTTCGCCGAAAGAGCCGCTGTGCCTGTCACATTGGAGCTGGTTTCATAACCTCAACGACGGACATTCGCACCTGGAAGCGCCTCCATACAGGGGTTATGAAACAGGTTGCAGTGTAGTCTAAGGGGTTCTCTACCTTATGGTTTGGCACACGTTCAACAACGGCTTCTCTTGCCCGGCGCCCCAGGCTGGCCGAAACAGCAATCAGCACCGCGGCCCTGGCTAGACAACAGTGACGCCGCATAATCTGTTCCACTTTTGACACACATGACTGTACACGCCCCATCTTCCCAGAAAAGGCCCAAAAAGGCAAGCACTCACATCATGCGAGTGGTCGCCGAAGCCCCGGGCAGCTTCGGCGTGATTGCGCAACTGATGGGCGCCCCGGCATGGGGGCAGAGCCTATGGGCACATCAGGCCTATCGAAGGATGATGTCACCCGCTGCGAATGGCGTGGGGAGCTGCTGCGAGAAAAAGCATTGATCGCCTATTGACAGCGGCAAGTGGGCGTGATATTATACCAAGTGGTCAGGGCTGTCCAGGATTTCGGCGTGCAGCCTGCACAAACCTGCATACGCAGCAACCGTAGCCGCGTTCGACAGCAAGTATTCGTGTTGAGTCCCCAACCGGCAAAACAGGCTGTCACGTCGGGCCGCGCCCCGCCCTTCGGAATCCACGCAGATTGAATCGCAGCCTCGGGCGGGTATGCCACAGCCGAGGCAAAGGGAGGGAGCCCGATGCCTCGGTTGTGTTTTCAGGGCCCTTGCTCCTCGTACGTCTCCCCTCTTCTTTTCCCCCATTGTAGTGCGCAGTAGCCTGCTGCACGCAGTGCCGTCAGATACTCCCTTCCGGCCGGAGTCCGCACTTCTTGCGCAGCGCACGCGAGAAGGCCGCCTCGCGCTTGCACCCCGGCAGACGGCACCGAGCGGTGACCGCTCCGGCAAGCGCCCGTGTGGCTGGCAGAGGCCGGGGCAGGCCTAGTGCGGGCGACGTAGAAACACCGTGCTTGACCTGTCATCCTGATCTTGCGAGGCGGTTGCGATGATATATGCGATGTTGTGCCGCGAGGCGCGCCGGGTATCGAGTGCATCAATAGCCGTTGCTCCGTCGCGGAACGACTGGGAGGCCGACGTAATGACCCGCCGCGAGCAGTGGCGGGAGATGTTGGGTCTTTCGCCGCTGCCCGAACGAACGCCGGTGCAGGCCACAGTGACGGGCGTCCTGGAACGAGGGGACTACGTGGTGGAGAAGGTTCACTTCCAGTCAGTGCCGGGGGCGTATGTCCCGGGCAATTTGTACCGTCCTGCGGAGGTCCGCGAGCCGTTGCCCGCGGTGCTGTATCTCTGTGGGCACACCAAGGGCAAGGTGAACCCGCCTTACCAGGCCAACCCGCGGTGGTTCGGCCGGCACGGGTACGTGGCGCTGGTGCTGGATCCAATCCAACTGGGCGAGAGTCAGGGCTTTCATCACGGCACATATCGTCTGGGCCGCTGGGACTGGTATTCGCGGGGCTACACGCCGGCGGGGGTCGAGGTCTGGAACGCGATGCGGGCGCTGGACTACCTGGCTTCGCGCGAGGATGTGGACGCGGAGCGCCTGGGCGTGACCGGCCTGAGCGGAGGCGGGGCGATGTCCTGGTTCCTGGGGGCCGCCGACGAGCGGGTGAAGGTGGTTGTGCCGGTGTGCCAGACGGGGAGCATTGAGCAGTGCGTGGTGGACCGGGCCATTGACGGGCACTGCGACTGCGCGTTCTGGATCAACATGTATCGCTGGTGCACGCCCGACATCGGCGCGCTGATTGCGCCACGGCACCTGCTGATCGCCGCGGGGACCGAAGACACACTATGGCGGCCCTATGCCTTTCGGGAAACGTTCCACCGCATCCATCACGTTTATGCTCGTCTGGGCGTCCCGGAGAACGTCCAGCTCGTGGAGGACCTCACTCCTCACGGCTACACGCCCAAGCTGCGGAAGGCGATCTTTGAGTGGTTCAATCGGCATCTCAAGAGCGACCCGGCTCCCGTCACGGACGATGTGACGGACTTCGTCGAGCCCGAGGAGAATCTGCTGGTGTTCGAGGGCCGGCCGCCCGAGCACGACGCCATGAAGACCATTGACCGCCACTTCGTCCCCCTGGCCAGCGGGGACGACTCGGCCGACGCGAAGGAGTGGAAGAGGCAGCAAAGGCAGACGCTGGGCCGTCTGCGGGAGGTCTCGTTCCGGCAGATGCCGGAACAGCAGCGGCCGCGCCTGCGAGAGGTCCGCACGGACGGCAGCACAGGGTCGCCCGCGAGGCGTTTCGACACGTACGTGTTCGACACCGACGACGGTCTGACGCTGGCCATCAAGACGGCCAGACCGGCCGACGCCGAGGGCGCAGTGCGCACCGTGGTGTTCGCGATTCAGCCGGAGGCGCGCTCGACTTTCTCCGGCGGCGGCTCGTCGCGCCCGGGCCTCGGACCGCAGATCGCGACGGCGGGCGTCGAGGTGCGCAACACGGGGGCGACCTCGGTGGGGTCGGGGCTGAGCTGGACGATCCGCCGCGCGCACGTGCTGGTCGGCTACACGCTGCCGGAGCGCCAGACACACGATCTGCTGGCGGGCCTGGCACTGATGCGGCAGCAGTCCTTCTGCGGGCGGGACGGTGCTCTACGGCCAGGGGTATACGGCCGTACTGGCGCTGTATGCCGCACTGCTGGACCCCGAAGCGGAGGAAGTTATCCTGGAGAACCCGCCCGAATCACACGAGGACCCGAGTACGCCCGAGTTCCTGGGCGTCCTACGCGTAGGTGATCTGCCGCAGAACCTGGCGCTGATGCACCCCCGGCGCATTACGTTCATCGGCGAG
>JALGUG010000411.1:0-417 GCA_029820995.1 Candidatus Zipacnadia bacterium
AAGAGTCGGCGTCGTCCGCCCGCACCGGCAGGGCCCGGCGCTCCAGGCGGCCAGATCCCCCACCTCGTACCGAATGAACGGATGCACGCGGTTGTTGAGGTTGGTCACCACCACTCGCCCCACCTCGCCCGGCGCGGCCGCGGTCCCGTCCGGGCGCAGAATCTCCACGAGATTGTTATGCGTCGAGACGTGCCGCTCATGGGCCGCCGCGCAGTCGTGCGCGATGATGCCCACCTCGCGGCAGCCATAGCGGTCGAACACCGGCGCCCCAAAACACCGCTCAATGCTCTGCCGGGCCTCCGACGGCAGCAATTCCGCCGAGGTCTGCACGCCTCGGAGCCCCTTCAGCTCAACCCCGCGTTCCCGCAGTCTCTCGCCAATCACCTGCGCCGAGGACACATAGGCGACCACCAGCCG
>JALGUG010000411.1:475-3426 GCA_029820995.1 Candidatus Zipacnadia bacterium
ACCTGCGCCGAGGACACATAGGCGACCACCAGCCGCGGGCGGAAGTCCGCCAGTTGCTCCACGGCCGCGTCCAGCTCGCTGTCGGTCAGCCGCATGGTGTCTATCCACACCAGGTTTCGCAGCCAGCGGTTCGCCGCCCGCTCGCTCCACGCCGCCCCCGTGGGCCGATCCCGACGCGCCGCCCACAGGAACACCACCCGCTCGCCCGGCTCGTACCCGCTCTCCATGTACCACCGCAGCTTGTCCGCCTCGTTCCACGCCCGATAGTTCCGGTCCGTGTAGAAGTACGTCACTTCCCCCGTGGACCCGCTCGTTCGATTCCAGCGCACCCCCCGCTCGCCGGGCGCCCGCGTCATCAGCGCCTCGCCTTGCTCCTGGATCTCCATCCGTCTCAGCAGCGGCAGCTTCCGGAGTTCCCCCAGCACATCATCCGCCCCCGGGTCGCACCCCGCCAGCTTCATCCGCTCTGCCCACCACTCCGAGTGCGCGCGCGCATACTCCAGCAGTCCCCGCAGCCGCGCCCTGAGCCGCCCCTGTGCTTCGGCCTCCGGCAGCCGCTCCCAGTCGCGCAGCGCCTGCATCCGCCCCGCCTGACCGTTCAGCCGCAGCAGCGCCCGCGCCCCCATGCTCAGCGCCCGGCTGTGCAGCGCCCCTCTCATCACGCCCCTCCCGTAAGGTCTGTAAACATCAGCGTTCACCTTAAACAGTACTTTAAACAGTGCGGTTTCCCTTGTGCGCTCGGCCCTTGCCGTCTGCCGCTGCCAGCACCCGCTCGTATAGCTGCAGATACCTTTCCCCCTGTCGGCTCCACGCGAACCGCTCGGCCTCGGCCCGACTGGCGCGTCCCAGCCGACGTCGCAATTCGGGATCCTTCAGCAACCGCTCCAGAGGCCGCTCCAGTGCCCCGGGCTCGCCCGGAGGCACACAGAAGCCGTTCTTGCCGTCACGCACCAGCTCCTCCGTTCCGGGCACGTCCGTAACGATCGCGGGCAGCCCCGAGGCCAGGGCCTCGAGCACGGCATTGGACATCCCCTCGCTCAGCGACGGCAGCACAAACAGATCGGCGGAGCGGTAGACCTCCGGCAGCTCCTGGTGCGGCCGCAGGCCCAGCCATTCCACCCGGTCCTCCAGCCCTTCGGCCCGAGCCTGGGCCTCCAGCACCGGCCGCAGGGGCCCATCGCCGGCCACTCGCAGCCGGAACGCCACCCCCGCCTTCTGCAGGGCCCCCAGCGCCGGCAACAGGAACTGCAGCCCCTTGCGCTCAATCAGGCGCGCGCTCACCAGGATCACCGGCGGCCCCTCGGTCCGCCGATCCGCCGCCGGTCGGAACTCCTCCAGGTCAATCCCGTTTTCGATCACCTCGAAGTTCAGTCCCGGATATGCCTCCTCGGCTCGCGCCCGCAGCCCCGCGCTGTTCACGACACGCGCCTGGGCCCTCGCCAGCATCCAGCGTACCAGCGGCTTCAACGCCCGCCCCGTCCGCCGAAACCGCCGCGGCTCATGCCCCGGCAGATCTCCGCCTCCCAGCCGCACCACCATCGGCGCCCTCGCCGCTCGCCCCGCCACCATCCCCGCCGGCCCGCTCGGCACCACGAAGAACACCTGCACAATGTCCCACTCCCGCTCCCGCCCCAACCGCCACAGCACCCGCCCGGCGCCCAGCAAGTACCTGGCCATCTCGCCAAAGGTCGCAAAGTCCCGCCGGTTCCGCCCCGTCGGCACCCGCCGCACCTCGATCCCCTCCACTACCTCCTCCCGCGCCAGTCCCGCGAAGTCCGAGGTCACCACCGCCACCTCGTGCCCCCCTCGCACCATCTCGCGTGCCAGGTAATAGTTCGCGTTCCCGCCACCGCCCCCCACGGGCGGGAACTCGTGGTTCACCATCAGGATCTTCATCGCCGCTCCCCTCGGATCAACCCCTACGTTCCCCGCCGACGCCGCAAGCCCTGCCGACGCCGGCCTTCGGGCCCGCCCGCCGACGCACCCCTTGACCAGATGCGCCGCATACGTTAATGTATCCAGTACCGTAGCGCATACCTTGATAGCTATCTTGTACGGTACACTAAACGGTACTCTTTACCGTACTCAAAGCGCCACGACTTTCACTGCCGGCTACGCCCACAGTGCCCCGCTGCTCGTGCACACGAGTGTGGCACGGCGCGGCGTGAGCCGTGTATCAAGAGCCGCATTGCCGGGAGCACGATTGTGCCACAGGCCGTCGCGTTGGCCGTGACCAACGAAAAGGGCGGAGTGGGGAAGACCACAACGGTCGCCAGCCTGGGCGGCGCGCTGGCGGAGGCGGGCCGCCGCGTGTTGTTGGTGGACCTGGACCCGCGTGCGGATCTGACGATCAATCTCGGCGTTCGGCTCGCCCCGGAGGACCGCAGCGTGTACCATTTGCTCGCCGGTGGCGGGCAGCCGGCCTCGGCTGTCCATCATCTGCTCCCGGAGGCGCCGCTGTTCCTCCTGCCGGCTGAGCGCGATCTGGCCGCCATGGAGGCGCTGCTGCTCGAAGAGCCGCCGCGTGCCCGCGTCAAGCGCTTGCGCGCCCTGCTACGCCCGTTCCGATCCCGGTATGAATGGATCCTGCTGGATTGTCCTCCCGGTCTGTCCAGCATGGTGCTGGCCTTGCTCCAGTGCGTGGACGGCGCCTTGATCCCGCAGGAATGTTCCTTCACCGCGCTACACGGCTTGCGCGCACTGGACGAAACGCTCGCGGACCTGCGCCGCCTGGGCGCCCGAGCGCCCGAGATTGCAGGCATTGTCCTCACAATGATGCGCCGCACCCGGCATGCCGCCCGCGTCGCCGACCAAGTGCGCCGCCGTTATGGGCCGCTGGTCTGCGACACGGTGATCCCGTTGACCGTTCGGCTACAAGAGGCGCCGGAGTACGGGATGCCGATCACTGAGTACGATGGCCGGGGCCCCGCCGCCCAGGCCTATCGCGCCCT
>JALGUG010000105.1 GCA_029820995.1 Candidatus Zipacnadia bacterium
GCCGGTCCACCGTGAAGTCGGCGCCGCCGGGAAGCTGCGTCAACTTGGCGGCCTGGGCCGGCCTTTCCGCCTGAGGAATGAGCTGCCACCCCGGGTCCGTATCCAGCCCCGAGCTGGCCAGACTGGCCATGGCCTCCGAGAGCTTCTTTGACTTGACGAGCTCGTCAATGAACGCCGCGGTGATCTGCGAAGCTCCGGGCATGGACGGCGCGGCATTGAATCCGCACATGACCGCGGCGCCGCCCTGCTTCAATCCCGCCTGCGCGGAGTCCGAAGCGGCCGAGCCGGGCGCCGCCATGTACACGAGGTTGTCGTCGAACTCGCCGCCTGCAAAAAAGCCGGGGTGCAGCACCCATTCGTGCCGCCCGCCGGCGCTGCAGCCGAAGCTGAGCGCGCCGGCCTTGTACAGCTCCGCCAGCTCCTCGTCCTTGGTTTCGAGGTCCGGCTGCACGCCGCTGAGGAAGATCGTCTCGTTGGTGAGGGCGTCCACGCCGCCGTGTGTGACCACCAGTGCCAGCGCGTACTCACCCATTGTGCGCCAGTCCTCGAGCTTCGCTGCCTGGTCGCTCGGCTTCTCCTGCCGCACCACCTCACAGTTCACCTGGTGGTCCCGCAGCAAGTACTCCGCCGCCTCGCTTGGACTGCGCAGGCCTTGTTCGTGACACTGCCAGGCCACCAGGTCCAGCAGGAACGCGCCCTTGTAGTCCGGAGCCGGCTCCTCGGGCATCTGCAGGCCTTCGTGCCAGGCCACTGCCGCCGGTGGGCTGCCCGCACCGGTCATCAGGTAGACGCTCTCCGGGAAGATGTGATACTTCATCCCGTTTTTGAATAGCGCCGTGACCGTCCGGCCGTCGCTGGCCACCTGCGCCTCCTTCACGGCCCCCTGCCCGGACAGAAAGTCGGCCGCCTGCTTCGCTCCGGCCTTGCTGCCGCCGGTCCGGGCCGCACTCTGGTACTTCTTCGCAGCCTCCTCGGCCACCGCGAAGTCCGACTCCAGCGACTTGGCGGACGGCAGCCCTTTCGCAAACAGGACCTTCGAAGCCACCAGGCCCAGTCCGACCAAGACCACCACGATCACGATAGCAACGAGAGCCTTCTTCACGGTCTCGCCTCCTGCCCAAGGCTAACGGCAGCCGTACAGACAGCAACCTCCGACTGGATCGTCGGCACTTCCAGCCCCTCATAGTATTAGTACCGGCCCGCTACGTCAAGATCAAGACGGCTAGGATTTCTCGGCCTGGAAGTAGCCGGCCAACGTCTTGCCGACAGCACGGCCAAACCGCCGGAGCCGCTCCGGCGTCACATAATCGCCGCTCCCCGTGCGGTGATACGAGTGTTCCAGGCAAATCGCGAACACTCCGTGGTGGACCCGTTGATAGGTCCCGAAGGTGTCCATGATGGGATGCTGTTCGTTCAGGCAGCGGCACAACTCTCGCGAGAAAGGGCAATCTCGGGGCGCCAGCTTCTCCAGCAGAGTCGTGAACCGCTCCTGACGAATGCGAAAGGCGCGGTCGGTTAGGGAGCGCGCCAGCACGAAGGCGTAGTTCGGCTCGCCGGCCGTCGGCGCATGGAAGTCCAGGCTGACGTCATAGGGATGGTCCCTCGCCCAGCGGCCAATCATGGTCCGCAGTGCGCGGATTGTCGGGCGCCGCGGCCGATCGGTCCAGTCCCGATTGAAGTCAGCCGGCGCAGCGTCCTTGCCGTACGCGCCTTCGTACACGCTGTCCACATCCACCATCGGCGCAAGATTGAAAGCCACGTTCCGGCGGAGCCACTTTGCCTCCGGCAGTTGCCCGAGAAGGAAGCCCACCAGACCCTCCAGCGAGAACGAGCCCGGTGCCTCCCCGGCGTGCTGCCGGGCGACCAGCCACACGCCAAATCGCGCCTCGGCTCCGTCCGGCGGCGTCAGCCTGAGCAGCGGCACCTCCCGGCCATGCCGGGTGCGGCGAACCGAGCCGATCGCCAGACCGCGACGCTCTCCCAACGTAGTCAGCCAGGTCCGCAGGTCCGAGTACGTGTACGGATGCGAGAACGCGATCCGCACCGGCCCGCGGGCCAGCGTCCCTTCGAACCAGAAGCTCCCGGCCGCCTGGTCAATTCCGGTGCGCCGGAAGCGACGCCACCTCGTCCCATCGTAGCTGTAAACCGGACGGGCCGGCTCGAAGCTGCGGAGCCCGCCCAGGCAGGAAGCCGCATTGGCCAGCTCCAGGCGCAGCGCCCGGGTCGGAACCCGCGCCAGCTCGAAATGGAACCACAGCGGCCGGGGGCTGCGCCGCGCCTCCGCCTCGAAGCGCACGAGGCGCGGCTCCAATTCCACAAGTCTGCCGTTGCCGTTCTCGAAGTCCGTGCGGAAGTCGCTGCTCTTCAGCTTCATGGCTTCCCTCCCTGCCGGCCGGCGCAGCCCTCCGAGCTTCGGCCTCGCCCTGGCGAACTCCTCCTGTAATGCTGCGAGCGACCGCCCACACCTTTAATCCGCCCGCCGGAAGGAATGAACGACCAGAGCGCCGAACCCCGTACCCTACAACCTGTTTCACACTCCTTGTAGGACCGCCTTCAGGCGCGATGCTGGTCGGTCGAAGCGCCTTCATGCGTTCGGTCTCCGCTGAGGCTCAGGAGAGGAGCGGGAGCATGCGTGCGGCTGTGATCGGTGCGAGCGGCATGGGGAAGCACCATGCCAAGTGGTTGCTTCAAGCAGGATGCGAGCTGGTCGCCTTTGCGGGGAGCTCTGAGGCTACAGTGGCGCGCACGAAGCTGGCGTTGCAGGACGCCCTGGGCTTTGCCGGGCGCGGGTACACGAGTGTGGCGGAGTTGCTTGACCGCGAGCAGCCCGACTGCGTCGCGGTCTGTTCGCCCGCGGAGCTGCACTACGAGCACGCCTTGGCTGCGCTGCACGCCGGGGCCCACGTGATGTGCGAAAAGCCCCTGGTGTACGACGAGACCCTTCCCGCCGAGAAGCTCCTGGCGCAGGGCGCCGAGCTCGTGGCCGCCGCGCAGGAGCTGGAACGGGCTCTTGCCGTCAACACGCAATATGCCGCCGGTGTAGCGCCGTACTACGAGCTGACCGGCCTCTCCCCTGATGATCCGCCGCGGGAGTTCTTCATGCAGATGGAATCCAAGCCGAAGACTCCCAGGCAGGGCGAGGCCATCTGGGTGGACCTGTCCCCTCACCCGATCAGCGTCCTGTTGGCCTTCTGTCCGGACGGCCAGGCGGATTGGGAAACGGCCTCCTGCGAGGTTAGCGAGGCGCGAGTGGACGCGCGCTTCCGCTGGGGCCTGTCGCGCGGCACAGCTTGTGACTGCCATTTGGTGACACGGAACACGCCGCCCGAAGAGAGCATCCGCCGAGCCTGGGGGATTAACGGTGTTGTGGTAGAATACGAGGGACGAAATGACGAACGCGGGGTCTACGCGGCATACCTGCGTCGCGCCGGGCGAGAGGTGCGGGCGCAGGACTTCGTGCATACGTCGCTGGCTCGATTTGTGGATGCGGCGCAGGGGCGCGGCGAGCCCCTGGTAACGGGGGCCCTCGGTCTGAAGAACCTCGAGGTCCAACTGCGGTTGCACGACCTCGCGAGACAGAGATCGGGACGCGGCCAACCCTAGGTGCACGGCAACAAACGGGAGGAACAGCTTATGTCGTCAACGTCACAGGCGCCGGCTACTGCGGGAGCCACAGCGTGGCAGGCCGCCCAGCAGCAACTGAGGGAGGCCGCGGAGCTCATCGGCCTGGAACAGCACATCTACGAGAAGTTGCGCCACCCGAAGCGCATAGTCACCGTATCGGTCCCCACGTGGATGGACGACGGCACTCTGCAGGTCTTCACCGGACACCGCGTGCAGCATAATAGCGATCGGGGCCCGTCCAAAGGCGGGATCCGCTATCACCCGCAAGTGGACCTCGACGAGGTCAAGGCGCTGGCCATGTGGATGACGTGGAAGTGTGCGGTCATTGGCATGCCGTACGGCGGCGCCAAAGGCGGCGTGGCCTGTGACCCGAAAGCGATGTCGCTGAGGGAATTGGAGCGCATGACCCGCCGCTACGCCTTCGAAATCGCCGACATCATTGGCCCCGACAAGGACATTCCTGCGCCCGACGTGTACACGAACCCGCAAGTGATGGCCTGGATCATGGACACTTACAGCATGAAGAGCGGGTACAGCGTGCCCAGCGTCGTGACCGGTAAGCCCCTGGCTGTCGGCGGCTCAGAGGGCCGCGAGGAAGCCACGGGACGCGGCTGTGTCTTTGTGACTCTGGCGGCGATGGAGAAGCTGAACATGCCGGTCGAAGGCGCCCGCGTCGCAGTTGAGGGGTTCGGCAACGCCGCGTCAGTGGTCGCCGCGCTCATGCAGGAGGCTGGAGCAAAGGTCATCGGCGTGTCCGACAGCCGCGACGCGATCTACAACGAGCAGGGGCTGGACATCCCGGAGGTGCGCCGCGCCAAGGCCCGCGAGCAGACTGTCGCGGCCTACCCGGAAGCACAGCAGATCAAGCACGCCGAGCTGCTGGAGCTGGAGTGCGACGTGCTCATCCCTGCCGCCCTGGAGGGCGTGCTCACGCAGGACAACGCTCCGCGCGTGAGAGCTAGGCTGATTGCCGAGGTGGCCAACGGCCCCACGACCCCGGACGCGGACCAGATCTTCAAAGACCGAGGCATCCCCGTCATACCGGACATCTTGGCCAACGCCGGCGGTGTCACCGTCTCATACTTCGAATGGGTCCAGGGCCTGGATCAATACTTCTGGACCGAGACCGCCGTGAACAGTCGCCTCCAGGAGTTCATGGTTAAAGCGCTGGAGGCTGTCTGGGCTGAGCACCTGCGCCTGGAACTCACACTCCGCCAGGCGGCTACGGCGCTGGCTGTGAAGCGCGTGGCCGAGGCCATCCGCGTACGCGGCATTTATCCCTAGCAGCCCTTTCACAACCTCTGTAGGAGCAAGTCTACGCGCGACTGCCCTTGATTCTTGAGGTTATGAAACCACTTGTAGTGGACCCCGCAGCCCCTCAGCGTCCGATCTCGGCGTCTGTCAGGTAGCACGCCGGGTCCGGGCCCCACAGATCGCCGGCCGCCTCGGCCCGCAGGCGGAGATTGCCGTTGCACCAATCGAACCATCGGCAGTGATCTGCTGCGCACCGCCCCTTGATCAGCGGCGCTCGGTGTTTGAGGCCCCGCAGGACTGCGTTCGACAGGTCCGTCCAGATCTGTCCAAAAGGTCGCTCCCGAACGTTGCCCAGAGTGCATGAGCGCCAGAACTGGTCCGGGTGCACATCGCCGCGTTCGTCCACACAGCCGATCCCGACGCCCGAGCTGTTCCCGCCGCTGCGGGACAGCAGAGCCGCCACCTCGCCGGCTCGAGACGAGTCCTCCGCGACCAGCTTCAGATACGCATAGATGCCGTCGCAATGATTGTCTACCGTAAGCAGCTCGAGCTCCGGCGCGCCATCGGCTTGGCTCTGCACTCGCCGGCAGAGCAGCTCCACTACCTCCCGCGTCTCCTGTGGCGACAAGTCCTCGGCGGCTAACTTCGCGCCCCGGCCCGCGTAGGCCAGGTGATACACGCAGCAGCGCGGAATCTCCTCCTGGTCGCATAGGTCCAACACGCCCTCCAGGTCGCTCACGTTCCGCCGGCTGACGGTGAACCGCAGTCCCACGCGCAGACCGATCTCGCGACAGTTCCTCAGCCCCTCCAGGGCCTGCTGGAAGGCTCCGCGAACACCGCGGAACTCATCGTTCGTGTCTTCCAATCCATCCAGGCTCACCCCGACATAACTGACGCCGACATCCTTCAGCCGGGAGGCCAGCTCGCGCGTCAGGCAAGTGCCGTTGGTCGAGACGACGGCTCGCAAGCCGAGCCGCACCGCGTGCTCAGCCAATCTCGGCAGATCCGGCCGCAGCAGCGGCTCTCCGCCGGAGAACAGCACCACGGGAACGCCGAAGTCGGCCAGGTCTTTCAGCAGCCGCACGCCCTCGTCCGTCGTCAGCTCGTCCTCGCCGGCGCTTGGCCCGCTGGCAGCATAGCAGTGCGCACAGCGGAGGTTGCACTGCCCCGTGACGTTCCACACCACCACGGGTCGGCGCTTAAGCGCGGCCTCGCTAGACCGGTACCAGGGCTCCCGATCACCCCGGTCGTAGCGCAAATGGTCGCCCTGGCCGCGCTGCCCCAGCAGCAACCGCGTCAGACTGATCATCGCTGCGCTCCGCTTTCGTCGGCGGCTGCGCTACTTGCGCGTACAAGGAGGACCGGCATCGAGCAAAGGCGTAGCACACGATCCGCGATGCTGCCGTAGTGCCACCGACAGCCGCCTTCCCCGCGCGTGCAGATCACGACCAGATCCGCGCTACTCTCTTGCAGGTAGGCTAGGATCTCCTCGTCCACAACACCCGTGCGCACCGTCCCGCTCGCTCGGAGGCCTCTCGCCGCCAGTTGCTGGACCACGTTCTCAACGTAGGCGCCGCCAGAAGTGCCCGGTTTCTGCTCCCGGCCGGCTTGCCGCGAGCTTCCGCCTGCTCCGGCGGAAGCCGGCACGACACGCAGCACCTCGATGCTGCCGCCCGTGGCCTCCGCCAGGGCGGCAGCGTGCGGCACCGCCTGCTCTGCAACTGCTGACCCGTCGAGCAACAGCAAGATCTGCCGGTAACCGACACGTTCAGTAGCCATTTCGAACCTATCGTATGCGGGTCCGGCCAATCCGGTCAAGCGTGCCGGTCGGCGCAATGACAATCCGTGTCCGATCGGCCGCCTCGCCTCCGCGCGAAGGCAGCGTGTCCCCGCTTCACTTCAGCGGCTCATTGGGCAGTTCCACCGGGGCCAGCTCGGCCACGTCCAGCCGCGCCAGCCTCTCCAGGGCGGGCACCAGCTTCGCCAGCCCCTGCTCCACGAGTTGCTCGCCCTGTTCCACGCTCGCCTTCATGGGGTCGCCGATGTAGCCCCGTCCGCGCGTGGTCCACACCCAGTCGGGGAAGAACCGCAGGTCCGAGAGCTCCTCGGCAGGCAGTCGGCGTGGCGGATTGGCCTCCGGCCTGGTCTCCAGCCACACATGGTCCCGGCAGAGGGCCAGGTCCAGCGAAGTCTCGAAGGCACAGCCGTGACCGGTTTGTTCGCCGGGAAACAAGCCCGCGATATCCATCCCGGTGGTCACGAAGTAATCGAAGACGTGCAGTTCGGGCTGTTGGGCCTCGATCTGGCACCGGGCCACGGGCATGAGCGCGCTGTTCCCGCCGTGCTCGTTATACAAGAGCAGCTTGCGGATCCCGTCGCGGGCCAGACATGCCGCCACGTCCTTGAGCACCGCCAGCAGCGTCTCGTCGCTCACGCCGATCATCCCCGGATACACCGGATTACGCCGCTGCCCATGCTGCACGACAATCGCGTAGTGAATCGTCGGCAGAATGAGCACGTCCGCCCGGAGCCGCTCGGCGGCGCGGGCCAGCAGCGCATCGCCCGCCAGACTGTCGGCGCAGAGCGACAGGTGCGGCCCGTGGGTTTCCACCGAGGCAATGGGCTGTACAGCCGTATCGCAGTGCTGCAGAAACTTCTCGTACTCGGGCGAGCTCAGATCGGCAATGTAACATGCCGGCATCGTTGGTCCCCTCCTGGCGCAATAGTGACGCTCGGTTCTACCGCTTTCGGTATCATCCCAATAGCCTCCTCCCGCCCGTCGGGGGAAGGACCTGACAGGGCAGGTCGTGAAAGAGTCGACGGAACTGTCGGAAGGGGGATCTCCGATGCGCGTTTGCCTGACCCTGTCCTCGCTGCTCTTGTTGGTGTCTTCTTCCGCCTCTCTGGCTGCTCCCGAACCTCTCGTGCGCGACTATTGCTACTTCCTGCACAAGCTGGTTGACCTGGAGAGCTTGCCGTATCTGGAGGATGGCGTGAGCTGCAAGCAGTTCTCCAGCTATGACCGCCGCTCGCACGAGCCGGAGGGCTGGGCGGCCAACGGCGATGCCGGCAAGTACATCCGCGTCGAGGAGAACGGCGAGGCCGTAATGGCCGAGATGCCCGGCCCCGGATGCATCTTTCGGATCTGGTCGGCCAACCCCCAGGGGAAGATCCGCTTCTACCTCGATGGCGACACCAAGCCGACGTACGAGTTCGACTTCAACGAGATCTTCTCCGGCAACCTGGAGCCCTTCCGCAGGCCGCTCGTCTACAAGCGCGGCGCCCGGCAGTCGGCCTCGGACTGCTACCTGCCGATACCCTATGCCCGGAGCTGCAAGGTGACGGCCGACAAGCGGCACGGGCAGTACTATCACATCGGCTATAAGACCTATCCGGCCGACACGAAGCTCCGTACATTCCGGCTTCCGCTCACCGCAGAGGAAACGCGCGTGTTGGAGCAGGTTTGCGATCAGTGGTCCAACTGCGGGCGTAACCCCAATGCCCTGCGTCCCGACACGCAGCGGATTCATGGACAGGTCACGCTTCAGCCGGGCGAGCGGGTGACCCTGGTGGATCTGAATGGCCCTCGGGTCATCACTTCCTTCGCGGCCAAGCTGCACAGCTCCGAGCGCTATGCTCTGCGGAAGGTGCTCTTGCGCGGCTATTGGGACAATGAGCAGGAGCCCAGTATCTGGTCCCCGCTGGGCGACTTCTTCGGGACGGGCTGGCAGGAGAACCTGTACAGGTCGCTGCCGCTGGGGATGACCGAGAGCGAATACTATTGCTATTGGCCCATGCCCTTCCGGCAGCGAGGCCTCTTGGAGGCGATCAACGAGGGCACCAAGCCGTGTGAGCTGAGCTGGCACGTGGGCTATCACCCCGAGCGTGGGATGACGCCACAGACCGCCTACTTCCACTGCAAGTACCGCCGGGAGTCGCCGTCCCAAGTGTTCGACTATCCCTTCCTGCAGTGCCGCGGCAGGGGCCAGTTCGTCGGTGTCCACCTGAGCATAGACCATCCCGTGCCCGGCTGGTGGGGCGAGGGGGACGAGAAGGTTTGGGTGGACGGCGAGGACTTCCCCTCGACCTTCGGCACCGGCTCCGAGGACTACTTCGGCGACGCCTGGGGCATTCGGCTGCTGATCCAGCCGCTGTTCGCCTGCAACTACCGCGCCGGCACACGCACCTGCTGCTATCGCTGGCACATTCCCGACAGCATCCCGTTCACCAAGTCGTTCAAGATGACCATCGAGAACTATCCGCCCTATGCCGAGGACTACAACAGCACCGCGTACTGGTATCAGGTCGAGCCGAATGACGATTTCTTCACCCCGCTGAGCGTGGCCCAGCGCCAGCCCTGGGGACGGTCGCTGCCCTATGCCTTGGAGTGCGAGGAGCTGTTCCCCGCACCCGGCCAGGCGGGCCTCAAGATCGTGAACGATTTCGACCTCCCGTACGAGTTCAGCCACGGTCACGCCCTCGACTGCGGCATGCGGCAGGTGGGCGAGACGCTGCCACCCGCCCGGATTAGCGCCGAGCGAGAGGATGCCTACTACCTTACGGCATACGTGGGACGCACCGAGGACCCGGCCCAGTTCGAGGCGGTGCTGGACGGCGAAGCGCTTCCCGTGCAGTCGGCGGACCTGGAGAAGTCGGGTTCCGTGGTCTTTCAGGGACGCTGGCTGGAGCCGGGACAGCACACGCTGACCTTCCGCGTGACCAAGCCCGGGCACCTGCTGTTGGACTGCGTCCAGCTCGCCCGGAGTCCGAAGGAGCGCGGGGTCATCGAAGCGGAGAATCTCAAGCTCCAGGCCACGTCGGGGCCCCAGGTGGCGGTCGAGCGCGCGACGCTCTCGTGGAGCAGCGGCCGACAGCTCCTGTTCCCCGCCGCGAAGGTCGGCGACAGCATCACCTTCGACCTGCCCGGCAGAGCCCGGGGCGAACACAATCTTCTGGCGCGGTTCACGCACGGGCCCGACTACGGCGACGTGCAGGCCTTCGCAGGGGGCCGGCCGCTGGGCAATCCCGTCTCTTGCTACGCTGAGACGCTACGATTGGGCGGGCCGGTGTCCCTGGGCAAGGTGAACCTCAAGCCCCAGGGCAACGAGATCACCCTCAAAGTGGTCGGCCGGGCCGAGAAATCACGGGGCTACAAGGTGGGCCTGGACTATCTCCGGCTGCAGCGGCCGCTAGTTGCCGGGGCAATCGAGGGCGAACACGCCAAGGTCCTGAAGGCGGAAGGCGGCGCCTTCGGCCCGCAGTCCCTGGGGGGGCACTGGAGCGGCGGCGTGCAGCTTTGGTTCCGCGGCACGCGGCAGGGCGCGTACATCGTTGTCGAGACCGATGTGCCCAAGGACGGCAAGTACGCCCTGGATGTCTACTTCACCAAAAGCTGGGACTACGCCCGGGTGCAGACCTACCTGGACGATCGGCCCGCGGGGAAGCCGGTGGACACCTATGCTCCGACGGTCGTGTATGCCGGGAAGACCTCCCTGGGGGCCTTCGACCTCAAGCAGGGCCGGCACCGGCTCAAGTTCGAAGCCGTGGGACATAATCCGAAGTCGAAGGGCTACTATCTGGGGGTCGACTGCTGGACGCTCAAGCCCGTGCGCTGAACTGCAACGGGCGCCGGATCGTCGAACAGACCGGGAGACGGCCGGGGCAACATCTGCGGACACGCGCGTGTTCTCATAAATGGTAGCTCGGGTGGCTCGTGGTGCCTGTGGACGGAGGAGGTCCGTGATGGCACGACGTCACGTCGGTGACGGCTTCACCCTCATTGAATTGCTGGTGGTCATCGCGATCATCTCCATTCTGGCCGGCATGCTGTTCCCGGTGTTCTCGCGCGCGCGGGCCAAGGCACGCCAGGCCTCCTGTCTGAACAATGTCAAGCAGCTCTGCCTGGCCCTGCGCATGTACTCCCAGGATTTCGAGGAAACGTACCCGGTCGGGACCACGGGACGCCCGGGGAGCCGATGCTATCCCGGGAACAACATCATGTGGTACGACGAGATCCTCGCCTACACGCGGAACATTGACATCAACGTCTGCCCCAGTCGCAAGGACCGCAACCCGGGCTACGGCCTCAACTACTACGCCAGTGGGCAGGCGGTAGGAGTCTTCTGGGATCCGGCGAAGAAGATCTTGCTTGCCGACGCGACCCTGGACGGCGAGAAGAACGCGGGCGCCAGCAACTACCTCTGGGTCCCGGCGAACCGATGGTACGTTACGCCGCCCAATCACACCTTGCCGGCGGGCATTGATTATGTGTATCCTTCTGAGCGGCACAATGACGGCTGCCTATTCGGCTTCGCCGACGGACATGCCAAATGGCAGCGACCTTCCCAGGTGGCTAACTTCGAGTACTTCTGGAGGCCGGCCGGCGAGACACTCTAGCAGCCGCCTCCGGGTGAGAGCATGAAACCGATAAGACTCTGGTTTCTGTGGGTGTCGGCCCTGCTGATCTTGGCTCTGGTGTCCGGCTGCAGTGGCCGAGCGGGCCGCGGGACAACCGCGCCAACCGCCGAGCGCAAAGGGGCCGAGGCAACTGTGGAGCGTCCGGCGCTCGTGTTCGACCTCTGGTGGAATGACGGCTCCCCGGTACCGGAACTCAATCAGACGCTGCCGACCGCGACGGCGCGGCGCGAGGGCTCGAAGTTGACCGTCACCTTCTCCGGACTCGATCCGGTCGCCGATCCGCAGAACTTCGTGACTGGCGGCGGTGATGGCCAAGGATGGTTCTATCAAGCTTGGCTGCTGGCCGGCGCCGAGCAAGAGGCGACCTCTCTGGGCGTTGTTGTCCCCAAAGAGGGGAAGGCCTCCCTGTCATGCGATCTGTCGCAACTGCCGTCTCAGCCGGCGCCGGAGGCGGAGCTGGTGTTATCGCTGGAACCGGACGATGGCGTCGCCGCGCTCAGCCCGAATCAGGTGCTGCGCGGGCCCTGCCCGGCCGCAGGCAGCGAGAGCAAACTGACCTTGGCGCTTCCCTCCCAGCCGGAGGATTACGACTGCGAGGCCCGGCTGGTCGGGAATAGGGTCGAGTTCGAGCTTTCGGTGACGGCGTCTGCGGTCCAGGCAAGCTCCGGCGGCGACGAAGGTGGTGATGGCGAGCCGCCACAGCTCGCGCCGGCGGCGAAAGCGCCGGAGGCCGGGCCCGGGGCCGGCGAGGCCCATCCGGGCTGTGCCTTCCACGCCTGGGCCTACGACGCCGAGACGAAACGGTCCGTCCATCTGGGCGCCCTGCAGCGCCAGGGGCCCGCGATCGGCAAGTACGAGACCTGGAAGCTGTCCGCGGACCCCGAGGCGGCCTTGAGCGCGGCCAAAGTCAAGTGGGAGGACCTGGACGCAATCTATCTCACGTGGCAGCCTCCGCTGCCGGACACACCTTCACACGCCGTATTGCTGGCGAACACGATCCCCTTTGCCGTGCCGTTCAACGCCCGCAGTCCGGAGGATAAGTACGCGCTGCACCTCCCCAGTGGGGTCGCCTATCTGGAGGGCGCAAAGGTGCGCATCGAGGTCACCAATCTCGACCGAATCAACGATCCCTACAATTTCGTGACCGGCAAGGGAACTGGCAGCGGGCTCTTTTATGAGGTCTGGGCCCAGGACACGGACGCGGGCAGTCCGGTCAGCCTTGGGGTCCTGCCCGTTGACCTGCAGGGCAATGCTATCGAGGAATTCCCGTTAGGGCAACTGGGGATTGATCCGCAGACAGCGGACCTGCTGGTGATTACGCTCGAGGAGGACGATCGAGACCCGCTGCCCAACGAGCTGGAGCCGCTGCGGGGCCCCTTCCCGACGGAGAAGTATCGCTCGACCCTGGCCTTCGCTCTGAGCGCCGACAGCAAGCTGTACTCCGGCTATGCCCGGGTGGAGGGGAGCACGGTGATGCTGGGGGCGCATCTCCCGCTTCTGCCCGAGCCGCCGCCGCCGAGCCTGTGCGACGCGACGCCGTACACCGCCCAGAAGAACGGCGAGGCCAAGCCGCCCAAAGGGGGCAGCTACTACTACGAAGGCTGGCTGCTTGACGCGAAGAGCGG
Source organism: Candidatus Zipacnadia bacterium (assembly GCA_029820995.1). Lineage (GTDB taxonomy): Bacteria > Armatimonadota > Zipacnadia > JALGUG01 > JALGUG01 > JALGUG01. Next base: position 12,921 of record JALGUG010000105.1, read on the forward strand.
AAAGACGGTCAGCGTGGGGAAACTCGACGTGGTGCCGCGGCACGAGGGCGGCGTCGGCAAGGCTGTTGTCACGGCCGACCTGGCCGTCAGCATCGCGGCCACGGGGCTGACCCCGACGGCCTTTGACCACGTCATGGTCACGCTCGAGCCGCCGGACGGCGCTCCGGAGCCCTCGCAGCATCGGCTGCTGCTGGGGGCCATTCCCGGTCGCGAGGCGAAGGTTCAAGTGGCGGAGGCCCAGGGCTCGCCCCCGACGACGCAATCGAAGGCGGCAGCGAAGGATTCAGGCGCCAAGCCGGAGCCGGCCGCCAAAGCCCAGGGCCGGCCCCCGCCGAAATCCAGTCCGGAGACGAACGCCGAGAAGCCTGCGAAGAAGCCCGCCGCGGGCGGGGCGTAGGTGTCATAGCGCGTGGGCGCCTGCAGACGATAGCCCCACGCAGTGATGGAAATGATGCCGCAGTGATGGCGCCAACCGCCCCCGTTTGGCATGTCCCCTCAGGCAAGTTCCTTGCTACTGGCTTAGCAGTTTGCCCCGGGAGGTCCCCTATGATGAACCGATTTCGTGCTACTCCGCTGCTCTTCGTGTGTCTGCCGACCGCCTTCTTTGTCGGCGCTGCAATGCTGCCGGGCGCTGCTGAGGCCGCGCCTGCGGGCGGGTCGGAAGCGCTGGCGCTTCCTTTCAAGCTCAACCAGCCCTACCGTTACCAGTTCGCCGAGCGGGGAACGCCCATCGGCACCTTCGAGTTCACGGTGACTGCGGCCGAGGGCGCAGGGCCCGCAGCATACCGCGTGGTGTCGAAGATGAACGTTGCGCAGGGCGGGAAACGTCACATCCTGCAGTCGGACCTGCTGGTGGGCCAGGACCTGCGGCCGACCGCCTACACTGTGAACGGCAAGATGGGGAACATCGAGTACCAGGTCGAGTGTCGCTTCAAGGGCGGCAAAGTGGAAGTCTCCGGCCGACAGGGCGAGATCTCGCACCAGACGACGGTGGATCTGCCCGAGGGCTGGGAGGCCTTCGACAACAACGCTCTGGCGACCTGGTCGCTGCTGGGAGCGAGAATGGGTGTGGCACCGGGCGCGACCTTGTCCAAGCAGCTCTTCCACGCCCTGTCAGCCAAGGTGCTCAACTGTACCTTCGACTTCAAGGGGGAGCAGACGCTGCAGGTGGGCGCGCAGTCGTACCGCACAATCAAGTGCGTGGTCCCCGAGGTTAGGAACACGCTCTGGCTGGCGGCGAATGGACTGCTGGTCAAAGGCGAGCAGGGGTCGCTGACGTACACTCTTCAGCCGTGACCGGCCGAAGCAGATAGCAGGTGCAGGCCGGCCCAGCCTCAAGCAGGCGGCGCCGGCCGCTTGCCGGCGACCGCCAAGAGTGCTGCCAGACCGTTCAGCGCCGCAACAACGCCGCAGGTGGCGCCAATCCCCAGGATCGGCACGAGCACGGCGCTTGCCACCAGCGCACCCAGGCATCCGCCGAGCAGGTCCGCCGCGTAAACAAGCCCCGTGGCGCGACCGGCCTCCATGCCCCCGGCCGTGAGCGCCGCAGTGGCGAAGGGATACATCCCGCCGACCACAACCCCCACAATTCCGGTCAGCAGCGGGAATACAACTTGGGCGCCCAGGAGGTTGGCCCAGGTGGCCCCGGCCGTGGACAGGAGCATGAGAATACCGGGCGTCGCGACCGCGAGACCGGCGATGGCCAGATTCGCCCCCGCCAACCCGACGATGCCGACACCGCGGCGCTCCTCGTACCGGGCGGCCCACCAGGCACCGGCGGCCAGGCCGATCATGAACGTACCCACGATGATCCCGATCTTGTGATACACGTACCCGTACACGGTCTGAAATCCCAGCAGCAACACGAACTCGAGCACCAGTCCCGCCATGCC
>JALGUG010000106.1 GCA_029820995.1 Candidatus Zipacnadia bacterium
GGGCGCACACGTTACGGAAACCGACGCCCACTTGTTCGCCTGGGACCCCGTGAAGAAGGACAAGGTCATTGACATCGTCCCACTTGCCGGGCGCGGCTCGGTCATCTCGCTGGCCCAGGCCGGCGGAAAGGTCTTCGCGCTTCTCAGTGGGCCAACGCTCGTGGTCTACGATGTCACCCAGCGCAAGATCGTGCATCAGGAGGATATGGCAGTTGGTAACCCCCGCGAGGTCTCCCTCGGTCTGTGGAAGGATGGCCTGATCTATGGCCTCACGGACCAATGCATCTTCACGATTGACCCTCAGACGTACGACGTCAAGGAATTCGCGCGCCCGGGCCGCCAGATCTCCTGCGGATGGGCGATTACTGATACCGGCATCTACTTCGGGTCGGGCGTGCATCTAATGCGCTGGAAGTGGTAGTGGCAGCGGTGGGGTTCGCTTGTGCCTCGGCGCATCTGGAGAGCACAGTGACGCTTGTGGACACGGTACTGTCTTGTGGGAAGGCCCCTGGACGCTGACGTGTGAATTACACCTCCGCTTGTGGGGCTGCACGCGATGGGAGTGATGCCACATGTTCGACGCGTATCTACAGGCAGTGGTGCTGACGCTTGCTCTGACTGCGGGGATGGTTTCTGTAACGGCGGACGAGGACCTGTTGACGCGGGCCGAGGTGGTCGTGGGCGACGTCACAGTTATCTGGGAAGCGAAGAGCGGGATGACTGTGCAATACAAGGGCGTGGAGGCCTTCGGCCCGTATAGCGCAGAGTTCACGGTGCACAACGCGAAGTGGACACGGGCGTTCTATGGGAGTAGGAAGGGTGATGCCAGGGCAACGCTGACCGATGGGGAGGGGGTGAAGGTGCTGACGATCGGCCGGCGAGGCGAGGACTTCTCGTATACCAAGCGGGTCACGGTGACAAGGGAGAACAAGGTGACGGTGGAGTACGAGTTCCAGCAGACGAGCCGCGAGGACGCGCATCTCCAGCTTGGGTGGCGACCGGCGGTCCCGTGGCTCGACGGCGCAACCTATAAGGTAGTGGCACAAGGGAAGGCGCAGCAGGGACGCATGACCTACGGGAAGGCGGATCGGCGCGTGCTGTGGAGCGGACTGCGCTCCATGAGCTTCGGCTCTGTGTTCGGCACCTGGCACCTGACAACGAGCCACGATATGACTCTCTATGATGATCGTGACAAGGGCACGTTCTTCCTAGGCTGGGATCAGGAGCTCGAGAAAGGGAAGCAGTACAAGGAGGTCGTCGAGCTCAGGTTCGAACCCTCGGCCGAACCGGTGGGCGGCGTGACGGTCAGCGACTTCCAGTGGAGCCGGGAAGCGGAAGAGGGCTATGCGCGAGTGCAGTGTAAGCTGGGTCGCACGAAGGAAGGGCCCGCAAGGGTGAAGGCGCGCCTTGAGGCGTTCGCCGGCGAGAAGCAGGTGGCCAGGCGGGAGGCATCCCTGGCCCTGCAAGAGCAACCCGTGCCGTTGGACCTCAAGCTCTCCCTGGGCGGTCCGGGACGCTTCACACTGCGGCTGCTAGTCGCCAATGCCGCGGATGACACCGAGGTACTCCGCGTCCAGGGCCTGCCGGTACAGGCGAAAGCGATCTTTCGCTTCATCCCCTCGCTGTCGCTCTACACGCACGAGAAGCAGGCCGAGCTCATCATTGCGTTGGCGAGCGAAATCAACCCCGAAGGACTGTCCGCGCGACTGGAGGGACCCGGCTTCCCGACCCGCGCCCTGTCCCTGACCGATCAGCAAACAGCAGTTCCGTTCGATCTGGCCAAGGTTCCCGACGGTCGGCACACGATCTCATGCACGCTGGGACGCGGAGCAGATGTGATCGCTCGGGCCGAAGCGAAGTTCAGCAAGGCACCGCCCAAGCCCAACGAGGTCAAGATTGATTACCTCACGCGTGGCCTGATCGTGAACGGAAAGCCCTTCTTTCCCTTCGGCTTTTACACCCATCACGGCGCCTTCTACGATCAGGAAGACCCTCAGGACATCCTTAAGCTCGAAGGCGCCTTCAAGTTCAACCTGATCTGCGTGTATCACAACTTCAGCACTGACTTCCGCCGGGAGCAGCGGCCCGTGATCCAGGCCTTCTTGGATGAAGCCGACGCAGTGGGGATGAGGATGCACTACGATGTCCGACAGCTCACGGATCAGGAGCCGACCGAGGAGGTCAAGGCCGCGCTCGCCGAGGACGTGACGGCCCAGCGCGACGCGCCGGCTCTGCTGTGTTGGTACTTGTCGGACGAACCCGCGGGGCGGCGCATTCCTCCGGATCGGTACATTGCTCACAACGCGCAGATGAAGGAGCTGGACCCCTACCATCCGACGACCGTGGTGTTCTGCGTTCCCGGGAAAGCGCACGAGTATCAGGACGCCATGGACATCATGATGGTTGACCCGTACCCGATCCCCAACGGGCCGGTCACACGTGTGGCCGATACCGTTGACCTGGTGCTCAACGCGACGGGCGCAGCCATGCCGATCTGGTGTGTGCCGCAGGCCTTCGGGGGTGGAGAGGGGTGGGGGCGCGAGCCGACACCGCAGGAGCAGCGCTGCATGACCTATCTGGCCATTGTACACGGCGCGACGGGCATTCAGTACTTCATTCGCCGACCGCCGCACAACAACCCCTTCGTGGACGCCATGTGGGCCGAATGCCGCAAGATGGCTGCCGAAATCAAGGAGCTCACGCCGGTCTTGCTGTCACACGAGCAGGCGCCCGAAGTCACTGCGCCGGAGGAGGACCCGGGACTACACCTGATGGCGCGGCGCTACGATGGCGGCATCTACGTGTTCTGCGTCAATACGGATAAGCAGCCCCGGGAGATTGCGGTCCAGTGTGCAGTTCAGCCGATCGAGCCCGAGGCCCAGGTGCTGTTCGAGGACCGCGCGGTGCCGGTCTCGCCCACGGGCGAGATTCACGACATAATCGAGGCGCTCGGCGTGCGCATTTATGCCTACCGCGCGGCGGCGCCGCGACCGAACAGAGTCACGCTGCCGGCGGACAATCTCTTGCACAATGGGGGCTTTGAGCAGCAGACCAACGTCGGCTTCCCCGACTACTACCACGTCAGCTACGGCAACCATCCCGGCGCCAGTTGGGGGACGGATCCGCTGGAGGCCATCGAGGGTCGCCACGCGCTCTTCATCCGCTGCCCGGCAGACAAAGGGGGCCCGACGGTGATTGCATATCCCATGCGGCTCAAGCCCGGCAAGTACGCCTTGAGCCTCTACGTCAAAGCCGACCGCGAGGGCGCGAGCGTGCATTTCGGCGTCAGCGGGTTCAAGCAGTCGCCCTCACGGGACGTTGCAGTCGGGCGGCAGTGGCAGCAGCTAAGCCTGGACTTCGAGGTGCCCGAGAACACGCGGTGGGTGCATTTCAGCCTCCGGCCCAGCAAGCGCGGCGTCATCTGGGCGGACGCGGTTGAAGTGCGGACCGCCCAGTAGCGAGGGCCGGTCGTGTGCCAGGGAAAGCTCGGGTTGCCGTGCGCACAAAAAGGGACTGCGAGCGCGAGCAGCCCTCGCAGTGACACAGGTGTGGGCACCTGGCCGCAGGACGCGAGAGTCGTCCCCTACTCGAACACCACCCACCCCCGGCTGAGCGGGTCGGCGTGTGCGCCGACGCTGGGGAACCAGGCCGAGATCTCCGGCTGCTTGCCCTGCACGTTGCGCACTACATCTACCCGCAGCAGGGGCCGTTTCGCCGGCTCGCAGCCGAACTCAGCCAGCGGCAGCCGCATCTCCGCGGTCCACTTGCCCTTCTCGATCTTGGCGGCCCAGTCGCAGTCGAAGTTCGCCGCCAGGCGCTCCGGATAGCTTTGCTGGTCATTGCGCGCCCACTGGTCGAAGAACGCCCCTTTGGCGTTGATGATGAACTGGATGTACGGGAACTCGCTCATGCCCGGGTTGATGAAGAACTCCACCGAGTCGTCGTGCCAGGTTCTCCCGTCCCGCGGGGCCGCCGCGACCTGCAGGTCCGAGGTATCCTGACGGCATTCGAGAGCCACGTACAGGTTCTTGCCGTCATGGGCCAGCCAGGCCTTGGTCACGTACGCGGATGGGGCCACTTGCCCCCACTTGGCAAAGCCGGACATCTCGTCCGCCCGCTTCCAGATCGCGTCATCCAGGATGCCGTCAACCTTCGGCGGGTTCTGGGCCCGCACAACCGTAGCAACCTTTGACGCCATGGCGCCGATCTGGGCGACCGTCTGCTGGTAGACGTCGGAGCCGCCCGGGCCGAACGTCTCGGCGACCCGGGCTTCAATTCCCTTGCGGATCTCCGCAGCGTCGAGCCGGCCTGACCTCTGCGCTTCCCGTACCACGGCCTCCGCTATGTGCGCTGCGCTCCAGCGCTTGGCATTCGTCTCGGCGCCCGCCTTGAGCGGCGCGATCCAGCCCTCCTTGGGCGGGTGAAACGCGACCGGATCGTCGCCGACCTTCTCTTCCATGTACGCGTCAATGTCCACGGCCGTAATCTGGTCGGCCATCCTCCGGAGCGCCGCCGCGACCTGCTTCATCGGTGCGCCCCGATCAACGAGCACCTGCACCTCTTTCGCCGCCCAGTATCGCCCTGCCAGCAGGAGCGTGACGTCCCAGGTCTTGCGGAAGAAGTGAATCCGCTGCTTCACGAGGTCGCTCCGGGCCAGCGCAGCCGCCTGGTCGAGGTAGCGCGTGCACTCCTTGAGCGCCCGCGGCGGGAAGATTTCGAACTGCTTGGGATCGGCGGCCAGGCGATAGGCCCAGTGTCCGCTGCCCGTCTTCTGCTCACGCCACGCGCGTTCGCACCGGGCGAAATACTTCTTCATCGGCCGCGCCGCCTCGCGGAACATTCGCCTATTCCACTCGTCGGTGAGCGCGTCCACATCCACGTTCGGATTCCACAGGATGCGCGACATCACGTACAGCTTAGGCCCGTCGAGGCCCCAGTTGGGATACACCTCGGCGTAGAAGCCCTTGACCCCGTGCTTGACCGCGTGCTGAATGGCCTCCTGAAACAGGTGGTTATAGATCCGCGGAATCGCAAAGCCCATCCCGTACGCATAATCGTAGATGCCCATCTGGTGCGCCACGCGCCCCCACCACTCCAGCAGCGCCTGATCCTTGGCCTTGAAGACCGGGTCCCAGTAGTCGGCGCGATTGCTCGTCAGGTACGGGATAATGTTCTTGTGCAGGCCCATCTCCTCGGGCGGCAGGATGTAGGTCGAGTACGCCAGGCAGCCGAGCATCTTATCCGGGTCGGTCTTCTCCAGCTCGGCGGCCACCTTGTTCAGCCAGCCGTAGAACCGGTACGAATACGTGCCCTCGAAGCCGTCCCACGGCTCGATGGGCCGGTCCATTGCCTTGCAGACTTCGCATTCGCACCAGCCCTGGCCATCGTTGCAGCCGTACGAGAACGATTCGAGGTCCGGATTGGCGGCCCAGGCGGCCCGCGCCACGTCCGCGGCGTGCTTGACGCTGCTCTCGGTGGCGAAGCAGGGCTGCCAGCTATGGTCGTTCTTGCCCGGCCGGTAGCGCTTCCCGCCGCGCAGCGGATACCACTCCGGGTGTTGGTCGTAGTACTTCGCCGGGTCGAACACGTGGAGCAAGTTATGATGGAAGCGGTACCTGCCATGAATCCGCTGCCGCAAGCTCCAGACGCCGCCGGGCCCCGCGCCGCTCCACAGACGCGACAGGATCGCCGGAGTGTACAGGTGCCTCCCGATCGGAACGACGATCCTGTCGTGGTGCGGCACGTCCTCACCCAGGGGACCGGGGATTAGCCACCGCACGCCCACATAGTCCTCCAGGAACTGACAGACTGCCCAGTAGGTGGACCATGGGCGGGGCCCAGCGAGATACACTGCCTGGGGCGTGACGTGGACGAGGTAGGCGTCGCGGTCCATCTTATCCAGCGCGCGCCAGTCCTGCGGGCTGATGCCGTGGCACAGGCCGACATAGATGGGGCAGGCCTCGGCCTTCGGCTGAAACTCCTCCTCCGAGACGACCGTGAAGTCCCGGCCCGTGGCGCGCTTCAGGTACGCGGCGAGGTCCTTGTAGGCCTGGACGGTCTCGCCTCGCGCCTCGCGCTCGTGGACAATCGTGGCTTGCCGGCTGCCATCCAGCACCGGGAAGTCGGTCGTCGCTGCCGGCGTCGCCGCCAAGACCGAGGCGATCAGGAGCCCTGTCATTCTGTCATCATCCCCTCGGGACTGCTCCGCTCTGGGAAGGCGCTTCGTCTGGGAGATCAGGCAGACCTCCCAAAGCGCCCGGCGCACAGGCTGGGCCGCCGCTGTGCAGTGACGGCGGTCACGCCCCTGTCGTGACGACTGTCACCATAGGCGAGTGACGAAGTGGCTATGATTCTATCAGGCGATTTGAACTCTCCGGGGGTGAACCCGATGACTAAGAAGACCTTTCTGATGGCAGCGAGCGCGTTTCTGTTGATGGTCCTGACGGCCTCGACGGCTTCGGCGTATGCCATAATCATCAACGAGACCCGTTATGGCATCGCCGGCCATACCTATACCTTCACCGCGTATCTGCACGCCGGCGCTAAGTACCACGCCGACCTGCGCGCACCGGGCGCCTATCATTGCGGCCAATGGCGCCCCGACATGGACCTGTATGTCGTAAACCCCTATGGCCAGACCTACCGCTTCACTCGCTACGGCAATGAGTCCGTGGACTTCACGGCCCTGCACACCGGAACCTATCGTTTCTACGCGATGCCGCTATACGGCAACGGGACCTTTCGCTTCCACCTGGGCATGAAGAACATGTATCTGTCCGCGCACTAGCCGGCCCCGTGTGCGGAACCTGCGCAACCACCCTCCCGCCGAGGGTGGTTGTGTTGATTCCTGACCGCGCGTCGCACTGGTCGCGGAGGTCGTGGCCTGGTCTCGAGCGAAGATTCCCGACAACCTGGCCTCCGGAGAGCTCCGATGACGCTTGCTCTGTTTCTCTGCCTCGCCTGCCCGGCCGTGCTCGGCCAGCGGCCCGAGCTGGTCATCTCCTCCTGCGATCAGCCCGACCAGTGGCGCGGCGGAATGCTGGTCGCCGAGCCGTCGCACGACGGCCACGGCGCGATCCGCTGGCGCCCCGTCGAGAGCCGCCACCTAACGCTGCTCGATCTGCCGCACGATTGGTCGCACTTCAATGCTCTGAGCTTTCGGCTCTACTCCGCGAAGGATACCGACTCGCCGCTCTGGATCATCATCCCCTCGGAGGACAAGACGCAGGACGGAATGGACTACTTCTTGGCGCGATTCAAGCTCGACTTCGTCGGCTGGCGGCAGTTCATCTTCTCGTTTGATGAACTTGGCCAGGTGCGCCATCCGGTCGGGTGGCACAGGATTGACCATCTGCAATTCCACGCCGCGTGGGATCCGAACCTGGAGATCAATCCCGAGACGCTCGTCTACCTGGATGAGGTGAAACTCGTGCAGTACTCGGCTACCGGTCCGCGAATGACCGACGAGGAGTTCTTCGCTGCCCTCGACCTGGAGCGGCCCGAACTGGCCGCCGTCCGCGAGGCGGTCGGGCGAGGCGATCTCGCGGCGGCCAAAGCCGCCTTCGTGACCCACCTCAAGTCCCGCGAAAAGCCGGTCTGGACGGTACACTGGCGCGACCGGCCCCGGCCCAAGACCGGCGACCAGCGCCCGGACACCACCTATGCCGATCAACTCCTCCAGCACAAGTGGCGCTGGGGTCGGCAGGTGTTCGACCTGGGCGAGGACATTGACTGGTCGCAGAACCAGATGACCGAGGGCGAGAGCGCGACGGTCGAGTGGAACGCCTCGCTCAACCGGCACTTCCACTTCAAGACCCTCGCGCAAGCCTGGTGGAACACTGGCGAGGAGAAGTACGCCGCCGAGATCGCGGCACAAATGCTGGACTGGATCGAGGACTGCCCCGTGCTGCTCAACACCTCGGGCAACAGCCCGTACCACTACGCCTGGGAGACGCTGAACACCGCCTGCCGTACCGGCGACACCTGGCCCAACGCGCTGTTCCGCTGCCTCGATGCGCCGGCCTTTGATGACGAGACTGTCGTGACCATCGTCAAGTCCTTCTGCGAGGCCGCGCGTCACTTGATGAAATGGCCCACACGCGGGAACTGGCTGACGGCCGAATCGAAGGCGATCTACGTCACCGGCCTACTATTCCCCGAGTTCAAAGAGGCGCCGGAGTGGCGCAAGACGGCGTTGGAGCGTCTGTCCATGCAGCTCGATGAGCAGGTCTACCCCGACGGCGCCGAGGACGAGCTGGCCCTGGGTTACGGCATGTGGGTGCTGCGCAACTTCGGCGAGATCTTCGAGCACGCGCAGCGCAATGGCCTCGGGGCCGAGCTCCCGGACGACTACCTCGCGCGCTACGAGAAGATGTATGACTATGTGCTCTACGCCACGATGCCCAATCTTGTCGTCCCCGGTTTCAACGATTCAGGGAACACGAACGCCCCGCGGATCCTGGCCGACGGCTTCCGGTTCTTCCCCCACCGGACCGACTTCCAGTGGCTCGCCACCGAGCGCCGGCAGGGCACGCGGCCCGAACACACCTCGTACGCCTTCCCCTATTCGGGGCACTATGTCATGCGCTCCGGTTGGGGCCCGGACGATGCGTACCTGATCTTCGACGCCGGACCCTTCGGCTCGGGTCACCAGCACGAAGACAAGCTGCATTTCATGATGTACGCTCTCGGCCGCCAGCACCTGCTAGACGCGGGCAGCTACATGTATGACCGGTCGCGCTGGCGACGCTACGTGCTCTCGACGCGCGGGCATAACACCATCCGCGTGGACGGCCAGGATCAAGCGCGCCGCGGCCAGCGAGATACCTACGTCTTGGCCCAGCCCTTCCACCCCTTGGACAACCTGTGGATCACGCAACAGGATTTCGATTTCGTTGTCGGCACCTACGACAGCGGCTACGGCAGGCCCGCCCAGCGCGGTGAGAAGCCGCCCCTTGACGTAACGCACCGACGGAGCATCCTGTTCGTCAAGCCGGACTTCTGGATCATCGCCGACATGCTTACACCCGCCGACCAGGCCGAACATGAGTATGAGTCCCTGTTCCACTTCAACGCGGACACGGCCGAGGCTGACGAGCAGCATGTCATCCATACACGGATAGAGAAAGGCAGCACGGCTGCCCTGGCCACGCTGCCCGTCGAGGGGCTGTCGGTCAACATCGTCAAGGGTCTCGAAGAAGAGCCGGTGCAGGGCTGGGCCAACTACCCGTGGCGCCCGGTGCCGACCGCCGTGATCACGTGGCGCGCGACCGGCCCGACGGCCCTCGGTTACGTTCTGCATCCTATTGCGGAGGGAGCTCCCAGCCCGGTGCGCTCGCTGGAGCCGCTGGGCGCCGAGGGCGCTTTGGCCTTCCGGATCAACTTCGCCGACGGCCGACGGGGCCTGTTCGCTGAGCGTGCGGCGCCCGGCGAGATGCTGCGCTTCGCCGACGTGGAGACCGACGGCCAGGCGGCCTACGTGGAGCTCGACGCGGGCGGCGCACTGATTCGCAGCTTCGTGGCCCGTGGAGCTACGCTGCGGTTCAGAGGCCGGAGCGTAGGCCCTTAGGCGCACGTAGGGCGGAGGGCACGTTACACTACTGCGCAGGCAGAACCAAGCTGCACCCAGAGTGAAGGCGTTGCTCCGCGTGCGGGCGTTCCCCCGGCCAAGAGGTGCGCCACTGCCGGGGCAGGATGTTGCCAATGGACGAGCGTCTGGCCTGGATCGCCGTCGCGTGGTCGCGCGGCATGTCTGCGACAGTCTTCGCCGCACTGGTCGAGGCCTTCGGCAGCGCAGAGGCGATTCTGAAGGCCTCGCCAGAGGAGCTCGCGGCAGCGTGGCCGCGACGCTCTCGTGCGTCGCTGGACCCGGAGCGTGCGGCCCAGCGCCTGGAAGCGGCTGCGGAGAACATCGCCGAGCTGGAGGAGGAACTCGACGACCTGGCGGAGGAAGGTGTGAAAGTGCTGTGCAGCTTTGAGCCCGGATTCCCCGCTCGGCTGCGCGACGCGCGACGACCGCCGGCAGTAATCTGCGTTCGCGGTGACCTGGGGACCGAGGACGATCCGGCGCTCGCGATCATCGGCACGCGCACGCCCACCCAGGAGGGCCGGCGGCTCGCTTTGGAGCTGGCGCGCACATGCGCCATCCAGGGGGTGACCGTGGTCAGCGGCCTGGCCCTGGGCTGTGACACCGCGGCGCACCAGGGCGCTCTGCAGGCAGGCGGGCGAACGATCGCGGTCCTCGGGAACGGCATCCGGCGCATCTATCCGCCCGAAAACCACGACCTCGCCTTGGAGATCGCTCAGCGGGGCGCCCTGGTCTCCGAGCTGCCGCCGCGGGCGCGCCAATCCACTGCTCGCTTGATGGCGCGCAATCGACTTCAGGCCGCTCTCTCGCGTGGCGTCCTCGTCATCGAAGCAGGCGCAAGCGGCGGGGCCTTTCAGACCGTGCGCTCAGCGCGTCGGCAGAAGCGGCTCATCTATGCGGCGGACTGGGACTCGGACAAGCAGCAGGCAATCGGCACGAAACGGCTGCTTCGCGAAGGGGCGCGACCGGTCCGCGGCCCGGCAGACATCGCAGCAGTTGTGGGACAACTGAGGAGTTGGCCGGCATCGCTGTCTGAGAGCCGCTCGGAGCAGCCCCAGCAGCCCACGCTGTTCTGACGGCAACGAGGAGAGGGGTGAGCGGCCGGCGAATCCTGCGCAGCGGTCGCTCAACACTGCACACCGAGGTGTCAATCAATGGAGTATCGCCAACTGGGCAAGACCGACCTGAAGGTCTCAACCGTCACCTTTGGCTGCTGGGCCATGGGCGGGCACATGTGGGGTGAGGTGGACGATACCGATTCGATCGCTGCTGTCCGGCGCGCACTCGATCTGGGCGTCAACTTTTTCGACACTGCCGACATCTACGGCTTTGGGCATTCCGAGGAGGTCCTCGCCAAGGCGCTGGGCAGCCGCCGGGCTGAAGTTTTCATTGCCACCAAAGGCACGACGCGGTGGGACCAGGACCACAAGATCTGGCAGGATAGCTCCCGCGACTACTTGCTGTCGGCCTGCGAGGCCAGCCTGCGCCGCCTGAAGACCGACCACATTGACCTGTACCAGCTTCACTGGCCGGACCCGAACACGCCCATCGAGGAGAGCATGGGCGCGCTGCGCGAGCTGATTGACGCCGGCAAGATTCGCTATGCGGGAGTCTCGAACTATAACGTGGAGCAAATGACCGAGTGCCTGAAGCACCTCGACATTGTGTCGCTCCAGCCACCGTACAGTCTGGTCAACCGCAAGGTGGAGGAGGAGATCCTGCCTTTCTGCCAGGAGCACGGCCTGGGGGTCATGGCCTATAGTCCGATGCACCGCGGGCTGCTGACCGGCAAGTTCGACGAAACCAGCACCTTTGCCGACAATGACCTGCGGTCGCGCGACGGCAACTTCAAGGGCGAGCAGTTCAAACGGAATCTGGCGCGGGTGGCCAAGCTCAAGGAGATGGCCGCCGAGTACGGCAAGACCGTGGGGCAGCTCGCTATTGCCTGGGTGCTGGCTCATCCCGCGCTGACGGTCGCTCTGTGCGGCGCCAAGAAGCCGAGCCAGATTGAGGAGAACGTCGGCGCATCCGGCTGGAGGCTGAGCCCGGAGGAACGTGCTCGCGTGGAGGAGATCTGGACGTCGGAGTAGGGGAGACCCGGGGCCCGGTGCACACCAAACGGGGCCCACTGCCGCCAATCGGTGGAGCCCCGTTATGTTGCGCCTATTCACTCTTGACTGCCCTCAGTCAGGCGGCATCGCTCTGCTTGGGCCGTTCCCGCCCGGCTTGCTTCTGCCACGCCGCGCTGATGCGACCCACGTGGTACGTCAGGTTCGCGGGCGTGCAGTCCATCCGGCGGGCGATCTCCGAGCGCGTGAAGTCCTGCAGCAGCAGGCTGATGATCTCCTGCTGCCTCTGCCCGACTGTCTCCTGCAGCTCCGCCACCGCCTGGGCGCCCACCACCTGACGCTCCACATCGTCGCTCGACGGCGTAGCCTCGAACTGCTCCGGCTCCCGCGGATCATGGCGTCGCTTCTTCAGCGAGTCCAGCAGTGCGAACCGCCCGCGTTGCAGCAGGAACTGCGAGGGATCACCGATGCTCAGGTCAATCTCCGGCAGAGCCGCGAAGATCCCGTACCACATCTCTTGCTCCAGGTCCCCAGTCTCCACATAGGGGATAAAGCACGCATATCGCCGACACGCGCTTCGCACGCGGCTGCGCAGCGCGGCGGCCAGGGCTTCACGGGCGGCGGCGTCTCCATCTTTGGCCTTCTGTATGGTCTGCTTCATGGCGCCTCACGCTCTTTGTTTTTGGTTTAGGTGGGTCCAGCCAACTGCCGCCAATAAGTCGGGAGTCAACGTGTCGATGGCGCGGCTTGACTGCGCGATACGCCATTGTCCTTAGCCTCCTATCCTCTCTGTGCAACGACAGCATGGTGTTGCCCCAATGGTGACGCATTGTGGGCCTCCTCCTTCTTGCCCGACCTGCCACAGAGCAAGACGAGCCCAGGCATTTCATCACCTGGGCTCGCCAGTCCTGTTCGGTTCGCCGGCTACGCCGCCGGCTCAGTGTTCTCGCTCTGTCCGTGCGGCCCAGGTGCGTTCAGGGATGAAGGACGCGGAGGGCGTCGGCCAGAATGTGGCTTCGGTTGGATGCCATTGATCTCAGCCCTCCTTGTCTCACGACATCGCTGCCCGCACCATCATGGTCAGGACCGCAACGCGTTCGTCTCAGTCGCCAAGAGCCGTGCCGCCGACGGCGACCCGTCTCCTGTTGGGCGTCACTCTCACCTCACCCAGTGCTTCTCACTCCGCGCTGACGCCCGACATTTGCATTATAGACGATCATGCGATCTTCTTGAAGGCCCTTTTTGACTTTTCTGCACGGGAAGCTCCGGAGCGCACTCGCCCTCTACTCGGTGCCACTCTCGACTACTTCGCGGCCTCGGGCCTTCCGTGTTGCCAGCCGATAGATGCCCCAGACGATCAGGGCCAGCAGAAGGAGGAACGGCAAGACCATGATCACGAAGTAGATCAGCACCGTTCCCAGTCCCTTCAGTGCTGCGTGTTTGACGTGCGCGGCGCGCCTCGTGTTCCGCTCCCTGGGCACGTCGGCGGGCTCCGCCTAGGGCTGCACTTCCTCCCACAAGCCTTTCAGGTAAACCAGGCTTCTCGCGAGCGCCTCCTTCTTCTGTTCCAGCGGGACGTGCTCAAAGGTGATCAAGTGGACGTGCTCGCCGGCGCGCCTCTTGAGCACCCGAATGTACTCCTCGAAGGGGCTCTCACCTTTCCCCAGCTCCACCGAGGTCACCGGATGCGGCCGGCCCGGGTCCATACGGTGATCCTTGTAAGCGATGACCGGAATGCGCTCCGGATAGCGTTCAAGCAGTTCCCAGCCGGGTTGGTTGCAGGTCGTCATGTGCCCGATGTTCAGCAGCAGACCCGCGTTGTCCGGCACCAGCTCGAGCAGGTACTCGCAGTCCCGGATGGTCTCTACGGGGCTGTGGTAGTGAATATCCACGCAGACCCTGAGCTCCGGGGCGTACTCCGCGGCAGCCCGCATGACCTCGGCGAGCTGCGCGATGAGCTCCCGTTTCGTTTCGTGGGGCATCAGCGGCTCCGGCGCCTGCCCGGCATTGTGGCTCATCACGCCGCAGCCGAGCTCGCGTGCGCAGTCGGCCAGCTTGGTGAGCTGCCCCATGCTCTCGCGCCGCGTCTCGGCTGTGCTCAGATTGACCAGCCCGCCGTGCACCGAGACAACCTCCAGGCCCGCCTCCTGGACCGCCTGCCTGACTGCGGCCGCATCCGAATCAAACAGATTGAGCATGGAGGCGCCGGGGCGGTCGCCGGCACGCAGCGGCGGGCCCGCGGGCGACATCAGCAGCATCAGTTGCTCGAACCCGCACTCCCTGATCTCCGCCAGGGCCTGATGGAAGGGCTTAATGTCGTTGCCGAACTCGGAGATTGCGTGCGTCGAAGTGCCGAACTTCATGTCTCCGCACCTCGTTCCTGAAGTTGCCGATAGATCTCTTCACATAGCGCCATGGTCGCCACCGTGTCGGCCACCGGCGAGCGGTCCTCTTCGTCTCCCCGCACGGCCGCCAGGAAGTTCGCCACATCCGCGACGTAGCCGAACCACTCCAGCAGCCCTTGCTGCACATAGTGCCCTTGCCGAAACGCCCGATCTTCCTCCGGCGTGCGGATCGTCAGGTCCCCGTCGTGGCAAGTGACGAAGTGGCCGTCTTGCCCGGTCACTTCGAAGTATATGAACTCCTTGCCGGGTATCTGCTCCGAGGTGAAGTTCAGTGTTCCGACCGCTCCGCTCTCGAACTTGACCAGGCAGCAGTAGCACCGCGATTCGGCCACATTTCCCGGCCAGACTTCGATCTCCCGGACCTCGCCCATCACGTGGCGCGCCGTGTCCACCAGATGGCAGTTCTGATCCATCACGGCATCGCGCAGCGTCCGGCCACTGATCAGGCCATAGCGGAACACGCCCAGAGTCGGCGCGCCGAACTCCGGCCGAGCCATCTCGCGCCGCGTCTCCCGCACCGCGACCGCCTGGCGCAGGTTGAAGCCCACATGGCAGACGGTCTCGTGTTCGGCCGCCAGATCTGCCAGCTCCTGCGTCTGAGCTGCACTCGGCGCCGGGGACTTCTGGATGTATAGCGGCAGCCCGCGCGGGAGGATCCGTTTGCCGACCTCGTAGTGCACCTTCGGCCCGCCAACGCAGAATGCGGCGTCCAGGTCCTCCCGGTCGCACATC
>JALGUG010000412.1 GCA_029820995.1 Candidatus Zipacnadia bacterium
GCGAAAGCGACCCATGCTGCCGGAATCTGGGTGAATTGTAGACGATCTGACAAGGCAAACGTCTTTGCCTAAAGCCTGCGTCTTGCCTATTCGGGATGGACGACAGTGCCATTCGTGCCTGTCACCTTTTTCTACAGGGACGGGACTCAGGGATACGAACCCCCGCCACGGGGGGGGTAAATCGTTAGGTCCACACTGCCGGCCCGACTTCGAGCACAAGCCGACGGCTGACGGGGATCGCTCACCGCTGAAATAGCGCTTTCCAGGTTCACTGGGGGGCAGGTTTCCATTTTTTGTTCTTTTTCCGGATAATGATAAGAGCATGCGGTGCGGTAACCCACCCGTTGTTTCCTGCCTCAGTTTCCCACCTGTTTCTTTCCCTCCACTTCCAGAAAGGAAGTACCCATGAGAAACCTCAACTCACCCGCCTTTGTCTTTGTGGCTGTTTTGCTGAACCTCACGGTTCTGAGGTCCGTTAGCACGTGCCAAGGTTTCATGACGCAAGAGCAGCTTAACAACCACACCCAATGGATGAACGCTTGGGCTGGCTGGACCAACGCTGCCCAAAATGTAGCTCGGTCCAGCGTCCATGTTCAAATGGCTGAAGCGCAAGCCAAACTACTCACAGCCAGAGCAACAATGATTAGCGCTATCGCCAATGCCAACAAGGCCAATGCCGAAGCCCTGCAAGGCCTTGAAACCGCCCGCAGCTTGGCTTTGGACAACCGCTTGAAAAAGGCCGAGACGTTCTACGGGAAACGGGCTTTGCACGAAAATTACAAAAGCCTGGCCAAAGCTCGGCCTCGACCCACCCGAGACGATCTGCTCCGCTACAGCAAGACATCCGCACCCAAACCCCTGACCCCGGAGGAATTTGATCGGATTGGGGGCGAAATGCATTGGCCTTCGCTTCTTCAAAGAGATGACTTTTCCGAGCATCGCAGCCAGATCGAGAAGCTCTTCCTCGCGCGTCTCGATTACGACCAGGATATTCACCAGCAAGTTGACGATCTTACCGACGCGATGCACGCCAGATTACGCTCGATGGTTCGCGAGGTGCCTTCAGGCGAGTATATTAGGGCTCGGAGGTTTATCCGCAGTTTGGTCTACGAGTCCCAATTCGACTTTCAATGGCCACACAAGATTGGGGACCTAGCCGCCAAGTAACCGACAAGCCAACCCAAGCCCCGCATGCTCAACCCTCCATCACCACCAAATACTCCCCGCATCGCATGTTTGGTGGTACAAGGGTAAGCGCAGACATGTAAGCCCAACAGAATGGCTGCTTCATGCCTGGGCCTTTTTTCTAGTAGTGACACCACAGGGAGCGATGCTCTGCGTGGGGCCATTTCGATAATAGGGCGTCAAGAAAAAGGGGGATGACCTGTTTTGGGTCACCCCTGGCGTTGGGCGTTCGTCTTGCCGCTGGAAGCCTCTAGTTCGACGCGACGACATTGACCCGGCGGCCGCCCCGGTCGAACTTGACGTAACCGTCGACCAGAGCGAAGAGCGTGAAGTCGTTCCCCTGGCCCACGCCCTTGCCCGGATGGAATCGGGTGCCTACTTGGCGGACCAGGATATTCCCGGCGCGGACCTGCTGGCCGCCGAATCGTTTCACGCCGCGTCGTTGGGCGTTGGAGTCGCGCCCGTTGCGGCTGGAGCCTTGTCCCTTCTTGTGAGCCATGAGTCCTTCCTCGCCGTATGCGTTCGATGACGCGTGCCCGGCACGCCCCCTTCTTGCCGTCCAATCCCCAAAAAAAGCGCGCAACGCAGGCCAATGTGACCGGTGCTGGGCTAGGATCGACCCCTCGCCCCCCCATTGGAGGCGCTGTCGAGCGGGATAACCATATTAGGCTATCGGTAAACCCACTCGTAGTCAACCTCGCCGGGGATGCCGAGCCGGAATTCCTTCTCGTGCTCGTAATACTCGTCCCCGGGCCGCCAGAAGTTGAGTTTGAGCGTCTTTCGCGTGAACTTCCGGCCTTTGCCGAGGGTGTCTCCCGGCTGGTAGGCCCCCGGGGGGTCCTCCCAACGGTAGGCGTTCGTCAGCCCGCTCGCGTAGATCGAGAACCGGTCGATCCGCGGATCGACGTTCTCCCACGTGGCCACGCCCCAGACGGTCTCGCCCGGCTTGATCGGGCGGACCATCTCCACCGAGTTGAGGAATTCTCGGGCCGGGTCCTCGCGCATCCGGATCGGCCCCATGGCGACCGGGATCACGCGGTCCGGATACACCTTGCCGAACTCGTGACTCGCCAGGCGAAACTCGGGAATGAAAAGGACCGGCTTGTCGGAGTCCTGAAGCTCGTACGTCCCGTCCACCGCCTTGACCGAAGGCATCACCTTGCCCGGATTCGTCACGCTGTACACCATGTACCAGATCAGCTTCTCGCGCATGCGTCCGTCGACGTCGGGCACGTCGACCAGGATCATCCGCATCGGCTTGAACTTGAAGTCCAAGTACCAGACCTCGCGGCGGAAGGGGACGTTTTGCGCCATCTTGAGGCTCGGGTCGACCGCCACCAACTCCACCACCGAGTGACGGCTGACCGTCTCGGCCTCGTGCAACTGGGGGTCCACCTCCTTCATCACCCCGGGCGCCAGCGCGCGAGGCCCCCCGGACGCCTGACCAAACGACACCACCGCGCCACTGAATGCCAAGGCGGAAAACACCGGGCCGGCGCACCACGTCCACAGGCGGGTCGAGCGATTCATCGGCGAGCTTCCTCTGTCTGGAAGGGATGTGGCAACCGGTGAGCGATGACGACGAACCCTGCCCCAGGAACTATCTAGTATAGTTGCCGTGATTGCCCGCCGTCAAGGTTTGCCTTCCCCCCGGTGGTGGTGTCCTAGAAGTGTGTGGCTGAACGCCGATGCCGGCCCAGGCAAGTCTTCATTCCCCCTGGTCTGGCGGGGGCAACGCATCTGTCTGCTTAG
>JALGUG010000107.1 GCA_029820995.1 Candidatus Zipacnadia bacterium
CGGTCTGCTTAACCTTGCGTGGCTGCTCAAGATTGACGTCGTGATTCACATCGGCGTCGTCACCAAGATGACGCTGATCTATCACGGCGTTTTTTCGTGCGCTCTGCTCGCCGTTCTAGACTTGGCGATCAAGCGCCTCGCGCCGCGCCTGGCGTTCACCGGCGCCGAGCTGGTTTTGATCTATTGCGTGATGTTCCTCGCCTGCTCCGTTGCGGGCCTCGATTTCATGCAGATGCTCATCCCGAGCATGACGCACCCGTTCTGGTACGGGAGCCCCGAGAACCACTGGGAGGACCTGTTCTTCAAAGAGCTGCCGCGGCACCTGACGGTCAGCGACGAGCACGTGCTGACCCGGCTTTACGAGGGCGGCTCCACGGTCTTCGACCGCGACAACGCCGCGCCCTTTCTGGTGCCCTGTCTGTGGTGGACCGGGCTGGTGATGGTCCTGGTGTTCATGGCGACCTGCCTGAACGTGCTGGTGCGCCGTTGCTGGACCGACCGGGAGAAGCTCAGCTTTCCGCTCATCGAAATGCCGCTAGAGTTCTCCACCCAAACGGTGCCCCTCCTGCGCAACAGGATCATGTGGATGGGCTTCGCTCTGGCCTTGGGCATTGATCTTCTGGCGGGCCTGCACTACCTGTACCCGGCGGTGCCGGCCATTGACATTCGCTCCTATCGGCCGCGGCGGCTGTTCTACGCCCGGCCCTGGAATGCCATCGGCCCGCTGGAAATCGGCGCCAATCCCTTCGTCGTGGGGCTCGGCTTCTTTCTGCCGCTGGAGGTGCTGTTCTCCTGCTGGTTCTTCTTCGTGTTCACGAAGGTGCAGCTCGTGTTCTGCTCCGTGATCGGCTATGCGGACGACCGGCGAATGCCGTACTTGCCCCAGCAGACCTTCGGCGCCTATCTGGCGATTGTGGGCCTCATCGGCTGGAACGCGCGGGCGTACTGGCGCCAGGTCGGGCGCGTGATCCGGGGCTTGCCGGCGGAGCTGAACGATGCCGAGGAGCCGCTGCGCTATCGCACGGCCGCGGGAGGGCTGCTGGTCGGGATGATTCTCATCCTCGCCTTCTGCAGCTATGCCGGGATGAGCGTCGCGTACGCGCTGTACTTCTTCGCGGTGTACTTCGCCACCTCACTGACGCTGACGCGGATTCGGGCGGAGGTCGGTCCGCCCGCCCACGACCTGCCGTACGCCAGTCCGGGCGAGATTCTGGCCGGCCTGGCGAACCCGCACGCCTTCCGCCGGCGCGACCTGACCATGAGCGCGCTGATGCTGTGGTTTACCCGCGGCTATCGCACCCACCCCATGCCGGTGCAGCTCGAGAGCTTCAAGCTGGCGGACCGCACCGGGTCTTCGCAGCGCACGTTCATGTGGGTGACGCTGCTGACTGCGCTGCTGGCCGGACTTGCCACGTATTGGGTTTCGTTGTACTTTTACTTCCGCTACGGGGAGGGCACGGCCGTCATTCGCGGCGAGGCCCGCGCCTTCGGCAACCTGGCGTATAATACGCTCACGCGCTGGCTGCGCGCCCCCGACAAGCCCGATGTGCGGTCGCTGTGGTTCATCGTCGGCGGCGTGCTGTTCACGCTCCTGCTCAACGGGGGCAAGACCAGGTATCCCTGGTGGCCGTTGCTGCCCGTGGGTTACGCCTTGCAGGGCGGCTGGATGATGCGCCATATCTGGGTCGGGCTGCTGACGGTCTGGGCCATCAAGCGGGTGCTGCTCAGGTATGGTGGAGGCACCGCCTATCGCCGGGCGCGGCCGTTCTTTCTCGGCCTGGTGCTGGGCGAGTTCAGTATGGCCTCCCTGTGGAGTTTGGTCACTATCATCTGGGGAATTCCGACCTACAGCTTTTGGAGCTAGGAGGGACGACCATGTTTCTACGCGGAGTGCTGTTGTCGTTCGCGTTCTGCGGCACGCTCTGGGCGCAGAGCGAGATCAACCTGGAGGCCTTGAGCGCGCGAGCGCAGATCAAGTGGGAGAACGTGCCCCGCAAGGTGCTCACCTTCTACTATCCGTGGTATGGCACGCCGGACTTCGGCGGCAAGTGGGTGCACTGGAGCCAAGTTCAGCCCGACAAGAGAGAGATCGCCAGCTCGACGCACTGGCCGCAGGGCGGGCCGTACGATTCGCACGATCCGCAGGCAGTGGCCCGCCACATGGCGCTCTGCAAGGCCGCGGGCATCACGGGCGTGATCGCCTCCTGGTGGGGCCAAAAGTCGTTCAGCGACCGGGCTATGCCGGTGATTCTGGAGCAGGCGCAGCAGGCGGGCCTCGAGGTGACCGTGTACTACGAGCGAGTTCCCGGCCCGGTCGGCGTGGAGAGCGCGAAGGCCGATCTGCTGTACATCCTGAACACGTACGGCGCCCATCCGGCCTTTATGAAGGTGGGCGGGAAGCCTGTCGTGTTCATCTACGGGCGCGCGATGGGGCAGATGGGGCTGCCCGCCTGGGCGACGACGCTGTATCTGGTCAACCAGGAGTACCAGCCCGGCGGCTGCTTCATTGCCGATCGGCTGTCGCGCTCGGTCGCCCGGTTCTTTGACGGCCTGCACACGTACAACATCGCCGGGGCGCTCCGCGGCGTCTCGCCCGAGGCGGCGCAGGCCAAGATGGGCCCGGCCTTCGCGGCGGGCGTCGAGGCGGCCGATTCCCGGCAGCGGATCTCGTGCGTGACGATCATCCCCGGCTATGACGACACCAAGATCCGCAAGCCCGGCCTGAAGGTGGAGCGCCATGACGGGGAGCTGTACCGGGTCCTGTGGGAGCAGGCCCTTGCCGCCGACCCGCACTGGGTCTTGATCACCAGCTTCAACGAGTGGCACGAGGGCAGCGAGATCGAGCCCTCGGCCGAGTACGGGGACCAGTACATCAAGCTCACCGCGGGCTACGCGAAGCGCTTCCTGGCCCGGCCCCGCGAGGCCCGGCCCGCGCCGACGGCCGCCGCCGTGCCCGAAGACGCGCAGCAGGCGCTGCAGGACAAGCTCCGGCGCATCACGATCGGCGTGCTGCCTCAGCCGCGCTCGGAGGCCGTCCTGTGGCTGCTCGGTCAGGGCGCCCGGTTGAAGATGCTCACCGCTGAGCAAACTGTGACGCCCGGCGAGCTCACTCCGCAGAATTACGCCGCCTTGCTCTACGCGGCCGACGAGAGCTACGCTCAGACCGTGCGCCGGAAGGGCGATGTTGACGCGGCGATCCTGAAGTACCTGCAAGCGGGCGGCCTGCTCGTGGTGATGCCCTCGCTGCCGTACCCGTTCTACCGCGATTCAGTCTCCGGCGAAGTGGTTCAGACGGCGGCCAAGCTCGGGGTCCCCATCGGTGGCAGTGGACCAGTGGAGGACGTGAAGGCGGGGGAAGCACAGGGTTGGGAGCAGCCGCCCGCTGACCGGAAGTTCAGCTTCGTCTGCGATACGAAGAACCTGCCGCACTGTCCGGCGAAGATCGCCTTCCCGGCGGCCGGCGACCGCCGCTGGCGCCCCTTCCGCGGACGGGACCTGCCGGCCGGCGACATGTACGTGCCGCTGATCCAGTTGCAGGACGACAACGGCGGCTGGTACGGCGATGGAGCCGCGTACGTGGAGCACCGGGAAAGCTCGCCCCAAGGCGGCAAAGTGCTGTACCTGTGGTTCCGGCTGCAGACGGTGCCCGAGGGCGAGGCGCTGCTTCACGACCTCTGGGCCTTCGCGCTGGCCAAGCTCTGAGCTCACTGACGCCCCAGCCAGGCTCTGACGCGCGCCAGGACGTTGTCCACGGTGAGGCCGTACTCCACCGCGAGGTCCTGGTACGGGGCCGACGCACCGTACCGCTCGACGCCGATGAACAGGCCGTCGAGGCCGATGTAGCGCTCCCAGCCCTGGCTCACGCCTGCCTCGATGGCCGCGCGAGGCAGGCCGGCGGGAAGCACCTCGTTGCGATAGGCTTCATCCTGGGCCTCAAAGAGTTCCCAGCAGGGCAGACTGACCACCCGCGTGGGGAGACCCTCAGTGAGCAGCTTCTCGTGCGCGCCCAGCGCCAGGTGGACCTCCGAGCCGGTGGCGATCAGGATCGCCTGCGGCTCGCCGGACGGCGGATCCGCCAGCACGTAGCCGCCCCGCAGGGCGCCCTGCGCATAGTCGGTCGAACTCCGGTCCAACGTAGGCAGCTTCTGGCGCGTGAGCAGCAGGGCCGTCGGCCCGTCGGTGCGCTGAAGGGCCGCGGCCCAGGCCGCGGCCGTCTCGCGTCCGTCCGCCGGGCGGAAGACGTTGAGGTCGGGTATCGCCCGCAGGGCGGCGCACTGCTCCACCGGCTCGTGAGTCGGCCCGTCCTCGCCCACGAAGATGCTGTCATGTGTGAACACATAGATGACGCGCAGCCCCATCAGCGCGGCCAGGCGGATCGAGGGCCGCATGTAGTCGCAGAACACCAGGAAGGTCGCGCCGTACGGAATCAGGCCGCCATAGAGCGCCATGCCGCTCAAGATCGCCCCCATGGCGTGTTCGCGAATGCCGAAGTGCAGGTTGCGCCCCTCGAAGGCGCCGGGCCCGACGTGCTCGTACTCCTTCAGGATCGTCTTGGTGGAGGGCGCCAGGTCCCCGGAGCCGCCGACGACCTGGGGCAGGACCTCGGCGATCTTCTGCAGCGTATTGCCGGAGTGATTCCGCGTGGCGTCATCCTCGGAGCTGGCGGCCTCGATCAGCGTCTGGGTCAGGTCCGCGGGCAGCTCCTCGGCGTGTATTGCGTCCCACAGTTCGGCCAGGTCGGGATGGACCTGGCGATAGCGGGTGAAAAGCACTTGCCACTCGTCGTACCGCGCGGCCCACTCCTGCCGCCGGTCCGCGAACAGGTCGCGCACCTCGTCGGGGATGTAGAAGGCCGGCTCCTCCGGCCACCCGAGGTTGCGCTTGGTCGCAATCACCTCGTCTTCCCCTAGCGGCGCTCCATGGGACTTGGCGTCGTCCTGCAGGTTCGGGCTGCCGTAGGCGATGTGCGTCCGCGCGACGATCAGGCTGGGCCGCCCGCGCTCGTTGCGGGCCTCCTCCAGGGCTTTGGCAGCCTGTTGGCGGTCATGGCCGTCAATGTGGAGCACATGCCAGCCGAAGGCCTCAAAGCGCTGCCCGACATCCTCCGAGAACGTCAGCTCGGTCGAGCCCTCGATGGTGATGCGGTTGTCGTCGTAGAGGCAAACGATGTTCCCCAGACCCAGGTGGCCGGCCAGCGAGCCGGCCTCCGAGGCGATACCCTCCATCAGGTCGCCGTCGCTGACGATGGCATAGACCTGGTGGTCCACGATCGGGAAGCCCTCGCGGTTGAAGCGGGCCGCCAGGAGTTGGGAGGCGAGCGCCATGCCCACAGCGTTCCCCAGGCCCTGGCCCAGCGGCCCGGTGGTCGTCTCCACGCCCGGCGTCTGGCCGTACTCCGGGTGCCCGGGCGTCTTGCTATGGAGCTGGCGGAAGTTCTTGAGCTCCTCCAGCGGCAGGTCAAACCCGGATAGATGCAGCAGGGCATACAGCAGCATCGAGCCATGGCCGGCGGAGAGGACGAACCGGTCGCGGTTGGGCCACTGGGGATCGGCGGGGTTGAGGCGCAGAAACTGCGTCCACAGCGTGAAGGCATAGTCGGCGGCCCCCAGGGGGAACCCGGGGTGCCCCGAGTTCGCCTTCTGCACGGCGTCCACGGCCAGGAAGCGGATGGTGTTGACGGCCTGTTCAGCCACTTGGTCGTCTAGGCGCACGGGTCTGCTCCTTGGTCTTCAGAGTCCCGGTTTGCGCACACGGGTCACCGGGCTACTGGTCGCGCTTTATGATGCGCAGGAAGTTCTGCGAGGCGATCGCCTCACGCTGCTCGTCGTTGACCGGGGCGTCCTCCCGCAGCCACTTGATCTGCGGCAGTTCCTGGCCGCAGAACATGTAGTCCGTGCCCAGCAAGAGCTTGCGCCAATTGCGCTGAATGAAGCCCTCAGTGAAATCGGGGTCCCGTGTCAGGGCGTTGAACCCCGACCCGGCCGAGATGTCCGCATACAGATTGTCGTACTCGGCCAGCAGTCGGTCCAGCGCGCCGCCGGGCTTGATCGGCTCCTTGGGATAGCCGCCGCTGCGGTCGTCGTCGCCGGAAATGGCCGCCCACCAGCCGGGACCGTGCCCGATGAAGGTGCAGTTGGGGAATTCCTTCAGGCACTTCTGAAGCCGCGGCAGCCCCACTTCGTCATAGTTCAGGCCTGGATCGCTGTGGAACAGCAGGCACAGACCCCGCTCGTCGCAGGCCTTGTACAGGGCCAGGGAGCGTTCGTCGTCGAAGGCCAGGTTGGTCTTGTGCTCGCCAAAGCCGACACAGCCCCGGTCCAGGAAGTGCTGCATGCGACCCACCGCGTTGCTCATGCGCGGGTCAACCGCTACAAAAGCCAGCAGCCGCTCGGGGTACGTCTCGTAGTCGCGAATCGCTTGGTCGGTCAAATACCAGCCCGTGGCGGCCTCCGGACTCTCTAGTGGCAGGAGCACCGTAAGGTCCACGCCCTCCCGGTTCATACGGTCAATGAGTTGATGAACTGTGACCTCGCGGCGCTTGCCGAAGGGCACAGGCACTGTATCGCCGAGATGAACGTGACAATCAATGACCATCGGAAAGCCTCCCTCCCTTGTCTGGCGGAGACGTTTCGCATCCCTCAGGCCCGCCACCTCCTGACGGCCGAAGAGGAACCTTGGTGGAGGTCGGGGAAGCAGGCCCGCGTAGCGGCGGCTGACACGCGCCGCTCTATGAAGGAGCGTGAGACGATGTACAAGAACCTAAGCCCCGGGGCAGTCGGGATCAGCGGCGAGACCAGGCAGATCATGCAGTGGGCCAAGGAGGCCGGCTTTGAGGGCGTTGACCTGAACGCCGGCGAGGCTGCGCGCTCGCCGGAAGCGGTCAAGGACCTGTACGCCGAGTTCGGCCTGCGAGTAGGCGGCTTTGGGCTGCCGGTGGACTTCCGCAAGGACGAGGACACCTTCAGCGAGGGGCTGGCCAAGCTGCCGGCACTGGCGGCTGCCGCGCAGGCAGTCGGCTGCACGCGCTGCCCGACCTGGATCACCCCCGCCAGCGACGAGCTGGACTTCTCCGCGAACTTCGAGCAGCACCGCCGCCGCTTGAAGGCTTGTGCGGAGATTCTGAAGGACCACGACATCTGGCTGGGGCTGGAATTCGTGGGCCCGAAGACCTCCCGGGCCGGCAAACGGTACGAGTTCATCTGGAACATGAAGGGCATGCTCGAGCTGGCCGAGGCCATCGGCACCGGCAACGTCGGCCTGCTGCTGGACGCCTGGCACTGGTACACCTCGCACGGCACGGTTGACGAGCTGAAGGCCCTGCGCGGCGAGCAGGTCGTCTACATCCACGTCAACGACGCGCCGGAGGGCGTGCCCGTGGACGAGCAGATTGACAACGTTCGCCGTCTGCCGGGCGCGACCGGCGTCATTGACATCGGCGCCTTCCTGCGCTGCATGGACGAGATCGGCTGCACGGCGCCGGTCACGGCGGAGCCCTTTAGTCCGGAGCTCAATCAGAGGGATAACGCCGAGGCCGCCAGGCTGGTCGCGGCGTCGCTGGACAAGATCTTCCAAGTGGCCGGGCTGAGATAGAGCGCGAAGGCGCGGCGAGGTGCGCGATGCTCGTTCGTATCATAGGGCTGCTACTGGGAGGGCTGACGATGGGTGCCGCCGCTGAGACGCCGGTGCCGCATCCGATCATTGTCAACGATGACGGCCACGGCGGCTTCTACTCCGGGCGATACACCTCCGCGGAGGCGATCCGCGAGAAGATTGCGCGCTACCAGGGCACGCACGTGCGGATCTTCGAGTGG
Organism: Candidatus Zipacnadia bacterium; assembly: GCA_029820995.1. Lineage (GTDB taxonomy): Bacteria > Armatimonadota > Zipacnadia > JALGUG01 > JALGUG01 > JALGUG01. Next base: position 7,812 of record JALGUG010000107.1, read on the forward strand.
TGCATCACTATGGGTAGCCGTGCGAACTACCCTTCGCAGGTCACGGAGATCATGGGCACGGGGATGACCGAGTTCCCCCGGCGCGGCGACAAGCGGGCCAGTGAGCTAATGCACAAGCTGGCTGCCGAGGGCGTGGACACGCTTGCGGTCGTCGCCAAGGCATGTCACGACACGGGCCTCGAATGCTTCGCTTCGATCCGGATGAACCCGGACTACGCGGCGAGCTGGATGGGCGAGGGCATCCCGCGCATGTTCAACAGCAACTTCTGGTGGCAGCATCCCGAGTTCCGCGTGCGCGGGCCGAAGGGCGAGGACCGCACTAAACTGAGCTACGCCTTCCCCGAGGTGCGCGCCTTCAAGCTGGGCGTCATCAGGGAAGCGCTGGAGCGGGACATTGACGGCCTCAACCTCGACTTCTTGCGTCACCCGCCGTTCCTCGGCTACGAGCAGCCGATGGTGGCAGCCTTCCAGGCCAAGTACGGCGAGGACCCACGCAAGCTGCGTGCCGACGATCCCCGGTGGCTGAAACTGGAGGCCGAGGTTATGACCGGCTTCCTCCGTGAGGTACGGCAGGCCGCCGACGAGGCCGGAGCCGCGAAGCGGCGCCGCCTGCGGATCTCCGTGCGCGTGGACCACAAGCAATACCGCGCGTGGGGGCTGGACATCGAGCGCTGGATGAAGGACAAGCTCATTGACCTGCTAATTGTGGCGCAGCACAGCCTGGGCGGGTACGTGTTCGATCTGCGGCCCTTCGTCCAGATGGCCCGAGGAACCGGATGTCAGGTCTTCTTCGGCGAAGAGGTCACGCTCAGCGGGCACGACCTGACGCCGGAGGAAGACAAAGCCATTGCGGCAGGGACGATGAAGCCGCCCAAGCGCGACCACCTGACGCTGCAGATGTACTGTGACCGCGCGCGCCAGTGGTACGCCCAGGGCGCCGACGGTATCCACCTGTTCAACGACCACAACAACCTGCCGGTGCTGAGAATCCTGGGGGACCCGGCTCTGTTCCCGCCGGCGGAGAACAAATAAAGCGCCGTCGCCCGGCGACGGCCGCAGGCACACACTTGGTGCGTCCCAGGGACGTGCTATGTCGAGAGCTGCGAGTGCCCAAAGACGCAAGTTTTCTTATACCCCCGCGCCGCGGTCGCTAAACCCGCCAAGCGCGGCGAAAATCAGTTCGTTCGGAGCATACGTGCGATAGAACTGAACTTCCATGTTGGTTGGAGGGCAGGCGATGTCGTCATCACAGCCGAACTTCGTCTGTTTCGTGACGGATCAGCAGCGTGCGGATCACCTGGGCTGCGCCGGTAACGGGGTCGTTCAGACGCCGAACCTCGACCGTCTCGCGCAGTCCGGCGTGCGCTTCACGCGCGCCTACGTGAACAATCCTTTGTGCATGCCCTCGCGCTCGACCATGTGGACCGGCCGGACCGCCCGCGGGCACGGAGTCCGCACTAACGGCATTCCGCTCAACCCGCGGATTCCGACCATGACGCAGGCGCTGGCCGACAGCGGCTACCGGACTCACGGCATCGGCAAGTTCCACCTCAACTGTTTTGGCACGCCGAAGGGGGTCCCGCCCGAGACCTTGAAGCCCGAGCACTTCCCCGAGAGCCGCGCTATGTGGACCGGCGGACGCATCAGCTCGCTGCCCCAGCCCTACTACGGGATGCAGACGACCGAGTTCGTCGGCGGCCACGGGTCCGGCGTGTTCGGCGACTATCTGAACTGGCTGAACGCGGAGCACCCCGGGCGGTCGGAGCTGCTACAGCCCAAGGCGGGCCGGCCACCGACGACCGGCGCCGAGCAATCGTGGAAGATGGCGCTGCCCGACGAGCTGCACCACAGCAAATGGATCGCCGACCGCGCCATTGCCTTCCTGGAGGAGCAAGCACGGAAGGATCAGCCGTTCTTCCTCTGGGTCTCGTTCCCGGACCCGCACCATCCCTATTGCCCGCCCGCGCCCTGGAGCGACATGTACGCGCCGGCGGACATCCCGCTGCCGAACCGCCGCGAGGGCGAGCTGGAGGACCTGGCGCCGCACTACCGGAGGGTCTTCGAGGAGGGCCTGCCGCTCAGCGGGCGCTTCGCCGCCACGAAGATGCCGGACGAGTGCCTGCGGGAGATCATTGCGCTCACGTACGGCATGATCTCGCTAATGGATCACCACCTGGGACGCGTCCTGGACAAGCTGGACCGGCTCGGCCTCCGCGAGAACACTTGCGTCAGCTTCTTCAGCGACCACGGCGATATGATGGGCGATCACTGGATCGTGAACAAGGGCCCCTTCCACTTCGACGGCTTGGTCCACGTGCCATTCATCTGGAGCTGGCCGGGCCATTTCCCGGGCGGGCGCGAGGTGCCTGCTCTGGGCGGCATTCTGGACTTCGCGCCGACCGTGCTCGACCTGGCCGGCGTGCCGATCCCCGAGGGCGACGTCCCAGCCGAGCCCGAGTGCCCGCGGATGCCTCCGCCATGGCCGGGCGTCTCTCTGGCGCCGGTCCTGCGCGGCGAGACGTCGAGCGTGCAGGACGCCATCGTGGTCGAGAATGATGAGGACTACCTGGGCCTGCGGCTGCGAACCTTGGTAACCGACCGATACAAGCTGACCGTGTACCCCGGACAGGACTACGGCGAGCTGTTCGACCGAGAGAACGATCCGCAGGAACTGCACAACTTGTGGAGCGATCCCGCGGCGCAGACCGTCAAGCAGGAACTTCAGGTCCGGTTGCTCGAAGAGCTCGTGCTGACCAACAATCCCCTCCCTCGCCGCCTCTGCCACGCCTGAGCGCCGCCAGCTCAACGCCACGGTTTCTCCAGGAGGGGCCGCATGGGGATAAGCGCCTCGCGCCAGCGGGACGCGGGGGCCCCCATGCGGCTCTGTGCGCCCCCGGACGCCGCCTTTTTTTTTCGCCGCGTTGGAACACTGGCGGGTTGTGTCTCGTCAGAGCGTGTGAAAGACGAGCAAGCCGTGCCTGGAGCGCAGCGCCAGGGCGCCGCTCAGGCTGCACCGGAACCTTCTCGGCAAGCAGGGAGTCGTGACCCACGACGACCGAGGCGCAACCAGACGAAAGCCTGCGGGGACCGGAGGCACAGACCATGCCGGACAGAACCAGAGGAGCCCACTTGGTCGTATTGATGACGGCGTTCCTGTCAATCGGAGCGCTCTTGGGACAGGCCCAGATCAGAATCGAGCCCGAGCCCGCGTCGCCGCAGTACATCGTACTGGACGGCGTGCGGCACCAGAATCTCACGGTTTTCCCGGTTCGGCTGGTCGGCGAGCCGCCCAACACGGAGTACCTCACGCTCAAAGAGGCGCTCGACGAGGACCTCATCAAGATTACCGAGACCCCGGGCGGCGACGTGAACACCGTACTGATCACCAACTACAGCACCAGGCCGATCTACATCATGGCCGGGGAAGTGATCATCGGCGGCAAGCAGGACCGCACGCTGGGCGAGGACCTGATCGTGCCGCCGAAAGTCAAGAACATGCGGGTCAAGGTGTTCTGCGTCGAGCATGGCCGCTGGCGCGGCACGGCGGCACACTTCGGCAAGGCCGTGGGTCTGGCGAACATCCAGGTCCGGGCCGCCGCCCAGGTCAGCGGGGATCAGGCCAAGGTCTGGTCGCGCGTCGCGTCCGCGAACAAGGCTCTGCGGACCGAGAATGAGACGGGCACCTATCGGGCGACCTTCGAGCGCCCCGAAGCCCGGGGGCTGGTTGAGCCCTTTATCCGCGCGCTGCGTCGAGAGGTCGTCCGCGACCCGCGCACGGTCGGGGTCGTTGTCGCGGTCGGCGAGGACATCCTCTGCGCCGACCTGTACGGCACGCCCGGCCTGTTCCGCAAGTTCTGGCCGGGGCTCCTGCAGTCGTACGCCACCGAGGCTGCGGCCCAACTGGCCACACTGCCGGACTGGGCCCTCAGAAAGATGCAACCGCCCACCAAGCGCCAGGCAGCGGAGTTCCTGCATCGCGCTCGCACCGGCCGGCAGCAGATCGTTCGAGACGGCGTCAATGACCGCACTCTTCGCTACGACAACGAGGGTGTTGTCGGCTTCGAGCTGAAGGCCGGCGTCCGAGGCCGAGGCCCCAGCGTCCATCAGGGCTACTATGCGCACTAGCAACAGAGCGCGGGACCACGGAGACCGGTTGTAAAGAACTCCGTGCGGCGCTGAGACTGCTCCCGCCACCCCCGTCACATGTAAGCAGGCTTTCCTCCCGCAGGAAGGGCAGGCGGAACTCCGCGGCGAAGTCCCCGCCCGCTTCCGCATCTGTCGGAACCATGCAGGCGTCCGTCACCACGGTAGCTGTGCGGGTGCCTGTATTCCCTTGCGTGCCTGGAATCAAGGAGGAATACGTGTCATGCCGATCATTGACCTGGAAACCGGCCAGGAAACCCGGCTGAATGCCGACGAGCTGAGGGAAGCCGCTCAGGAAATGCGCGCGCGCGCGATCTGCTCCATTCACACCGGGCGGTCCGGCCATCCGGGCGGCTCGCTGTCCATTATGGACATCGCTGCCGCCCTGTATCTCAACGAGGCCCGCCACGCCCCGAAGAATCCCGACTGGGAACACCGCGACCGCATCTTCTTCTCCGCCGGCCACAAGGCCCCCGCCATCTACTCCGCGTTGGTCCAGGCCGGCTACTACGAAGAAGAGGAGTGCATGACCTTCCGCCTCTACGGCAGCACCTTCCAGGGCCATCCTCACCGGCTCAAGACCAAGGGCATCGAAGTCTCCAGCGGGTCCCTGGGCCAGGGCCTCGGCGTGGCCGTCGGCGCCGCTCTCGCCTGCCGTCTGAGGGACGACCTGGACTATCGCGTGTACTGCGTGATGGGCGACGGCGAGCAGCAGGAAGGCAGCATCTGGGAAGCCGCCATGTCCGCCAGCAACTTCGCGGTAGACAACCTCTGCGGAATCGTGGACAAGAACCGGCTGCAAATTGACGGCTGGACCGAGGACGTCATGAACATTGACCCCCTGGAGGAACGCTACAAGGCCTTCGGGTGGCATGTGGTGGTCATAGACGGTCATGACATGGAGCAGATTCTGGCCGCCTTTGACGAGGCTCGCGCCACCAAGGGCCAACCCACAGTGATTATCGCCAACACCATCAAGGGCAAGAGCGTTTCCTTTATGGAAAACGAGGCCAAGTGGCACGGCGTGCCGACCAAGACCCGGGAAGAGCTGGACCAGGCGCTGGCCGACATCGGCTGCGAGCGTTTCACGAAGGAGCTGGTCGACAAGTACATCGCGTACGCCGACGACTTCGCCGAGCGCACCGCCCGGGCCGCCGATGAAACCGTGCCCAAGTTCAAGCGCGACTACTGGTGGAACAGCGGCGACACCATGCAGGTCGAGATGGACCCCACCCGCATGGGCTTCGGCCGCTGCATGGAGCGCATCGGTGAGGACCCCCGCGTCGTCACCATCCACGCCGACATCTCCGGCTCGATCCGCATTACCGGCTTCGAGGAGAACCACCCGGAGCGCCTCAACCGCGTGTTTAGCGTCGGCATCCAGGAGCAGAACATGATGGAGGTCGCCTCCGGCCTCTCGCTGGAGGGCTACATCCCCGTGACCGGCACCTACGGCGTCTTCGCCTCCGGTCGCTGTTGGGACCAGATCCGGACCACGATCTGCTACAGCGATCTGAACGTCAAGATCGCCGGCGCCCACGGCGGCATTTCCGTCGGCCCCGACGGCGCGACCCACCAGTCGCTGGAAGAGATTAGCTGCATGACCGTCTTGCCCAACATGACCATGGTCGTTCCGTGCGACTCGGTCGAGACCGACCGCGCCTCGGAGGCCGTGATCCTGCAGGTGGTCGGCCCCGGGTACATCCGCTACGCGCGCGAGGCCACGCCGGTCGTCACCGACGAGCAAACCCCCTTCGAGCTGGGCAAGGCCAACGTCATGCGCTACCGCGGCGAGCAGCCCAAGTTCAGCGACGCCTTCGAGATTGCCCTGGCCGAGGACTACCAGTCCGAGAACGAGGACGTCTCAATCATTGCCTGCGGCCCCATGGTCCCCGAGGCGATGCGTGCCGCCTGGATTCTGAAGGAAGACTACGATATTGAAACCCGCGTGCTCAACGTCCACACGGTCAAGCCGCTGGATGAAGCGGCGATCGTTGCCGCTGCGCGCTGCGGCGCCATTGTCACAGCCGAAGAACATCAGCAAGGCGGCTTCGGGAACCTGGTGGCGGGCGCAGTGCTTCAGGCGGGCACCGGCGAGGAGCCCGTGATGCTCCAGGAGGTCGGCGTCTGCGGCTTCGGCGAGTCGGGCTCTCCCTGGGTTTTGATGAAAGCCTTCGGCCTGACCGCCGAGTTCCTCGCCCAGCGCGCCTTGATGGTCCTACACCGCAAGGGCAACCCGAAGGCCCAGGACTGGCAGCGGCGTAGCTAACCGTACGTTGCGTTGGAGGGGCCGGACTGCGCCCGTGACGCGCGGCGTCGCCAAGCATCCGGCCCGATCGTGGCCCTTTGCGAGCACGCCATGCCCTCAGACCGGGCACCGCCCTTCGAACTCGTCAACCACACCGCCGACCTGGCGATCCGCGCGCGCGGGCGCACCTTTCCCGAGCTGGTCCTCCATGCCGCCCGCGGCCTCTGCTCGCTGCTGGCCGACGCCGGTCGCCTCGAGCCACAGGGCCCGCCACGGCGTGTCGAGGCAGCGGGCGACACGCGCGAGCGGCTCCTCGTGGGCTGTCTTCGCGAGGTCCTCGCACTGGAGACCCTCGACGGCCTCGTGCCCGTGCGCGTCGAGCCGGTCTCCGGCGACGACTCACGCATCGTCCTCGATGTTGCCACCGTTCCACTCGACAAGGCGCGCGA
>JALGUG010000108.1 GCA_029820995.1 Candidatus Zipacnadia bacterium
CCCAGCACGGCTTCCGTCGAGAAGCCCGCGATCACCTCCCGCTGCGGCAAGCCGCTGGACCGCGCCCGGCCTTTCCGTGCCTTGAAGTTCTCCACGGCCCATTCGATGAGCTGCCACGCCTGCTCCCCGACCTTGCCGGGCTGGTAGTCAAGCCGCTTCTCGACGCCGGGCACGCCAATCAGCTTGCTCACCGCCACCAGCGTCGTCCCGTACTTGTCCGCGACCTCCTTCAGCGACGGTACCGAGCAGTTCATGTCCATGGCGAAGACGTCCACGCCGCCCGTGGCGATTGCGTACTCCGTGTTGATCCAGTTGCCCGTCACGCCCACGAACACGTCATCGGTTTCGGTCCGCTGCGCCAGCTCCTCGCCGGTCTCAATGGACCCCACAATTCGCAGTCCCTTGGCTCCGGCCGCCTTTGCCAGCTTTTGCGCCTTCTCGGTCCGGGCCGCCTGGATGAGCGCAAAGCCCACAAACGGCTCGTGTCCATTGGGCAGGATGTTCACGTATTCGGGATCAATGATCCCCAAATCCACCTGGATCGGATGGGGGCTGGGCGTGCCGAACAGAGCGTCTTGCGCCAGCTCCAGGGGCACCAGCGAGCCGAAGGCACTGGCGATGCCCAGCCGCAACGCGGTCTTGGCCAATGAAACGTAATCGCCGTCAATGTTGGTCATGCTCCGCGCCGTGGCGTCAACAATCTCATGAACGGGCCCGCCCGGCAGAATCCCCAGCTCACGCCAGAGCTGCTTGCGTGACTCCGTGGCAAAGGCCAGCACGGAGCTCGACTCGGTATCCGTGTCCTCGTTCAGCGACGCCAGAATCGCCTCCCCCACGGCAACCGGCTCGGCCGCGACGCCGTAGGCCTGCGCCAGCAGGTCCAGCTTGGTCTGATCTTTGATCGAGAAAGGGGTCTTGCCCTCGCCTGTCGCAATCAACGTCTTGGCCACGCTTCGGGCATGAAACGTGTATGCGGCAATCCCCATGTTGTCCTTCTGCACCAGATTGCGCATCACCATGCCGTTGGCGTCAATGCCACACACGCCGCGCGTCACGCTGCCCTTGATCCGGCACGGCCCCTGCGAACACAATTGGCAGCTTACGCCCTGCTCGCAGAAGGTGCACCGCCTCCCCTGCTCCTCGAACCGGTCAATGACGTTCGTCACGCCGGCGCCATGGATCTTGTCGTACTGCTCCCGTACCGATGCGTGTTCGCTGGTCACCGTCGCCATCTTCCTCGCCTCCCATCTTGGTTGTCGCTGCAATCCCTGTGAGCGCTGTCTCGCCCGATCAGCCGTGTATCAGCCTGGGCAGACACTTCACACAGACCCACACACCCTCGCCGTTGACGCGGCAGGCCAGGAGCGGCTTTTCCGTCTCCTTGGTTCCGCACTTGTGGCACGACAGCACGTCGCCGGCCTCAAGGCGGGCATGGATCCTCTCTTGGGCCGCTGCCGGATCAAACTCCGGTGCCTCCCGCTCTTCGATGGTCAGGGCTCCGGTGGGGCAAATGCTCAGGCAGAACCCCGCGCCATCGCACAGCTCTTCCTTCACGATCTTGGCTTTCCCATTCACCAGCTCTATTGCGCCCTCCGCGCACGGCGTTACGCACAGGCCGCAGCCGTCACATTTCTCCTCGTCAATCCGGGCAATCTTGCGTACCGCCATTGCTCCGCTCCTCTCTTGCCCCTCCGCGCCACTGCTGGGACAGCTCTGCCGCCGTGCGTTGCTCCCTCGCCAATGCCGCCACAGCGGCCCGAGCCACCTCCTCCGCGATCTCGCCCAGCGGCGCCTCGATCAGTCCCATGTCCTTGAAGAACTCGCTCCGAACGCACATGCCGATGACCATCGCTGCTCCCAATTCGGGGTCCACCTCACGGAACTCCCCGCTCCCAGTGCCGTCGCGCACAATATCCACAAAGGCATCCTTCGGCTTCCGTGCCAGCGGGTCCATCTTCGGCAGGTCACCGTAGTGGCGCGCCATGATGTACTGGTACTCCGCCGTGTGCGCTTGAGCGTACCGGAAAAACGCCCGCACCACTGCCGTCAGCCGCGCTCTCGCCGTACCGTCCTCCACTGTCTGCGCTGCCTCGTCCAGGATGCCAGTGAACTCCGCCGCGCACGCCTCAAACAGCGTCTGGGCCAGCGCGTCCTTGCTCTCGAAATGCCGGTACAGGGCCCCCTCGGTGACGCCCGCTCGCTCGGCAATATCGCGCACACTCGTCCCCTGGACCCCATGCTCGGCGAACAGCTCGAGCGCGGCTCCCTCCATCTCGCTCTTTCTGCTCGGCCGTCCCATGGGCATACCCGTTACCGTAGATAAGTAATCGTTTACTTATATAAGCTATTCAGCCTGGGCTGTCAAGACGCAATTCGCTTGCATGTTACCAAGGTTACACTCCACTGCCTGAGAATGCCCTGGCAGCGGAGCCCCCAAGACACCACTCAAGCAGCGAGGGTAACGGCCCAGGAGGCGCATTCACCCACGCTGAAGAAGGTCCGTCTCGCGGTTGCGTCCCGACGTGATTGAGGCCAAGGAGTTGCGCGCCGGCTACCGTGGAGATTAGCCTGCCGGAGGTGGCGTGATGGAGTCTGCACACCAGTGGTTCGAGCGGGAATTGCGGCAGGTCGAGGACGATCCGGAGTACCGGACCGAGCTGTTGCTCATTGAGCTGAACGATCAGATCTGCGCACAGATGGAAAGGACGGGCATGAGTCGTGCCGACCTGGCCCGCAAGCTCGGTGTGTCCCGAGCGGCCGTGACGCGAATGCTCAACGGCAGTCCCAATATGACGCTCAAGAAGCTCGTCACTGTGGCGCTGGCGCTCGGTGTGCAGGTGTCGGTGGAGCTGCGCCCGACCGAGGTGGCTGCGAGGAGGCAACGCAAACACAGCACTAACAAGGCAGCGACCGTGCCCTCCGGCAGAGCCAGGACGAGCTGACGATTCGCGGCGCAGGGCATGGAAGGGTGAGTCAGGAGCCTGCAACGCAGTCTGAGCCGCAGGCGGAAGATTGACACGTCGCGCCAGAAGCCGCAGGACTACCTCAGCACGCCGGGGAGCCGCACACCGGCTGCTGGCCCCGCATGGTGGGCCCCGTGATAGGCGCGCAGGCGGGAAACCCCGGCGGTCAGTCTCCTCTTGCCAGGTACACGAACGCCGGGCGCGGCTCCCCGATGGCGACGGTGTTGTTCTCCTCGCAGATCTCGGGGATGCGATTCTCAGGATCAACGGCGACACGCCAAGCCTTCGTGATCGGGCGCTTCGCTTTGAGCTCAACGGCAGCCGTCTTCGGCTTGAGGTCCGCCGGCGGGTCGAGTCTGGGGATTGCGGCCTTCGCCTGCGTCTTTCCCGCTTCGTCCCGGAGATGGACGGTGATCTTCTCGCCGGGAGCGGCGCCGATGTTGTGAATCGTGGCCACAATCGTTCGCTCGTCTTTGCGCTCGATGTCTCGGTCGGAGATGGCGAGGTCGGCGCGCTTGGTCAGCGGGTCCAGCTTCTCGAGCTGCCTGATCGCAATGACCGCGGTTCGACGGGGCGGAAGCGTGAAGGGAACCCGAGCATAGCGGAAGAGCTCCACTTCGCGCCGCGCGATGTCATCGTCCGGAGCGTCGTCGGCATTGGCGTCGAAGCCGAAGGTCCACTCATAGTTCCCATGGTCAAGGCGCCAGGTGCGCATCGCCATTTCCAGCGGCTTATCGGCGAAGCTGTACAGCAGAACCTTGAGGCGGTCCGTGCCGGCGTCGAGGACAAAGGCCGCGAAGTCCGTTCCGCCGCCCTCCCAGGACACGGCCAGGCCCGGAACGTGCGTCTTCCCGGCACAATCGCCGCCCAGGAACATGTAGCGCAGAATGTTGGTCGCGGGCACGGGCACGCGGTCGGTGAAGGGCTCCGCCTCGGTGACCAGCCACCGCGAGCGTTCGAATTCCCTGGCGATCTCGACCAGCAGCGAGTTCACGTATTCCTTCTTGCCGGTGGCCAGGGTCGCCCGATAGATGCTGACCTCATCCCCCGGGCCGCGCCAGGTCTTGTCGAGCGATGCCGGGTTGTTCGGGTCCCCCTGCGGCGGGTTGGCGTACCGCTGCATCGCCTGGTCCGCTTTCTCGATGGCGCGTTCGGTCGAGCCGAGCAGTTGTTTCGCGGCCGGCTGAAGAGCGGGATCGTCAATCAGGCGGGCGACCCCGGTCAGGAAGTACACCATCACGTATTGGCCGAAGCTGTAGTAGACGCTCTTGTTCCACTTATCGGTGTACGGCGCGATCTCGCCCGTCTTGAAGCGCACGTCGCAGGGCAAGGCGCCGACCGGCTTGCCCTTGGCGGTGCTCATGGCGACCTCGGACCAGGCCTGGGCGTACTCATGGACCCACCCTCGCGGCTGCGGGTTGTGGCAATACCAGGCCAGGTGGGTGGCGCCGCACATGGCAAGGGCGCAATAGAGGTGGTCAATGTCGTGCCCCGGCTCGTCCTTGATCATCGTAGTGTTGAAAATGTATGAGCGGAAGTGCCGCCGGCCCTGGTCGTTGATGCCGGTCCAGAAGGGGATGTGCTCGCTCATCTTCATCATGCGCTCGACATGGACCGGATTGCCGTACTCGCACAGCAGCATCTGCGGTAGGCTGCAACTGGAATCCTCGGCGGCGTGCTCGACATCAGTGGCCGCGATGGCGTAGCCGGTTTCGCCGCTCTGCTCCCACACGGCGTCAGCGATGGCGCCCAGGGCTCGCCGAATCCGGTCGTCGCCGGTAATGAGGTAAATCAGCGGCCAGTGGCAGGTGTACTCCACGTCGTCGTTGAGGTCGCCGCCGAGCTCGCCGTTCTCGACCCAGCGGTGGTCAATCCACCAGTCGGCGATCCGCTTCCACTCGCGGGCGGCGTGGCGGCCCCAGACGGCCCAGTCGGGCGCCTCTCGCGGTCCCGGTCGGGCGATATCCACAGGCGACCAGCGACGAGCAATGCGGCGCAAGATGCTGTTCGCCGGGCCATTGTCAGGGTCGTACCTCAGGACGCGCTGGACGAGCTGATAGAGCATCATGTCCCGATAGGGGCGGCCGTCGTAGGCGTGCGCCTCCGAGGCGAGCGAATACGCGCGCACCGCGAGGCGCTCCAACCGCGGAAGGTGTTCGGGCAGGGCCTCACGGGGTGTACAGGTGAGGCAGAAGACGGCACTCTTCTGGGGATGGACGCGCAGAGGCCTTGCGGAGCGCACGGTCAGCCAGAGCTTCTCCCCCGGCTCCAGGATTGTGTCCGGGATGTCCAGGGTCACTCGCAGGGGCGAGGCCGACAGGCGCGTGTACACGCGGCACAGGTCGGCGAAGTTGCGCGCCTTGAGGCCTTTCAGTCTATCCGTGAGTCCGCGGTCGTGACGCTCAGCGTATCGGATGTTGGTGTCCAGTTCAGCGGGACGCTTGAGGCAGATCTCGAGGATGGCCTCCTGCTCCGGGCTCTCGACGTCGAGTTCGAGCGTGACCAGCCGCACGCCGGTCGGCTGCGAGCCGGCGCCGGCCGGAACGAGGATGTCCAGATACCTGGCAGCCTTCACTTCCACGGTCTTGGGCCCCGACGATCCCGCGATGAGCAGTTGTCGGTCCTTGTCAGTCCCGTAGGCCTCCTGAAGCAACCGAGCGTCGGCCTCCGACGGCGCCGCGGAACCCAGTCGCGGTCCTTGGCCCGCGCCGGTGATACCGTCGCGAATCCCGAAGGCCTGAATCTCGTGAACCTCGGCGGTGCGTTCGTCAGCGTGCGGCAGTCGCAGGCGCAGCCCTGGAACGCGCGAAGCTGAGAAGCGCACGGAATGCACCAGCGCTTGAGAGGCGGGGAACACCGCGAGGGGCTTGCCCGGCGCGTCACTGCTCGGCGGCAGGGCGAAGAGCTGCGCCTCGCCCAGAGGCCGGGTGGGCGAGAGAGCATGGACCAGCACCCAGTTGACCTCCCTCGGCCGGCCGAAACGGACATCGAAATCGCAAGTGGGCGGCCGGCGGCGAATGTGCCGGCTGCGGCCCGTCCAGGCCCAAGTGGACAGGAGGCCGTCAATGGGCGTCAGGGAGTTCGGCGGGATGCGATAAAGGGCGAAGGAGTGCACGTCGGCGAGGTCCGGCACGACGACGGTCTTGCCGTTCAGGTCCGGCGTGTCCGCCGGCTCGGGCCAGTCGCGAATGGGCAGGCGGACCATGGTGACGTCATCGAACAGGAACCAGTCCTGCCCGCCATAGGCGCCGATCAGGTCAACGCTGATCCTGGCCGCCGTCTCCGGCGAGCGAACGGGAATGGAGAAATGCTCCCAGTTATTGATGCCGGGCTTCTCCATCGTCCCGCCGGTGACCAGCGCGCGACCGCCCTCCGCGTTCAGGAAGTACACCTTCACGCGCGGCAGCTCCTTGGTCGCCGCGTTCTCGGCGCGGACCCAGCCCTCGATCACGTAGTATGCTCCGGGCTCGCAGTCGAGCTTCTGGCTGGCCCGATCCTCGAAGCGTACCCGGGCGAGGTGCTTCCCGCTGTGCGCGAGCCGTTCGTCAGCAACCAGGGAGCCCTGGCCGGCGAAGGTCCAAGCCACCGATTTGCCCTCGGCGTTGAGCTGCTCGAAGTCGGAGTTGGCTAACAGGTTGGGGGGAGCGTCCTGGGCCAAAGCGATATAGGCTGTCAGGAGAAGAGATAGAATCAGGCGGTGCATGGAAGTCACCCCTTCGCTCAGATCGGTGCCTGCCGGCAGCGTGCTGGAGACAGCACGGAGCTGGACCACTTTGGCCGTCACCAGGCGGATACCTGCCGGACAAAGGCTAGATTCGGCGTGGGGCAGTCGGCTGGCCTCCGGTTTCGTGCCTGAACGCCCACCACCCAGAGGAATACCGACTCCCTGCCGCGAAGCCTCGGGTTATGATGCGCAGACCGACTCCGGACACGAGTAGGTGAGCACACATGGCCAAGCTGGCGGCGGGCAAGAAGCATGTCTTTACCGACTGGTCACTGGTGGAGGCCGGATATGGTGTCGCCTGGAGCGAGGGGCCGGCGCCCTCGCTGATGCCGACGGGCGTCCGGATCGTCACCTTCCGTCCCACGCTGGCGCCCGAGCCGGTGGTGGCGCCGGACAGGCCGTGGGAGAGCCACTTCATCAACGCCTACTCAACCTGGTTCGAGGACGAGGGTAGGTTTCGGCTCTATTACGAGGCGTACTCCGATTACGAACGCGGCGACTTCAGCGCGCGGCTGTGCTATGCCGAATCGGAGGACGCCCTGCACTGGGATAAGCCCTCTCTGGGCCTGCTGCCCTTCCAGGGCTCCACGGACAACAACATCGTCTACGCCCACGAGATCGCCCTGGGCCGCAGTGCGCACGGGGCGCACGTCGCCAAGGACCCCTCGGCGCCGGCGCAGGAGCGGTACAAGCTGGTGCACTGCTGCAGCGATGAGCTGGGCGCGTATGTCGGCGGGGCGGTGTCGCCCGACGGGATTCGGTGGACCCCGCTGGAGGAGCCGGTGCTGCGCTGGGCCAGCGACACGCAAACGGTCGTCATCTACGACGAGCGACACGGGCACTACAAGGGCTACTTCCGCGGCTGGCCCGCGGGCGAGCTGTGGACCGGGCGACGGACCGTGGACCATGCGGTGACGGAGGACTTCCGCAACTGGCCTGAGCCGCAGTTTTGCCTGGTGACGGACGCGCAGGACCCTCCGGGAACGGACGTCTACACCAACTCGTTCACGCCCTGGCCCGGCGCCCAGGACGCCTATTTGATGTTCCCCGCGTTCTATCCGCGCACCACCGACACGATGGAGACGCACTTTGCCGTGAGCCGCGACGGCCGAATCTGGCACCGCCCGCTGCGCGAGCCGCTACTGCGGGCAGGCCCGCCGCAATCGGACCATTACGCCGGCCTGGTCGCCGGGCAAGGGCTAATCGAGACGGCCCCGGGCGAGTGGTCCATGCTGGTCGCGCGGCGGATCATGACGCACAACGAGACCCACTATCCGGCGGGCTGGAAGGACCGCGGCGGCCTGGGACGCGCGACCATCCGCGAGGACGGATTCATGGCCGTGGAAGCGGAGGGACGCGGGGAGTTCTGGATGGTCCCGATCGAGCTGCCGGGCAATCGGCTGCGGGCGAACGCCTGGACGCACTTCGGGGGCGCGGTGCGGTTCGGCCTGAGCCTGGAGGGCGAGGGCGCCATCGAGGGGCACACAGTGGACGACTGCGATCCGCTGACCGGCGACATTCTCTGGCAAGATGTGAGCTGGAACGGCAATCCGGACCTCTCCCCGTGGCAGGGCCGGCCCGTACGGCTCCACATCCAGCTCCTGCGTGGGCGGCTGCACGCCTTTCGGTTTGATGTCGCGTGAACGCCGTGTGCGAACCGGACAGTACTTCGGAGGGATAACGATGACAAAGGCATTCCCAACTTTGCTCTTGATCGCGCTTTGCGCAGTGTCCGGTGGAGGCCAGAAGCTCCTCCCGTGGCAACAGTGGCTGGAAAAGCCGATACCGGAGAGTGCCAAGAAGCTGGAAGACCTCTTCGACCTTCCCTGGCGCAACTCGGGCGGCAAGGAGGGCACGCTCTCGACCTCCAAAGACACCGGCCCGTGGGGCGGCAAGTACTTCAACTTCCATGTGAAGATTGATCATTTCAACGAGGGCAAGTATCCGCAGGGCTGGCCCTCCTTTGAAGTGCAGCCCCGGCCGCCGCTCGACTTCAGCGGCTACCAGGCAATCCGGTACTGGATCCGCTGCGATACCCAGCTCGATCGCACGCTGCGGATCCGGTTCATTCTGTGGACCGACGGTGCCGGCCGGATCAATACCGTGATCCCGCCCTTCCCGCCGGGGAAGTGGGTGCAGATCACCCACAAGCTCAGCGAGGTCCCGCACCTGGACAAAGTGGACCGCCTACACTTTTTCCTCTGCGAGAACGAGTATGCGCACAACGACGAGATGACCTTCAAGATCGGCGGCTTTCAGTTGTGCAACCTGAAGAAGGAGGTCTCGAAGCTGGGGCCCACCGAGGCGGCGATGGGCCTGTGGGTCGGCGAGCGCGCGGACACGGGCGATCAGGCCGTGATCCTGGAGCCGGGCACCGAGCGGCTCCCGGCGCTGATGGTCTTCGAAACGGGCGCCGAGCTGGCGCTCCGGGCCGACGATGACCTGCGCGTCAAGTTCTACGAGGTCTTCAGCGGCAAACAGATCCGGCGGTCCGCCAAGTTGGGGCAGGATGTCCCCGCAGGTAAGGTCACGCGAGTCTCCAGCCACTTTGACATCAGCGCGCTGGCACCGGGCTACTACCTGGTCGTCGCCGATGTCCAACGCGGCGGCAAATCGCTGCTGGGCGGCCGCGTGGGGTCGGACGATCTGTACGTGAAGAAGCCCGGGGAGAGCAGGACCTACACGGTGCTGTCCATCCGAACGGGCATGGCCCTGTGGGTGCGCGACCTGCTCTACGGCGACATCATGTGCCGCACGAAAATCGCCCTGCCCCATGTGTACGATCCGCTGAACGAGCAGACGTACGCCGACTTCATCCGCGTCTTCGCCCACACGACCGGCAAGCATACCGAGGGCAACGAAGCCGGCGACACCGGCCTGGTCCTGGCCGCAGAGGCCTTCCGCAAGAGCGGCGATCTCGTGCGCTGCGCCTTCGCGGAGCGTCTGCTGGAGGACAGCCTCAATCACATGATCGCCAAGATGCAGGCGCCCAACGGGGCCACGATCACCTGGGCCAATGAGCTCACCGACCATGGCATCGGCAAGGGCGGCCCGACCCACAAGTTCGGCTCATACGATTCCAATCAGATCGGCGAGTGGATCCGCCCCCTGGCCTACGCGATCATCTACTACCAGGGCGTTCCCGGCAAGCGCGAGTACGCGCAAAGGCTCAGCGCGGCGGCCCGCAAGGCGGCGGACTACCTCATCGCCCACAGCCTGCAGGATTCCAACGGCATTCCGAACGTCGTGCGCCACCTGCGGCTGAACGAGGCGCAGGACGGCAGCGTGAAGCAGGTGACGTACCATCAGGAGGGCCGCCAGTGCGACGTGTACCTCGGGCGCGCGCTGTCGGGCCTGTCGTACTACGCCTACGCCATGCAGCTCCTGGGCGAGAAGGTGCCCGATGAGTGGTGGGAGGCGATGGATAACACCGTCAAGTGGAGCATGTGGAAGATGAAGCCCAACGGGTGGTTCGACTGGCAGTGCGGGGACACGGTCGAGGGCGGCTGCCACACCTTCCTGGGCAACATCTACATTGGCGAGGGCTTGTTCGGGTGCTATCTGGCGGACCGCCGGGCGGGGCGCCTGGAAGCCGCGAAAGCGGCGGCCGAGGCCACGAAGAAGGCTTATCGCTACGTGACCGATGACTGCTGGATCAAGGGTCGGAAGTACGAATACCCGCTGGAGTTCTGGGTCGGGCCGTATGTCTATTGGCTGTTCACGGAGTATCTGGACACGGTGGGCCCGGACGACAAATTCGAGGACTGGCTGCGGGTGTTGGACCAGCGCTGGAGCGTCGAGCGCGGCTGGCACGACTTCCTCGACCGCGCCCCCACCGGCGGCTGCGGCCGCACGACCACCAACGGGATGCTCGAGATCTCCATCCTCGGCTACCTGGCAATCAAGCAGATGGAGGAGATTGGGAAGCCGCTGCACTGGGAGGTAGATTGAGGGCACGCTTTGCGCGGCCCCCGCCTTTCATCGTCACACCTCGGCCGGCGCGCCGGCGGCTGATCCCGTCCCACCCCCAACGAGACCGTCGCGCCCGCCCGGGATCATCACAGAACACGGCCCGTGCTTAACTGTGCACGGGCCGCGTTGTCGTCTGTTGCCTGTTCGACGATTACGTCACAGGAGCTATCTCGGTCGCTATTCGACGGTCAGCAGACCGTCGAAGGCATCGTTCGTGATCTGAGCCGAGGTCTCGTCGAAGAGCAGATGCTGCGTGAACTGCAGGTCGCTGGTCGCACCGGAAGCGGCGCCGGGCGCAACGTCGAACTTGAGCACGACGTAGGGACCCGACCCGCCGGTAAGCGCCGTCAGCGTCGGCGAAGTTCGGGTCACGGCTACGGCATTGCCGATGACGTTCTGAATCGCCAGCCAACCCAGTCCCGCGAGCAGACTGCCGTCAACCGCCGGCGGGTCCTGCGGAGTTAGCACCGTATCGTTGAACTCCACCCGGACCTGTAGGCCGGCGACACCGGCAGCGTCATTGGTCTTGATCGGGACGTCAATGGTGCCGCCTGCCGCGGCCGTCAGGTTCCTGGGAATCCAGAGCGAGCGGCCGTTCTGCACGTCCAGCGTGCGCACGGGCGTGGTCGCCGTGCAGGCCGAGCTGTCCGTCACAGTGGCCGTGAGGTCCTGGTTGCCGTTGGCGACACCGGCATCCAGAGTATGCCACTCGAATACCCAGGGCGGAGCGGTAAGGGTGGCCAGAACGGTCCCGTCGAGCTTGAACTGCACCTGGGTAATGGTCTCGCCCGTGGAGGCATTGGGAGCGACCTCGAGAGGCACCGGACCGGATACCGCCGAACCGGGGGCCGGCGTGGCGCCCGACCACGCAATGCTGCAGGTGACCACGTGTGTAACGTTGACGGTTATCTCGTCCTCAGCGGTGCCGGCCGGGGTCTTACAGTCATAGGCGATGGCCTTCAGAGTGTGTGCGGCCTCGTCCTCGCCGGAGGTGTCCCAGGCGAAGGTATACGGCCCCGGAGAGTCCACCGTGCTCTGCAGCTCGCCGTCCACATAGAATTCTACTTTGCTGACACAGCAAGGCGGAGCATTGGGGACTGCCACGACGTTGACGGTGCCGCCGACCGTTGCACCATCAGCCGGTTCCGTGATTGCCACCTGCAAGCGCACGACGGTGACGCTCACCGGCGCCGAGGTGATCGTGTTGTCCGGTGGAGCGGCATCCGTGGTGGCCACAGCCGTCAGTTCGTGGCTTCCCTCCGCGGCGGTCGCCGGATCCCACTGAATCTCATACGGCGCCGTGGCGTCCGTCCCGAGGCTGGCGCCGTCCAGCAGGAACTCCACCTGGGTGATCGTCTGGCCGGCCGGCGGGAGTGCGTCTGCAGCGACCGTCAGCTCGACGCAAACCTCGGACCCGGCCGTCGGCGAGGTAATGCCGACGAATCCGGCGTTGTTCACGGTCACGGTAATCCGGCGCGACGTGGCGTGTCGCCCGGAATCATCGAAGGCCACGGCCCAGAGCTCGTGGTCGCCGTCGGCGACGGTCGTGCTGTCCCAATCGGCGCAAAACGGGGCTGCCGTGGCGCTGCCAAAGGGTGCGGCCTGGTTGTCCACGTAGAAGTCGACCCTCGTAATGGTGTGGGTGGCCTTCACGGTGACTTCCGCGCAGACATGCACCGCAGTCCCGCCCACGGTGGCGCCGGCTTGCGGGGCGGTAATCGTGACCCGGATCTTCACCCCGGCTCCGCCGTCACACCCTGTAAGTGCCAGAGGCAAGACGAGTAGAGCAACTACGAAGATGGCTATTGATACCGTCCACAACCGCGTTCGCGCGCACATTAGCGCAATCCCTCCCTTTCCAGCTCGTTCAACAACGGCCCCAGGATGACATTCGGCACAGGGGCTCTACCGTCCTGCCCGTCATTTCCGGGCCTGAGATGAAGACAGTAACATTCCCCCCGGGTTCCCTACAGTCCCCGGACTATTTCGCCGCTCCCCAACAGCTTTCCTCCGCGACGGCTGAAGACCTCCCTGCCGAACAACAAAACCCGCCGCTGGACCTTCTCGCGCGTTCGCGTATCCAGCGACATCACTCTGTATACCATGCCACGACCATCGTGTCAATATCGCCCTACGGCGTCGGCATCGTCCCGTACTCCACTCCGCCCACGCCTACGGTGCCAATCACGAGATCCTCCCAGAAGATTACGCCAAACGGCTCCGGGCCGGCCATGCCCTCCTCCCACCACTCCCCCTGGAGCGCGCGCTTGTCCCTCAGCTTCAGCGGGAGGCAGTCCGCCCAACTGATTGGCGGCTCGGGGTCGAACGTGCTCCCGTCGAGGTCAGTGACCCTAATCGGCCACCGGCCGCAGCAGCCAGCGTTTCACGCTGATGAAGTGCCCCCGCGACTTGGCATTCTTGCCGGTCAGCTCGACGGTGATCTCATGCCGCCCGGCGGACAGCTTCACCTCACCGAAGGACACGCGCTCGCCCTCCGCGTCAACGCCGGGACAGTAGCCGTCGAAGGGCTTCCCGATCGCGCCGCCGTCCAGCAATACTCGCACGATGCCGTACGAATCGGCCAGGATGAACTCGCCGAGCAATTCGTACTTCCCGGCCTTCACCTCCGGCAGCGTGAAGGTGATCGCTTCGCCCGGCTTGGTGGCGCCCAGGAACTGCGAACCGAGATCATCCAGCGGCTTCATCCGCGTGCCGGTGTCCGAGCGGGAAGGAATCTCGCGGGCCTCGAACGCCAGGCCGTCGAAGGGCGCCGGCTCTTGGCGAGAGAGGACGACCGTGTACTCCTCCACGCCGTTCTCGAAGGGCAGCACCAGCACCAGCTTTGCGCTGGAGAGCGACGAGCTGCCGTCCTTCTTGTAGGGATTGTGCTGCCAGGCGGGCCAGCGCAAGGAGGCGCCCTTGGGGATGGTCACCTTCAGGCTCCGCCAGACAATGTTGTCGCCGATTTGGTCGCCAGTGAGGACAAGGTCTTCTTCGCTGAGGTAGCGGACCTCGCCCGAGGCCGGCCGCAGTTTGCCGCCGCGGTTGAGCAGCGGTAGGTGCGCCTCCACGCGCCGATCTGCGGGAGCGTGATAGGTCAGCGCGAGGCTGCCGTCATCGCGAGGTTCGGCCCGCACCCAGCAGTCAATGTCGCCATACTTGAGCAACAGGCGGGGCGCCTGTTCGTTCAGGTCCAGGTCGCCCGCGTCGGGGGTCCACTGCAGATCAATGTCGGGCGTGAAGTTGGGGTTCTCGTCCCCGGGCTGGTGCTTGAGCAGCGAGGGATCGCCGACGGTGAAGGTTGACCAGTACGGCTGCAGCTTCGTGTTCCCGCCACCGACGACCAGACCGATGTCGTCGTGGAACACGTCCACCAGGTTCTGGCGATCCTGAATCCAGCGGCTCTTCGGCGGCCGGCAGGCGTACGCCGAGAAGCACCATTGCCAGGGCTTGTGGCGCCGGATCAGAGCGTCGTTGTCGCCCAGCACGAAGCGACCTGTTGCGCTATCGGCAGCAGGCGGAATGGCCTCGCCCTCTCCACCGTACAGCAACATCGCCGCGGCGTAATCAGCCGCGGCGAGGCGCCCCTCTGCGCTGTACGCCCCGAGCTGCTTGAGCAGATAGCCCCGGCCCTTCGGGGTCCACGTGAAGCCCACGTTCCCCACCGAGATCCCCGCGTGATAGACCTGCCTCTCGTCTATCGCGGCAACAGTGGAGCCGTCGGGCCACAGCACATTGGCGTGGAACTGCGCCGACCGCCGGAGCGCGCCCAGCACGAGCGGGTCCCGGGAAAAG
>JALGUG010000413.1 GCA_029820995.1 Candidatus Zipacnadia bacterium
CGGCCCCCCCGCGGAGCTCACCGGCCCCGCGGTCGTCCTGGGCCTAATCCTCAATGTCGGCAGCGCCTCCTTTGCCGAGCTCAAGAATACCCGGCTGGTGGTCTCGGCGGATGGCAATCGGTGCGTTGACGTCCCGATACCGTACCTGGTCTCGCGCTTCTGGGAACTGGGAGACTACACGGGCGTCTTCACGGCGGTTCAAGGGCCCGAGCTCATCTTCCGCTTCCCACTGCCGTGCGCCAAGCAGCTTAGCTTCTCCCTCCAACCGCAAGCGACTGCGGAGCAGACCGGCCGGCCCCACCTGCAGCAGGGGACACTGACGGCGTACGTTGCCCCTCTCGAAAGCGCCCCCGATCGCTTGTTCTGCGCCCAGTACTCCTCGGCTATCTCCAAGCGCGGCACGCCGCTGACCTTCGCCGACATCCAGGGCGAAGGCACCTTCCTCGGCTGCGCGATGGGCACCGACGGCCTGGAGCATCGCACCTTCGGCTTCTTGGAAGGCAACGAGCAGATCTACGTGGACAACGCCGACGAGATCACGCTGGAGGGCACCGGCACCGAGGACTTCTTCAACGGCGCCTGGTACTTTAGGGCCGGCGTGACCGTTCGCCCTTTCCACGGGCTGGTCTACTACGACACAGAGCCGCCGCCACGCTGCTCTTGCTACCGCTATCTGATTCCAGACCGCATTCCCTTTGCCGAGAGCCTCCGCTTCGATCTCCAGCATGGCAGCCGGAACTCCGTGCCCGACACGCTGTATCAGGCGGTCGTCTTCTGGTACCAAAGGCCGCCCGTCAGCGTACAAGAACCGATGGAGGCTGTGCCGGCGACGGAAAGCTCCGACACAGCTCTCGGCGGGGAGCATCCGCCCTTGCTGGGCCTATCCTTGCTTGCCGTGGCGCTTGTCATCCTGGTGATTGTGGCGGTCGTTGTGGGCTTTGTTCTGTTTCTGAGGAGGCCTCGGCGGCGCACCGGGTGAAGCAAGGTCCACCGCCGCTGAGACGCGCTCCCTGTGAGATGACTGCGATTAGTAGCCGTCAGGAGGTTGAGGCACATGTCGTCCACTCTGCAGGCCGCCGTGATCGGTCTCGGAAACATCTCTTCCGTCCACATTGAGCAGTGGCAGAAAGCCGACGGCGTGGAGCTGGTGGCCGGCGCCGATATCAACGCCGAGGCCGTCGCGAAAGCTCAAGACGCCCACGGGATCAGGGGCTTCACCGACTGGCGGGAGATGCTCGACAAGATCGAGCCCGATGTGGTCAGCATCTGCACACCGCCGGCAATGCACCGTGAGATGGGTGTCGAGTGCCTGCAGCGCGGCGTCTCAGTGATGTGCGAAAAGCCCCTCGCCGCGGACGTCCCGGACGGCGAGGAGATCGCCGCCGCCGCGCGCGAAGCCGAGGCCAAGTTCATGGTCGCCTATTGTCACCGCTGGCACCCGACGATTATCGCCGTCAAGCAGGTCCTCGACGCGGGGACGATCGGCCGGTCGCTGATGTTCCGCTGCGCCTTCGCCGGCTGGAACATCTTCTCGGGGAATCATCGCGCCAGCCTGAAATTGGCGGGCGGCGGTGCACTGATGGATAACGGCTCCCACGCGGCCGACATTTACCAATATCTCTTGGGCCGTATCGCCAATGTCTCTTGTCGCGCAGGCACCAAGGTGCAGGACATGGAGACCGACGATGTCGCGATCATGATTTTCGAGGGCCAGAACGGTTGTTATGGGGAGATCATCGTCGGCTACTCACTGCCCGGCAGCCATACCGAGTTCCGCATCATCGGCGACAAGGGCTTCCTGCGCCTGGACGACTACTTCGCCGGGCCGGTCAAGATCTGGCTCCGGGAAACGCAACAGTGGTCCGAGCACGCCGTGCCGGCGGGTAATCGCTTTGACGGCGAGTTTGCCCATTTCCTGGCCGCGGTCCGCGGCGAGACCGAGCTGCTCTCGACTGCGGATACTGCGCTACACGTCCAGAAGGCCATCGGAGCGGCCTACGAAGACGCGCGGCGAAAGGGCGTTCCCGTATCCTAGCTGGTTGGCGCACAGGATTGGAGGGACTGAATGCGGGGCTCCGGCGGAAGCCGGTGAGGAAGTATCGACTCCGAGGCCATTTGATGAAAGAGGGAAAGAATGTCATGCCCGTCAAGATCCAGCCAGTGCTGTTTCGAGGTCTCGTGTGGGGCAGTCCCGGCAAGGCCGGCGGGGCAAAGCGCCGTCAACTGAACCCCGCGGAGATCGTCAAACCGTATCGCGAGAACCTGCCGGATTGTGAGGTCGCCGATCCGGTCTTCGTTGACAGCCCTGACGAGGCCCAAGACCTCCGTGCCAGGTTCCCGGGGGCCGACCTCCTACTCGTCACTCGGCCGGAGCTGCTGAGCTGTCGGTGGGCAGCGCCTGCGCTGGTCAACTCCGGACTCCCCCTCGTCCTTCACAACTGGAAGAACAACCCGAGCGCAGTCCTCTCGGACCTCTACGGCTACCTGCACGCCGACAACGCCGACGCCACTCTCGCCCTGGATTACCCCGACATCGCCCGCCGCGCGCGGGTCGTCGAAGCCCACAAGCGCCTCCGCAATGCCACGCTGCTTTGTGTCGGCGACGGCTTCCCCTCCTGGTCGCAGGTCGCCAATCCCACGAGCCCGGAGCAGGTGACGGAACGCTTTGGCCTGGAGGTCGTCGTCCGGGACCTGGACGAGCTCATTGACGCGGCCAGGAACGTCGCGCAAGATCGAGCTGAAGCGCTGGTCCAGGAGTGGCGCGATCAGGCTGCGGTGGTGACTGAAGCCGCCGAACAGGGACTCGTCGAGGCCGCGCAGGCGCACTTGGCCCTGGAGGCGATGGTCAAGGAGG
>JALGUG010000109.1 GCA_029820995.1 Candidatus Zipacnadia bacterium
TCGGTTCCGGAGGGCCGGTCGCTGGAGACGGACGAGCTGCGGCCCTCAAACCCCTACTCGGCCGCGAAGGCCGGGGCGGATCGCATGGCCTTTGCGTTCTTCGTGACCTACGGCCTGCCGGTGATCATTTCTCGCGGCTCGAACACGTACGGCCCTCATCAGTACCCCGAGAAGCTCGTTCCGCTGATGGTCATGCGAATGCTGGCCGACGAGACATTGCCGATCTACGGCGACGGGACGCAAGTGCGGGACTGGCTTCACGTGGTAGACCACTGCCGAGCCATCGCGCTGCTGCTCGACAAAGGCGAGCCCGGCGAGGTCTACAATGTCGGCGCCAACTGCGAGCGGGACAATTTGACAACCGTCAAGCTTCTGCTGGACGAGCTCGGCAAGCCCGAATCGCTCATTCGCTTTGTGCCGGATCGTCCGGGCCACGATACTCGCTACGCGCTCGATACGACGAAGCTACGCGCTTTGGGCTGGCAGCCGCTGGCGGACTGGGAGACACAGATGCGAGCCACGGCGCGGTGGTATCGCAATCACCAGGACTGGGCGCACCGCGCGCAGGAGCGCAGCAAGAAGTTCTTCGAAGAGTGGTATGCCAAGCGCGGGCGCGAATAGGTGTTTGCGGCGGCCATGGTGAATAGGAGAGCATGGTCGGCGGGTTGGACGCGCAAGGAGGGTGCTGGGATGCGACTGATGTTCTTTGGATTGGCGAGTGCGCTCCTGTTGAGCACCGGGGCGCTGGCGCTGGACCGCCCCTGGATCTCCGACGTCTACTTCTACTGGTACTCCTGGGACAGGCAGCAGGAGACCGGCGGCTGGCATGGCGGCGTGTGGAACAAGCCCCTGCAAGGCTACTACGATTCCTCCACGTACGAGGATAACCTTCGGTCGCTGCACTGCGCCTCGGAGTGGGGCCTGACCCATCACTTCATGGACTATTGGGGGCCGGGCTGGAAGGGCGAGGACGGCGGCCCGCGGGAGGCCGTGGTCATGCGCGCGGCGGAAGCCCTGCAGGAGGCCGGCTACGACATCCACATGGGGTTCTACCAGGACGGGCAGGACTTCGAGATGCGCGAGTTCGTAAGGAACCTCGATCCGAAGCGCCACTGCCGGTTCTGGGTAGAGAACTACGCAAGCTCGCCGGTGTTCCCGCGCCTGGGTGACCTACCCTTTAGCCTCATCTATGGCCGGAACGGGCGCCCCGAGCTTTCGGAGGACCAGACAGCATACCGAGACTATCTCAGGGAAAAGTACCAGACTTTGCGGGCCCTGAATGCGCGCTGGGGGACGAAGTACGACAACTGGGAGGATATCAAGATTGACTACGCGGATGGCGTAGAGCGTGCCGACGCCATTCGCTTCCAGTATGCTCAGTGGCAGGCGGCATGGGCTAAAGTGGACCGGCGTATGCCACAGGAGTTCGGCCTGCCGGGCCTGCGGGTCAGCTTTGACGTCGCCTACCAGCCGTTCCGCGGGTTCGGCTACAGCCTGTTTGCCAAGACCTTCGCGGGGCCGCATTCGTACGGAGGCATCTTCGGGCAACCGGACGATCAAGATGTCCAGCGGTTCATCCAGGCCGCGGTCGCCAAGAAATACGACACGGTCTTCTTCGACCACTTCAAGAATATGTATGCCGACCCCAACACGACCGGCCGCATCCCCGGAACGCTCTATCCACCCGAGCCGCTCCACTTCGACCGCTTCTGGGTCGGCGCCCTGTGTCGCTACAGTGAAGCACTCCTGCACCTGTCCTGGAACGAGTGGTGGGAGGGCTCCAATCTCGAACCGTCCGTCGAGTACGGCAAGACCTTCTGCGAGAAGAACCAGCTCTATTCGACGATTCTCCAGCAGTGCTTCCCGGCGGTTCAGCAGTGGAACCGCGGCGCAAAAGTGGCCGTACTGCTGAACGATTGGCTCTGGCTCTCCGGCGGCCGGCATCCCGAGGATGTCTACGGGGTCGTTCAGAGCCTCCGACGAGCCAACATCCTCTTCGACTTGCTCCCGGACGACTTCGTCTCCGCGGAGAGCCTGGATAACTTCGAAGTCGTCATCGCCCCGACCGGAGGCGCCGGTCTGGGCGAGAACGCCGCGGGCGAATCCATCGCTGCGCTGGTGCGCGACTGGCTGGACAGCGGCGCAAAGGGTGAGCGACCGCCCCGCAAGCTGGTCGTGTCCGCGCTGCCGGAGTACTGGCAGTGGTTGGGGCTGAGCGAGGGGCCGCCTGCCGACCTGGGCAAGGCGAAGCCGGGCAAGGACATGAGCGTGTTCGTGGACGTTGGCGAGCCGGGCGACGAGAAGTTCCTCCTCGAGGGTATGTCCGCTCGCGAGGACTGGGGCAAGCTGCCCGAAGGCGCGTTCGGCGCCACCACGGGCAAGCACACCTGCCGCTGGCTTCCGGGCGGTGGAAAGCGAACGGTGCTGGTACTGCCCCTCTCCCCGCACCGCGATCATGTGCTGCGACTGGCGGGCAGCGCGCTCCGTCCGAACAGCGCTCAGGTCCTGATAGACGGCGTTCCGGCCGGAGAGCTCAACATTGTGGCAGGCTACCACGAGTACGAGCTGCCCATCAGCGCGGAAGTGGTCGGGGACCGGCGCATGGGCGAGGTCACCCTGGTCTATGAGCAGAGCATCGTGCCCACAAAGGTGGACCCCGAAAAGTACGGGACCGACAGCCGCACGTGCAATCTGTCCGTGACGTGGCTGCAGCTCTGCACCGCCAACCTGCCGCGAAGTGCCGAGCAGAACTACGAACTGCCCGGCTCCTTCGTGCAGTTTAACAAGACCGCGCCGGGCAAGCTGCGCGGTCGGAAGGTTGAGACGGGGTATCAGCGCTTCCCGCGGCTGAACGCCGGCCCAGCCGAGGTCATGAGCCGCTATCATCCGCAGCAAATCCCGCGGGACATCGTGGTGAAGCGCGGCGGGAACTTCGTCTGGTATGTGAACGGACTGGTCGGCGCGCAGGACGGCGTGTTCGTGGCTCCGATCGTGGAAACCTGGGCCCGCATGGCGCCGCGGCGCACGGCGCGCGGCGACCACGCGATGGCGACCATCCTGGACGCGGCGGACCGCACCCGGATCGTCGTCGCCTTCAATGAGGACATCGAGAACCTCGCGCACGTGAAGATCGCCCTGCCCGTGGGCGCGAGTCAGGTCGCCGAAGCCAAGGCGCTGATTCACGATGGTGCGCGCGACCGAAAACTGGAGGCCCGCAAGAAGGGCCCCACGCTGCACCTCGAAGACGCAATCCGGTACTGCGGCGTCTACCAAATCACCCTGGGGCCGATCAAGGTCCAGACGCCGAAACTGGTCCTGCATCCGGGCGAAACGCAAGCCGTCCGCGTGAAGCTCGAAAACCTGGACAAACGGCCATGCTCCGGCACCTTGACGCTAACCACCTTCGTGCCCAGCATCAAGGCAGAGCCGGTTGAGTTCCACGTCGGTGCCCGTGGTACTACGCCGGTGATGCTGGAGGTCAGCGCGCGTCCCGACGCAGATTGGGGCACCCGGGCGGTTATCTTCGATGTCGAATCCGCCGGTCGGCATGCGTGCTTCTGGCGGCAACTGGTCATCGAGCGGAACCCGCAGCCGAGAGTTCGCACCAGTATCGTTGATGCCGGCCGCCCCCGGGTACAGATCGAGAACCGCGAGAACGGCTACGCGGCGAATGCTCCCCTCCGCGGCGCCGTCCTACACTTCGAGGACGGCGCTCAGAGGGTCCCCGAGCTCCCGAGCGGTGATACGCGTCGGGTGCAATTGCCGGGCCGCTTTGTACCACGAGATCGGCCGGCTACGCGGCCGGGATTGCTGCGGTTGGAGTGGGACGAATGGGGCCGCCCCAAAGCAGTGGTCGCTCCGATTCTCGTGGCGGAGTACCCGACTGAATACGACGAACTGCCCGGAGCCCTGTGCCCGGTCGCGGTCTTTACGCCCCGTGCGATGGAGCGCCGGAACGACCTGGTCTTCCTGGACGCGAGCGGCGTGCGCAAACCCGACGACGCACCTGCGAGGGTGCTGGGCTGCATAGATGACGACGGGCAAACGTTGTTGACCCAGTACGACGAGCGGACGAAGACGCTGCTGGCGGTTGCCACACTCCCGGCTCGCGGCTGCAGGCAGCTCTACTTCGCCCTACCCGAGAAGCCGGCTCCGCCCACAGACCTGACGGTCGAGTCGGTTGATCTGGGCACTGGCTACGGGAAGATCACGGTCCGCAACTCGTTCCTGGAGGTGCAGCTCGACGAAGCGAGCGGCGGAACGGTGACACGGCTGGTGGCCCGCGAAACGGGGCGAGACTATGGCGCACAGTCCTGCGGCGTCGCCTACGGCTCCTGGGGCCACTTCTCGGCGCTGAAGCCGCGCACCGACACGGCATCCTACATCGGTGCCGAGACGAAAACGCGCCAGAGAGACAGCGCCGGCAAGCTGGAACTGCTGGAGAGCGGCCCGGTTCGCACGATCATCCGGGCCACATGGCGTGATGCGCATCTGCACGCCGAGCAACTCTATACTTTCTATGCCTTTCAGAAGTACTTTGAGCTGGACACCTCGGTGCGGCCGGACAAAGAACCAGCCGATGTGGACGAGATCGTGCTGCTCGATCTGCGCCTGAAACGAAACGAGCTCACGAAGATCTACCCCGGATTCAGCGGCAGTGTCCAGAACTTCAAGCAAGAAAAGTCGCATTTCGGCTGGCGCCAGAGCCGGCACATCCCCCGGGTCGCCACCTGCTTCACTCCGCCCAAAAACGAGGAGAGCTTGTCGCTCATTATCGGTGAGACACCGGGCTGCACCGGCTGGCGGCAGGGCTTCTGGCCGGCGCAGCGCCCCGAGCCCGGACCGATCGAGTTCGCGGACCTGGAAGTGACCACAAACCGGTGGCGCCCCGCTGAGGCCCACGTGTGGGTCTATCTACACCAGGGCAACCAGGCGGCCGCGCAAAGGTTCGCCGACGAGCTGGAAACGCCGCCCGTTCCGATTGTCCCGCGCCGGTGGCGATGGCGCGTGACCCCGAAGTAGCAGGCGGTATCGGACAGATGACGACCGTTCGGATTATCTGCGGGCCGGCGCGCAGCGGACTGACGACCTATGCTCTGGGCCGGTACGCCGACACGGTCCGGCGGAGCGGCTTCGATTCGGCCGTCCTATTGCTCCCCAGCGCTGCGCAGACCGCGACGGTGCGAGAGTGCCTGGTCCGCGACTGCGGCTTCAAGGGCCTCCTGGACGCAAAGATCTTCACCTTCCCCGAACTTGCTCAGAGCGTGCTGGACACCAACGATGCCGCCGTGACTGCGATCTCGCCCACGGCCCAGCGCGTGCTGGTGCGCCACATCATTCGGCGATTCGCTCAGGCGGGTCAGTTGCAGTATCTCAACGAGGTGCGCAACCTCGACGGATTCATTGAGGCACTCCTCCAGTTCTTCGGCGACCTGAAGCGAGCCGCCGTTGAGCCCCAGGTTTTCTGCCAGGCCCTCCAGGCTGCCGGTCTGGGCGACGAACCGCGCAGCCGCGAGCTCCGAGGGCTGTATTGTGCCTATCAGGAGGCCTTGATCAGTCGGCGGCTGTTTGATGAGGAGGGCAAGTTCTGGTGGGCGCGGCGCGTGCTGCGTGATGGGCACCGCAAGCCGATCGCCGAGGCGGACACCCTACTGGTGGACGGTTTCGCGGACTTCACCTCAACGCAGATCGAGATGTTGGCGGCACTCGCCGAAGGCATGACGCGCTGCGAGATCACGCTGCCGCATGATCCCGAAAGGCCGGAACTGTTCGCGCTGGTCGAGGACACTATAGGCCGATTGCAGGCGGCGTTCCCGGACGCCGCCGTCGAGCCCCTGCAGACGCACAGCCCTCCGCCCTCCGGCGTGGCTGCGCTTCACCACCTGGCTGAGAACCTATTCTGCGATGAGCCCTCGCCGGTTTCGGCAGGCGACGCCGTGCGAATCATGGTCGCGGCCGGCCCTCGGGCCGAGGTGCAGCAGCTCGCCCGCGAAGTCAAGCGCCTGTGCGTCGAAGAGCAGGTGCCGCCTGAAGATATCGCCGTCGTCTGGCGGCGCCTGGACGACGTGGCGCCCCTGATCGAGAGCGCCTTCAGCGAGTACGGTCTGCCCTGCTCCATTCAGGCGGGCGCCCGGCCGACTGCCTCAAATGCTGTCCGGACCGCCCTTGCTCTGCTGGACCTACAACTCAATAACTTCCCGCGCGCCGATGTTGTGGCCTTCCTGACCTCCGGCTATACGCACTTCGCACCCAGCACAGCCCAAGATTTCCGCGCCGAGGAGCTCGACCTGTTCAGCCGTGAGGCGCGCGTCGTGGGCGGCACGGACGGGTGGCGTGACGCTCTCGCAGGATATGTGAACCGGCTGCGGAACTTGATAGCTCACCCGCGGCCGGAATACGATGAGGACGAGGAGCGCATCTCGCCCGAGCAGGCCGGCGAGATCCTGCCGCGCATTCAGTTGGCGCAGAACCTGCTCACCGACTTCTTTTGGGTCTTCGATCAACTGCCCCCCCATGCGCCGCTGGGAGAGCACGTCCGGGCATATCGGCGAGCACTGAATGCTTTTGGTATCCCTCAAGCGCTGGCGGAACCCGATTGCCCCGAGGCCACGGCCCGCGATGTGGCTGCCATGGAAGCACTGCTCCATGCACTGGAAGAGCTGGAACAGGCTGACCAGACCTTTGGCGCAGGGGAAGCTGTTGACATCGCCTCCTTCGCGACGGAGCTGCGCCTGGCCCTGACACACCTGCCCGGTGAGCGGCGCGGCTCCAGCCCCGGCCGCGTGACAGTGCTGGAGGCGCATGACGTCAGGCAGCTCGTCTTCCCCTACGTCTTTGTGTGCGGGCTGAACGAGGGCCGGTTCCCCGTGCCTCGACGCCGGGGAGTGTTCTACGGCGACGAAGACATCGCGCGGCTACAGCAACACGCGATCGGTCTGCGAACCAGCGCGCTGCGGCAACGCGAGGAGATGTTGCTGTTCTACAGCGCCGTGACGCGCTGGACCAACCGACTCTACCTGTCCTACTCGGAGGCCGATGCTTCCGGCAGAGAGACCATCTGCTCGCACTACCTGGAGGAGCTCCAATCCTGCTTTGAGGATCTTCCGACGACGGGGCCCTCCCGGCACCCAGCGCTGGTTCCCCGGCCCTCACAGGCCTGGTCTGGAGGGGAACTGCTGACCGGCACCATGGTGGCGTTGTGGGTCGGAGCGGAAGACCCATCTGCGGCCTGGTCCAGCTATAACGTCCTGGCCGCGGATCACCGGGAGCCACTGCGTTCCGCCCTGGCAGCGGCATTCGTGGAATCGGAGCGATCTAGCCCCACACCACCCGGCATCTACGACGGTGTCCTGCAGAGCCCGGCGATCCAAAAGGACCTGGCGGAAAGACTCGGTACGCAGCACGTATTCAGCCCCAGCCAGCTCGGCGAATACGGAATCTGTCCCTTTCGGTTCTTCGCCCACCGCGTCTTGCGCCTGCAGGAATTGGAGGAGCCTACGGAGACCATCGAGGCCGCCCAACGGGGCACTCTGGGGCACCGCATCGCGCGCCTGGTCTTCGAGGCCATCCACCAGGAGTGGCCCACCGAGCCGCTCAGCAACGACCACCTTCCCCGGGCCCTGGAACTCGCGCAGAAGCAGGTGACGAAGTGCTTCCAGACCCCTGGACCTGGCGTCAACAGGCAGCTCTGGCAAATCGAGCGGCAGCTCTGGATGGAAATAGTCGAGGCCCTACTGCGGCATGAAGTGGAGCGCCTCAGGGACGCACCGGGATGGGTGCCGACACACTTTGAGGCCGCTTATGGAGGCAAGAGCAAAGTCAGCGACTTCGTGATCGGTACGGGCGAAGAAGTGGTTCGCATCGCGGGTCGGATTGACCGCATTGACCGCCTGTTCACGGGCGGTCGTCCGGCCAGCCCGGAACAGTATGCGGTGTTCGATTACAAGACCGGCTCGGTGCCCAAGAACTCGCTCCAGCAGATCGCAACCGGCCTCGACTTCCAACTCCCTATGTATGCCGAGGCCGCCAAGCTGGTGCTGAACGAACCGAACGCTGTTTGTGCTACATGGGGGTACTACAAGCTGCGCCGGCCCATCAAGATTAAGGGTGAACCCAAGAAGGACCGCACCGTGGCGGAATACGTCCAAGAGGCTGAACAGCACGCGCTGCGGCACGTCCGCCAGATGCGCAAAGGGAACTTCGTAGACAACCCGCCAGGAGACTGCAAGTACTGTACCTACCGGCGCATCTGCCGGTATCAGCGGTGGCGAATGGAGCTCAAGGTGCCCGGCGACACGTCAGTCTAGGGCACTGGCGCCGATTCGTCGGGTGCGGCGACAACCTCTTCATCAGGCTGCGGTTCCGGAGCGGCCTCGGGCTCTGCCGGAAGCTCGATCTGGAAGCCGCCCTCCGGTCCCTCTGCGCCGACAACGATTGATTGATATTCCTCCGGCTGCTCCGCCGGTGGCTCCTCTCCTTCCGGAGCAGAGGAGTACGAGGGCGCGCTATAGGTGCGGCCCGAGGCAAAGCTAATGCCCGTCACGCCGGGCCTGCTCTCGGTGGACGAACTGCCTTTCTTCCCAGTGTCGGGCTTCTCAGCCGTGACCCGTGCTTGCTCGACTTCCCCCGCCTCGGTGGGCTCTTCCCCTTCGGCCGTCTCGGCGACCGCTTCCCGCTCGGCGGCGACTGGCCCCGGTTTGGCTGGAGCCGGAGACGCCCCGCCCCGCTCGAGCGGAACCACTGCGGGCCAGTGCACCGGAGTAGAACGTTTCTTCGTCCGCCGAGGTTGCTGCGCCGAAGCTGCAGCCTCGTCCCTTGCGGCTCTGGACGCGGCCTGGCGCCGTGCGCGCAGGAAGAGACCGCATACGATGACAGCCGCAGTTAGCAGACCCAGACCCACCGCCAGAGGCAAACGGCTGCGCTTCTGCGATGTCGCTTCGGGTTCTGCGGGGGGCTGTTCTGACTGCAGGACTGAGTCAGCCAGTCCGGCTAGATGGGCCGCCAGTCGGGCCTCGCAGCGGGGGCAGTACTTATGGGACGCCTCGGGCACACGTTGGTCGGCGGGCTCCCAGGTCCCGCCCGAGGGATGCCTTGGGTCCACGTGAAAAACGCTTCGGCAGGACGGACACTGCAGCATCGCCACCACCTCCACACCAGTCGTCGTATGCAGTGAAACACAACCCTTCCGAACCGCTGCGCTCCTCAACTAGGTTATCCCGCAAATCCACGCCGGTCAAACCCACCCGAAGGCTCAAAACACATAGACCGGAGTGCCGACGCGAACCATCTTCCACAAGATCTTGGCGTCGTAACGGTGCTGCCGAACACAGCCGTGCGACGCCGGCCGTCCCAGGCGGTAGTACAGGTTGGGCGAGGTCGCGTGAATCCCGTGACTACCGCTGGCCGTGATGGCCAGCCAATACCGCATGTCCACGTCATACATGCGCGAGCGCACGTTGCGGCTCTTCCAGAAGACCTGGCCGGTACGCCCACGGCGCTGGTCCACGCTGCCCGGGCGCATGCTCGGCGTTGTGAAGCCACGGGCTGCCGTCGAGACAAGGTGCATCCGGACGATCTTCCCGTTCTTCTGGTAGTATAGCCGCTGGTGGCGCTTGTCCACAACTATTGCGTCGCCCTTGATGTCCTTCATCAGCTTGGGACGAAGGCGTACGTAGACCTGATCGGCTCCGAGCCGGTCGCCATGGGCGTCGAACCCCGCGATGCGCACCACGAACGACACTGCATCCATCCACGGGACCTGCCACTGGCACCGGCCGGTGTTGAACGTCCGCCGAGCGACGTAGCCGCTGAAGCTCCCTCGAGACCGAGGTCCCAGGTGACACCGCCCGCCATAATAGTAGATCTGGACCTCTTCCACATCGGCCCGACTCTCCCAGCGAAACACCACCGTGTCTCCCTCGCACACTTCGGTGCCGTTCGCGGGGTACACAAACTCAATGGCAGGATAGATCCTGATCTCATTGAAGACCGCCTTGCCGCCCGCTGCCGCCGGGCACCCTCCCAGCGCAGCCAACAAGAGCGACGCCAAGCGCACGAATATGGCTTTCGGCCTTGACATGGTCAACCGTTGCTCTTACTGTGGCGTTTGTTCCCCCCCAGACCCGCGGAGACCGTCAGCGGGCTTGCCGCTCGCGCATCCGCTGCTCGATGATGGCGCGGCGTTCGGGCGGCAGGCGATCAAGGAAGCGTTTCATCCGCTCCGCGTCGAACCGCGGACGCCCGCGACGCCTCGCTGAAGGGCCCGTAGAGGGCCTGGGCCTTGCCGCAGGCTGCCGTTCCGGTTCGGTCGCCGCCGCGGCGCTCTCCTCGATCTCCTTCTCGCCCATGGTCAGCGTATACTCCTTGCCGTCCGCTCCCTTCAGGCCCACCTCACGAGCCGTCAAACGCACCACCTGAAACCCGAACAGCGTCTCGCCCACCCCCGCGAAGTCGCCCGCGTTCGTCTCAGTGTTCTCCACCAGCGCCGTCGCGCGGCCGCCCAGCTCCACGACGCCCGTCAGGGCCAGCTTGTCCGTGGGACCCACTGGCGACGACGCCGAAGAGGCCTGTTCCTTCTCCGCTTTCTTCGAAGCCTCCCCACTCTCCTGTTCCTGAGCCCCCGTGACTAACGGCCGAAAGATGTCCCTCTCTGAAACGACCGAGTACCGCTCGTAGACGGTGCTGCCCTTCTCCGCCGACTGCGGGTGCGAAGCACGTGTGACTGCGGGAGCAGATTCCGGGTTCGGGACTCTGGCTCCCGCCGGCGCCTCGCGGCAGCCCGAGCTCAACGCCAGCAACCCCAGACACCCCAACAGCGGGACCAGACCTGACCGCCGAAGGCCATTTCTCATGCTATTCGCTCACTCTCTATCACTATTCCCGTAACAAGTGCCTGTTTCCTCCAGAAGGATACGGCTCACAAGGTGGCGAAGGTCCCAGATAGACATCGGGGCACCAACACGTAGCAACTCCGGTGCTCGTTCACACGCTTCCTGACCAGCCAGACAGCGTGTCCGGGGGGACCACAATGTCTATACGTCCTGCGATCTGCGGCTTGGAGCTGAGCAAGATGTGGTCGCTGTTTGGGAGTCGCGATCAGGCAGCCCTGGAACGCGTTTGCGCTGAGTTGGAAGATGTCTTTGGCGAAGGCGAAGCTCCCATTGCCACACGAATAGCCACGAGAGCCATTCTCCAGGGAGTGCCCTTTGAAGGGCTGGAAGCAGAGACAGAGGAGCACATCTTCGCCGCCGACACGCTGGCGAGGCATAACCAGTCTCCTCTTGATACCGACGCCGACATCTGGAGAATCGAAGCGTTCATTGACTTGATCGATTCCCTCGGCGCATACCTCGACCCCCAAGCGCACGAACTGCTCTCGTACCTGTGCGATGGCCGGCCCCTGTTTGGTCAGGTCATCCACAGCTACTCGATGTACTACGCCTATCTCTCCCTGGAGGAAGTGAAGGCCCTTCGCGCCGCACTGGTCCGCTTGCAGGAGGCCCAACCGGAGCGAGTCGAGCACTATTTCCCGGATGGGTTCCTGAACGAACTGGTGCGATGGCTCACCGAGATCGCCGCGCAGGATCTCGACCTGTGGCTGTTCGCAAGCTAACGGCCTTGGCCATGAACTCATCTCCATCGTGTCCGTCGAGCCCGCGGCACCGGTGGGTCGCAGCGGCGTCTCTGCTGACGCTCTGGGCTCTGCCTGTGTTCGGCTGGGAACAGGGCCGGCTGGACAGCTACGTCTCCGAGATAGACGGTTCCCGACAATACTATGGCGTGTTCGTGCCGCCACGCAAGCCCCCATCGCCGGCCGGCTATCCCGTGGTGCTACACATGCACGGGTACGGGTGGTCCGTGTCTGCGCGGTTCAGCGACTGGCAGCGCGAATGGGCCACCGAGCACGGCTGGGTCATTGCCAACGTCAACGGTCGCGGGCCGCAGTTCTACGACGCCATCGGCGAGAACGATGTGATCAACGTGCTGGCCGACCTGGAGCTCAAGTACGGCATTGACGAGCGCCGCGTGTTCGCCACGGGCGGCTCCATGGGGGGGACAGGCGCTTTTCGCTTCGGAGTCCGCCGTCCGGACCAAGCTGCCGCGGTGGTGGGTGTTGACGGTTGGACCGACTACAAACAGTACCACTTCCATTG
This sequence comes from Candidatus Zipacnadia bacterium, assembly GCA_029820995.1. Taxonomy (GTDB): domain Bacteria; phylum Armatimonadota; class Zipacnadia; order JALGUG01; family JALGUG01; genus JALGUG01. The sequence goes on from JALGUG010000109.1 coordinate 12,153, forward strand.
GTACGCTCGCCGAGATCACCGTAACGCCATTGAGGAGTTTCGTCGCCCGCTGCTGGAGGCGATCTCGCCGCTGTATGTGGCGGGCACCGCTCAAACAGGGGCCGTCGGGATCATCACGGACCTGGCCGATCCCATCGTCTGGCCGGTGAACGGGATCCAACTGCGCAATGCTCTCCTGGGCTACCAGGCGGCGGGCGGCGGCTACATTTACGCCGTGCGTGAGAACCCGGGGCTCGGACACGGACGCGGATACGATATCAAGGCAATCTATGCCTATTTCCTGGACAAGGCCAAGCAGCTCTGTCCTTCCAGCGTACGCGTCCAGACGACCCAGCTCAAGTACGGGCAGGTGCACTGGGCAAGATTCGAGCGCTTCATCGTGCCGGGCCTGCGGGCTGATCTGGCCGCTACGGTCGAGGGTAGCAAGGTCACCGTAAAGACAACGAATCTCGCCGCCTTCTCACTGCTGCTCCCGGACAGCCCGGTCCGGAAGCTAGATCAGGTCACGATCGTGGTGGACAAGAAGCCGGCGTACACGGGACCGCCGGAGGTCGTGACCTGCTACGCCCAACTCGATGCTTTCGGACGGCTGAAAGCGTGGTCCAACCAGGGGCAGCTCCCAGCTTTTCGGAAGACCCCCGAACTTGAGGGGCCCATCGGGGACGCCTTTGTCAAACCGTTCACCGTGCTGTACGGCACGGCGGGCCGCGCGGAGGCCGGCCGCCGGAACCGACAGGAGGCCGAGATCTTCGCCCGCGACTGGAACAATACGAACGTGCACGCCGCCGCCGTAGTCGCGTACGCGGAGGACGAGGTGCGCCAAGAGGACCTCCAGGGCCGCAGCGTGATCCTGTTCGGCACGATTGAGACTAGCGAGCTTCTGGCGAAAGCCCATTCGGCCGCACCGCTGCCCGTGGAAGTGCACGAGGGCGAGATCGTGGTGCACGACGGCCGAGCGCCGTCGCGCCGCTACGAGGGGGAGCAGTTCGGCGCCTTCTTCGTCTATCCGAACCCGCTGCAGCACTGGCAGACATACTTGCTGGTGAGCCACGGCTTGTTTGCCACCTACGCCGACGCTCGGCGACTGCAGAACCTTGGGTACGATCTGGAAAAGCTGCCCTGGGCCTGGCCGGACTATGTCGTGTTCAATATGGACCGGAAGCAGCTTCCCTACGTCTGGAACGTGAACAATAAGGCTCACACGATGTGCTACGAGGCCGGCTACTTCGTGGAAGCGGGCTTCTTCGACCAGGACTGGCAGCCCGATCGGACGCTGGAACTGCGCCGGACCAAGACCGCGGGCGCCGAGCACGGTGCCTGGATCCACGTGGCTGACTTGAGCGTAACTGTCGAGGGCCCGGAATGCGCTCCGCGCGGCGCCGCAAAGGTCCTTGTCAAGGACAACGCGAACCATCCGGTACCGCGGGCCAGAGTCACTCTGGGATGGTCCGGGGCGGTAACAGGAGCGGTCTCGGCAGTCACGGACGAGCGGGGCGTCGCCGTCTTGAGGTCAGCACCCGCGAATGGCCCGCCGGCGCATTTCGTGGCCCACCTGATCAACGTCATGGCAACCGGCGCCACATATGACTTCTCAGCGGATGTGGTCAGTGAGGCCGCCGCAGACGTCGGACCATCGCAGGATCTGGCGCTGCGACTGATCTCGAGCCCGGAGAGCGTGGCGCCCGGTGATACGGCGCAGCTCTCGGTCGAGATCGTCAATCTGGGCACTGCGCAGGCGACGGCCGAGCTAGTGGCGTCCGCGGACTCGGGTCTGGTGGTTCCTGCGCGGCAAAGCCTTCGGTTGCCCGAACGGGACCGGGTGAGGTTGCAGCTTGCGTGGCTGCCGGGGGAGACGCCGCTGGGGCCATACAGATTGTGCTTTGAGGTCACAGGAAGGCGAGGCGACGCTAGTCCCGAAAATAACGTGCTCAACCTCGTGATTCCTGTGAATACAGGGCCCCTCGGCGAATTGCGGGCTCCTCCTACTTTGGAGTCCAATGAACACTGACCGGTCAGTCTCACGAGTTCCCACCGTGGCCCAGGCCCCCGGGCACATCAGTGGACCCGCAACTGTCAAGCGCGTGTGCCTCCTCCTTGTCCTCGCGCTGTCAGGGCCCGTCGGCGCGGAGACTTTTCTGGTCCTTGAGCCTGCCGTCGCGCAGGTGCAGGCCATTACGTACGGCCAGGCCGATCTGACGCTGCTCACGGAGCAGCGCCGAATCCCGTTGCTTGCCGGCCGATCCAAGCTGGAGTTGTTGCCGACGCCGCTGTCGCTTGTGACCACGACCTTTCCGCCTGCGCGGCCGACAACCGTTCAGTGGGAAGTAGAGGCGCCACAAGCGGGGACCTATGAGGTCGAAATCTCGTATAACCTCGCCGGCCTCACATGGTCGCCGTATTACACGCTTACGTACGACGAACAGACCGGCACGG
>JALGUG010000110.1 GCA_029820995.1 Candidatus Zipacnadia bacterium
GCGACCGGCATCCCGCCGCCGACGTCCTTGGCCTTTTCCTGATACGTTACCGGCAAGAGCCCCCGGATCGGCGCTTTCATGTCCTTGGCGTGGTACAGCGTATTCGGTCCCCCGAAGAACACGAATGTCGCGCCGGAGTTCACCGCGTCCGCAATCGCGCAGGCCTGCTCCCACTTGAGCACCCACGGGTCCACGTCGAGCATGATGAACACGTCGTACGCCCAGACCTGCTCGGGCTTCTTCGGGAAGTCGAAGAACTCGAAGTGAAGCCCCCGGAACAACTGCGTGGCGATCTCGGCCCGTGGGTCCACCTGCCGGATCGCCTCCTCGAGGCCGTAGTAGCCTGCCGCCGAATGCCTCATGTACAATACTCGCAGCTTCTCATCTTGCGGGCGCTGTACTGTGCGCGGCGTATACTCCGCCTTCTCGGGCTCCGAGAGCGTGAACTCGATGTCGTCGAGGAACAGGTCGAAGTCGGCATTCCGGTCGTCAATGTCGTCGAGGCGAAAGGTCAACTGGATAATGTGCCCCCACAGCGAGCCGTAGATATTGCGCACATTGGGCCCGATACTCGTGTCGAGGGTCACGTGCCTCCACTGGTTCACCGGCGGCGGCTCGCCGCGGAGCACATCGTAGTCCGTAAAGCTCCTCGGCCCGGTCCGCAGGCGCACCTTGAAGCCGCCCTGTGGGTTGAGGGCCGGCTTGGTCACCTTGTACCAAAACGACACCGCGATGACCGAGGTCTTCTTCGGCGGCGGATCGAGGAAGCGGGTGATCCAGCACGGCTCGCTGGCCTTGGGATCAACCCACTTCACGTTGGCCCGGAGAACCTTCCCGCCGCGCTCGGCGTCGTCCACAATCTGCAGCCCCTGCTTGCCTTCTTGCCCCTTGTAGTACTCGGGCGACATGCTGGACTGCCACTTGCCCAGATCAGCCCTCTCGAAGTCATCCACCATCATCCGCACCGGCTTCTGCGCCAGCGCGGGCACCATCAGCGCCGCAGCAATCAACCACGCGATCTTCGGCATCGCACACCCTCCCGGCGCGCTCGGTGTTCGACTTCTGCTCAACACGCGCCAGGGGACTTTTCGCGAAAGGGGAGAAATGCCCTTCGGGATTAGCTGCTTAGACCGGCGTTTCAGAGGGGTTCAGCTCAAAGGCGCGGGGCCCGGCCTACTCGGACTGATCGCCCTTGTTCTTCACTGCCGCCACGAGTCTCTGGTAGCGCGCCTCGCCCAGGCACTCGCGCGCCATCTCGCAGTGGTCAATGCAGCCCTGCTCGCGCGGCCGCGTGAACACCGTCCCGCACTGCGTGCACTTCGTCTCGATCTCGTCGCTCCAGATCTCGATCTCGTCGCCACACTCCCGGCACGTATAGAACTCCGGAGTCGGCCGCGTGTAGCGCATCGCTCCGGGGCACTGAAACAGCATACTCCACACCTCCGCACGCTCTCGCAGGACGTCCTTCGCGAAGCAGGAACACCGCTCGTTGCCTGGTCGCCCCACTGTTAAGTAACAATATTACATAATTGCCCGGAATAACGCAACCCTAAACACCGCAGAGTCGGGAGAGCCCGGCTCCGAAGAGGAAACGGCAAGTCGGAGCGGAAGATACGGGTTGAGGCGCCCGGCCTATCCGTGCGCCCGGTCTACCCCGAAGACATCATCTTGTGGGGGGAGTAATTGTCATGTCCGATCAGAAAGTCGCGCTTGCAGCCGGAGCCCACCCGGACGATGTGGAGTTCATGATGGCCGGCACGCTCGCCCTGCTGGCCGACGCGGGCTACGAGTGCCACATCTTCACCATCGGCAACGGCAACTGCGGCACTGCGACCCACAGCCACAACGAAATCGTCCGCCTCCGGGAGCAGGAGGCTCATGCGGCCGCGGCCGTTATCGGCGCCACCTATCATCCGGGCCTGGTGAACGACATCGAGATCTTCTACGAGGAGAGGCTGCTCCGCCGCGTGACCGCTCTGGTCCGCGAGCTCAAGCCCGAAATCGTCCTCGTCCCGTCGCCCAACGACTACATGGAGGACCACCAGAACACCAGTCGGCTGCTGGTCAGCGCCTGCTTCTGTCGCGGCATGCGGAACTGGCTCAGCGATCCGCCCCGCGAACCCACGCAGCAGGACGTGTACCTGTACCACGCCAACCCGTACGGGAACCGCGACGGTATGCGCAACCTGGTGGTGCCCTCGCTTTACGTGGACGTCTCCGCGAAGATCGAGGTCAAAGAGCAGATGCTCCGCTGCCATGCCACGCAGAAAGAGTGGCTCGACGTGAGCCAGGGCAAGGACTCCTACCTGCACGCCATGCGCGACATCTGTGCCGAGATCGGCAAGATGGCCCCGCAGCCGGTGCCCTTCGCCGAGGGCTTCCGCCAGCACATGCACGTCGGCTTCTCAGCCCAGGACGCCGACCGCCTGAGCGAGGTGCTCGCCGGTGCCACGCAGAGGGCATAGCTGGTGCGCGCAGGCCGGGATACACCGCCGGCAGGGCCGGCATGGCACACCGGGCCTTAGTACGTGCCGTACTGGTGCACCAGCTCCATGACCCGCTGATACTGCTCGAAGCTGACGCTGCTGGGCACCGAGTGGTCCGAGTGGTAGATGTATCCGCCGCCCTGCTTGGCTACCGGAATCTTGGTGCTGATCTCTCGCTCGATCACCTGCGGGTCCGGATCGGCCATCGCGCGCACGTCAATGCCGCCCATGAAGGCCAGCTCGTCGCCGAAGCTCTGCTTCAGTTCCACCAGGTCCATACCGGCCTTCACCTCCAGCGGTTGCAGGCAGGTGAACCCCGCCTCGATCAGCATCGGCACGAACTCGCGCACGCAGCCGCAACTGTGCAGGATGATTGGCAGCCCCCGGCTGCGGAAGAAATCGCACATCCGCTTCTGCGACGGGAACTCCACGTACCGATACGTCGCCGGTGAGAACAGCGTCCCATTGCGATAGCCCATGTCGTCGAACACGAACGCGCCGTCAAATTCAAAGCCGCGCTCCATCATCTGCTCGCAGGCCGTGAGCAGCAGGTCCACCGCGGTGTCGAACATATCCTTCACCCAGTCGGGGTCCTCGGCCATCGCGACCAGCAGCCGCTCGGAGCCCACAAAGCCCTGCATCTTGTCGTAGCCGAAGGCGGCATTGTACGTGACGAACAGTCCTTGCTCGCGCTGCGCCCGATTCGCCTTCAGGCCATTCTCCCAGTCCACTCGCTTCTCGTTCCAGGCCATGCGCGGCTTGTGTTCTTCCCAGATCTCCGGGCTGGTGATGGTGAAATCAATCAGCTCAGGCGTCGATTCGTGGTCCTTGAAGCTGCGCCGCGTGGCGCCGTTGGCGTCCTTGTAGATCCGGTACGTGTCCGTCTCCTCCAGCGTCTCCCCGGGCAACTGCAGGCTGCAGTCCGCCCCCTGGCCCCCGAACTCGTACCCGAAGTACTGGGCCGGCGATTGACCCTCCGGCAGCCCCTCCCGGTGCCAGCGGTTCACCGTGTGGCCCCACGGACTGTCGTGAATCGGTATCCGATCAGCCTCTTCGTGGTTCAACGCCATGAGCACTCGCTCTCGTGAGGTCATTGTTCTCTTGATACCTCCTGCTCAGGCAAGGTCGCAACCTGGCGTACGCCGCAACGACGGCCGCATCTCCATATAGACTTGTCCCCCGGCGACCCTCTTCCCTGCTTTTGGCCCCAAGAACGCGCCCCTCGCGGAGGTCCATCGTCCGGCCTTGTCTAATTCGCCCAAGTTGCTATCCCTTCAAACGAGGCACTAACACATGCATAACCCGCTGGACGCGCCGGGCCGCTGGTTCAAAGGCAATCTGCATACGCACTCCACGAACTCCGACGGTGAGCTCTCGCCGCAAGAGCTGGTGGACCTCTATGCCGACGCCGGCTACGACTTCCTGGCCATTACCGACCACGGCAAGCTGACGCCGACGGATGATCTTGACCCCCGGGGCCTGCTCCTGCTGCCGGGCTCGGAGCTGCACCAGGGCAAAGGGGAGCTCGGCCAGACGCACCATCTGGTCGCCATCGGTCAAGCCGAGCCCATCGAGATCCCGCCCACCGACGATTACCACGAGGCCATCCGGTATGTCGCCGACCGGTGCGAGTTCTGCTTCACGGCCCATCCGTACTGGACTTCGCTGACCCACTTGGATATGCTGGGAATGCCGGAGCAGGTCGGGCTGGAGGTCTACAACTTCACCTGCCACCGCGGCATCGGCCGCGGCGAGAGTGCCGTCCACTGGGACCAACTTCTCGCTCGCGGCGACCGGCTCTGGGGCTTCGCCGTAGACGACGCCCACTGTCATTACGATGACGCGCTCGGCGGCTGGATCATGGTCAGGGCGCCGGAATGCACCGCGGAGGCCATCTACGCGGCCATCAAAGCGGGCGCCTTCTACGCCAGCAGCGGGCCCGCGATCGAGGACATTGCGCTCGGCGAGAACGAGGTGTCCGTGAAGTGTTCGCCCTGTCGCGAGGTGGCGGTGATCGCTCCGATGCCGGGCATTGGCACCACCACCTGGCGGCCGGATTACCCGGGCGGTCCATACACCGAGGTAAGGCTGTCGTACAACCCGGAGTGGCCCTGCTTTCGCCTGGAATGCATTGACGAACACGGACACAAGGCCTGGAGCAATCCCTTCTATCGCGACTAGCGGTCGGCCGCCGCAGTCCACCCGATAAGCTGCGCATTACCTCGCGAGGTGAACTCGATGCCCCTGTCGGACCGTGAGAACTATATCCGCACCGTCCGAATGACCGGCCCGGAGTGGATCCCCTGTCATGTCGCCATCTCCGGCGCCTCCTGGGACCAATGGCGCGGCGAGCTGGAGGACGTGTGCGTGCGCCACCCGACGCTCTTCCCGGGCTTTGAGAAAGGGAAGCGCGACTTCGACCACTGGGACTTCGGCGGGGCCTATCGCGCCGGGGAGGACTTCACGGACAACTGGGGCTGTGTCTGGCACTCGGCCATTGACGGCATCGAGGGCGTGGTCGTGCGCCATCCCCTCGAGGACTGGAGCGCCTTGGAGACCTGGCGGCCGCCCGATCCGCTGGTCCTGGCCGACCGCGGCGAGGCGAACTGGGAGCAGACGCGCAAGAACATCGCCGAAGCCAAGCGACGCGGCGCGCTCACCTCCGGTGGAGTGCCCCACGGATATTTCTTCATGCGTCTCTACTACCTGCGCGGCTTCGAGAACCTGATGTACGATCTGGTCGCCGACGCGCCCGAGCTGCACCGCCTCATCCGGATGCTCATTGATCACAATAAGGTCATCGTGGACCAGTGGCTGTCCATGGGCGTGGACCTGATCAACTTCGGAGAGGACCTCGGCACTCAGAACGCCTCAATTATCAGCCCGGCCGACTTCCGCAAATGGGTTACCCCCGCTTATGCCGAGCTGATGCAGCCCTGCCAACGCGCAGGCGTGATGGTGGCCCTGCACAGCGACGGGTACATTATGGAGCTGATGGACGAGTTCCTCGCCGCCGGCGTGGACATCATCAACCCCCAGGACCTCTGCAACGGAATTGACAATCTGGCCCGTGAGGTCAAAGGGCGGATGTGTATCCGTCTCGACGTGGACCGGCAGACCATCGTGCCCTTCGGCACCCGCCAGGAGATTCACGATCTGATCGAAGAGGAGGTCCGCAAGCTCGGCTCGCCCCAGGGCGGTCTGGAATTGCTCATCGGCATCTACCCGCCGACCCCGCCGGAGAACGTGGACGCCGTCTGCGAGGCCTTCGAAGACTTCCGCACCTACTGGTGGGACGGCCGCGGCTAGAGGTTCTTTCATAACTCAGGAGCGCCTTCAGGCGCGATGGTGCTCTGCCATGGCCCCCGCTGCCTCACCGTTTGTCAGCGAGTCGAAGCCGGGAAAGAAGCGCTGGGGCGCCGTCACTGGCGCACCGCGCCATCGCCTGCGGCCGCTCCCCTACGACGAACTTGCCTTCCCCACTGCCGCGATCACGTAGATGGAGATCGCAATCGACTCGACCATCCCTCCCCAGTAAATGAGGCCCGTGTACCAACTCTCCTGGATCTCCGGAAACCACCCCAGGAAAGCCGGCAGCAGGTAGAATGCGGCGATCCATCGGTACAGGAACTGGCCGGCGATGGGCAGGATGCCGGAGAGCAGCGCGCTGATCCCGATCATCGGTGCCAGCACGAAGACCAGCAGCGCCCCATTGCGGCCGCCGTACATCGTGAAGGCTGCCGCCACTGAGAAGAAGATACCCACCAGAGCGGCAAACCCGAGCCCCCCCACGTAGGCTTCAACCTCTTCACTGGCCAATGCGGCTACCTGGATTATGATCGCGATGACCCCCAGGACCACTGCGACAATCCAGACCCATGAAGGGAGAGGCTTGACGGGTAGCGCCGCAGTCTTGGCCTCCTCGGTAGCGGCCGGCGTCGTGGCGGCGGCCTCGGTGGCTGTCGTAGCTTCGGGCGCCGGAGTTGCTTCCGGCGGCGCGCCGACCGGCGGTTGCGCGGGCGCGGCGACGCGAGGTGGAGGGGCCTCGGGGGACGGCTGTGGAGGCTGGGACGCCTCCTCCGCAATGCGGGCCAGAGCCCGCTTGGCGTCCTGGCCCTGCTCCGACTTCGGCGCCCTCCGCACCACGAAGTCGAACTCGTTGCGCGCTGCGTCCAGGTGGTCCAGACTGAGTTCGCTGTACGCGAGGGCATAGTGCGCGTCCAGGAAGTCCGGCGCTATCGCAATTGCCTCGCGGAACTTCTCCGCAGCTTGCTCGAACTTGGCCACGTTCTTGAACGCCAGTCCGGCACGGTACTTTTCCCGTGCGGCTTCAGACTGAGCTGAGCATTGCGCCGCCGGGAGAGAGCACAGGACAACTGAAACCAGCAACACCGATGTCGGAACCCCGAGCCTGCCCATGGAGCATTCCCCCTGCAAGACGCGCCTCACAATCGTCGGCGATTGGACCTGCCATAATCTCAACGACCTTTCCACCGCACTTCTTACGCCGAGCGGGCTCACCGATACTGCTCGATCAGCTCCTCGCCAATTCCCTGCCGCCGCATGAACTTCACGATGGCGCCGTGAAGCCGCTTCACCACGGCCGGGTTCCTCGCCAGGACGTTCCTCCTGAGCAGCCGGTCGGCTCTCATGTCGTACAGCACCGGCTCCCGCTGGCCGCGCCACACGGCATACAGCCATTTGCCGGTCATCGCCTGGGCGTGATTCGCCGCGCTGCCCAGCACCGCCACGTCGCGGATCTTTCGTTGTTTGCCGCGGATCAAGGGCAGCAGGGACTGTCCCAGGAATTCCCGCGGGGCCTTAAGGCCGAAGGCCTCCAGCACCGTCGGGGTCAGGTCCCACGGCTGGGTAATCGCCCTGATGCGCTGCGCCTTCGTCTGGCCCGGCAGGTGGACCATTAGCGGAATACGGCACACGCCCGGGAAGTTTGGGTAGTAGCGCAGCGGCTTCTTCGGTGGTCGGCCGGCGGACATGATGCGCCCGTCGGCGCCGAGCACGATGGGCTTGCAGATCAGGCCATTGTCGCCCGGGTAGTCGAAATACGCGCCATGGTCGGTGGTGAACACGATCATCGTCTCGTCGTAGATGTTCAGGTTCCCCAGGGCCGCCAGGAGCCGCCCCACGGCCGCGTCCACCATCGTTACCTCGCCGGCATACCGTGCCCGGAGCTGCTTCAGCTCCCGATTGGTGAGCCCCAGCTCCCTGCGCACCCCGTACGTCGGCGCCTCGAACAGCCGGCCGCGATAGCCCGGGTCGTAGAGGTCCACGTAGTGCTGCGGCGGGTCCCACGGCTCGTGCGGGTCAAAGGTGTCAATATACAGGAAGAAATCCTTCCGCTTGCGGTTCCGCGTGAGCCAGTTGATCGCGAGCTGGAAGGTCCCCGGTGCGAACCAATCGGTCTCCACCCGCCGCTGTGAGCGGTTCATCAACACCTGGTGCCAGCGCTCCAGCGGATAGCGAATGAGCTCGGGCGGCACCGGCACGTCGAGCGGCACCTCGTCGTCCAGCCACCACGGATCGCCTTCCTGCCCGCGGTTGCAGTACCAGGCCGTGAAACCCTTGTAGTGGTTCATCCCGCGCGTGACCGAGTTGGCCGTATCGGTAATCATCATCGAGGGGATCTTCTTCTCGCTCAGCCGCTCGGCGAGCGTGACCTCGTCGGGGTCAATCCCTTTCCAGCGGTTGAAGGGCACGCCCTTGTCACCTCGGCCCAGAAACATGTCGCGCCGGTTGGGCAGGGTGGGGAAGGAGCCGATGTGCGCATACTCAAAAACCGACGACACGGCGGCCAGACGGTCCAGGTTCGGCGTATGGATCCACTTGTTCCCGTACGTGCCCAGATGATCGCGGCGAAAGGTGTCCGAGACAATCAGGATCAGCTTCATCGGCGGCATCGCCTCCCGGAAAGTGAACGCCTCGACCGCGATTTGGCCGCGGTCGAGGCGATTTCCTCCTGAGCTGCCGGCGTGGTGACCTCAGCGCGCGAAAGCCACCTTGCTGTTCGGGGCCCCGAAGGGGCACCAAGCCGTGGGCGCCACAGGCCAGGCGGGCCGCCGGCCGAAGGGGCTCCAGCGCAGCTTCTTCGCAATCACAAAGGTCGTTCGACCGCCGGCCGACACGGGCTCGATGCCGAAAGCCTGCCCGATGAGGTTGGCCGGCACCAGTAGGGCGCCGCCCGACACTCGCGCCGCGGGCTGCACGCTGACCGTGCGCCCGTCAATCTCGGCCACAGCGCGTCCCGGCCAGACGATCAGCTCGACTCCCTGATAGTACAGCACGCCGCGGCCCGCTCGCTGTTGCCACTGAACCTCTGCGCCCATGGGCGTGAGCGCCGTTCGCGCCGGCACCAGCAGCACACCATCCACCACCATCGTCCCGCCGACGCCGGCGGTCGGCTGAGGTGGCTGTTCGGCCTCCTGTTGCCCCTCCTGTTCGCCGGCCATCTTCTTTTCTGCCTCCGCCTTGGCCGACGGCGCTGCCAGTCCAAGAGGTTGACCCTCCAGCCACGCCTTCGATCGCGCCTGCTCCCGCGTGGGCGGAGGCGGCATCTCGGCCTCATAGGCTTGTCGAGCCGCCTCGCGAGTGGCCTTGTCGCGGCCAAAGGCCTTCCGTGCTCCCAGCTTCACGACTTCCTTGCGCTGCTCCTTGCCGACCTCGTAGTTGACGTGTGTGCCGCTGGTCGTCTGTGCCCAGGCTGCCGGCGCAACCAGCATAGACCACACGAGCAGCAGAAGACCCGCGAAAGCCGGTTCTCCAGGCCGTCTCATGGCGTCCTCTCCCATCGGCCCGCTCAAGTCAGTGCGCCCCCGCTGCGACCCATGTCACGCGCGAGGCCTTCCTCGAAGGGGCGAAGTTGTCCGGCTGTCTTGCTCATGGTGACTCATACCACACTCGCGCGGTTTGTCCTTCTCCGGCGGTCCCCACCGACAGTTGCCCAGGCTGAGGTCCAGCCGACAGGAAGCGGCATAGCAGAACGCCGAGACTACCCGGCGTTCTGCTATCAGTATGGCGGCCTGCTATTCCGTTGCCGGCTACTACTTGGGCTTCCCTTTGCCTGCCTGCTGCCGGCCTGGCTCGCGCGGCTTCCCCTGCTGGCCGCCCTGTCGAGCGCCCTGGCCCTGCATTCTGGCGGCTCCGCGCCTTCCCCCGCCACGTGCTCGCAGCGAAACGCCGCCGTTGTCCAGAATGCCAAAAGACAGTAGCAATGCTTCGAGCCGCGGCTTCTTATCGAGAGCCAGTTTGGTGAGCAGATCAGTCTCGAGGGCTTGACGCTGAGTTCGATAGGTCTGCATGGCGTCGCGGTAATCCATAACGGCCGCTCGCGCGGCGGCGTCGTCGCCCCGCGCAGCCTGCATCAACTGCTGCAGCTTCTGCACCATTCCTTGCTGTAGTTGCCGCCGCTGCTGAAAGTAGTCCCGCAGGGCCTGCAGGTCCTGCTCCGTTGCTCCGGCCTGCATGAAGGTCTCGCGGGGGCCTCGCCGTTGCCCCTGGCCCGGTCCCCCTTGCCCCTGCTGTCCCGGTGGCCTGGGCTTCCAGGCTGGCTTGTCCGGCTTGCCCTGCTCAGCCGCGCCCTGGGCCGGCTGAACCTGAACATCCTTCTCCTTCTTCTCGGCCCCCTGTTCTTGAGCCACGACGCTCCCACCTGCCAGGGCCAGGAGTGCGGCGATGACGACACCGATAACAATCTGTCTCACAGCGTCATTCCCCCTTGCTCTCGCTCTGCTCCATCTCTTGGCGAGCGCATCACTGCCTTTGACGTATCCTCCTGGCCCAGGTTCACTGTCGGTCAGGCCAACCGCGTCGCCATAATCTTGCCTCGCAGGAGACCGCGCCCGCCAAGACGAAATTAACCAATGTGTTGACGTTTGCCTTGTGAAGACGAACACCCGGTCGCACGGCGCCAGCGAGCGATGCGCCCGTGCGGACCGAGGAGGTGGGCGTAGGTGCCCAGCCACTGCCCCAGAGACGCGCTGAGTGTGCTCTCCTGCCGCACCGTGACGCTGCTGGTGCTCGCAGCAACCGTCCTGCTGCCGGTTACAGCGCAAGAGCCCCCGGCGTCGCTGCCGCCGGCAGCAGTGCAGCCCGAGGCCCCCGCGCAGCCGCCCGGGCCAACGCCGCCCACTGCGGAGGCCAAGGAGTCCCAGGCTCCGGCCGAGGAAAAAGCCACCGAGAAGAAAGCTCTGCCCAGTCCTGCCGAGCCCGGAGAGGAACTGCCGGCAACGGAGACACAGCCCGAAGGGAAGCAGGGCCCACCGGAAGCCGAAGCCGCGCTTACCCCGGCGGAGGAAGCACTCCCCACCGGAGCGACGCCTGAGCAGGTCGCGGCCCCGCGTCCCGACCGACGCCGCATTGAACAGAGCCTGGAGAGCCTCCAGCGCTCCACCGGGCGGGCGGCTGGTTCTCGTGCTCGCCGCCACTGGGCGCAGGAGTTGCTGCGTCGGGCTCAGCTCGGCCTGGCGGCCACTCGGACCGAGCTTTCAAAGGCTGCCCTGCGCGTCACCGAACTCAAGTCGGAGCAGACCAAGCTCCGTCGGGAGCAGATGAGCTATCCCAGGGCCGTGGTAGATGGTGCGCGGAGTCTTGAGCAGGCTCGGGCTGAGATCAAGCGTCTGGCTCAGGAGCAGGAGCGCTATGACGGCCTCTACGACGAGGTTTGCAGCGCGCGGGACCAGGCGCAGAACCGGGCCACGGACTACGCCCAGGGAGCAGCGCGTGCTCGGGCTCAGCTTGCTCCCTATGCTCGCGACCGCACGATTCAACAGGCACTGCGCAAACTGGACGAACGGGCGGCTCTGGCCGCCAAGCTGCGCGACGAATGGCAGGAAGCGGTTCAGTGGAGCAGCCGGAACGCGGAGCTGGCGGCCGAGGTCATTGCGGGCATCCAGGAAGCCGTGGCGACTGCCCCGCAGCGCAAGCTCCTCTATCGAACCGACGTGCGCCCCTCGGTCACTGCGCTCCGCACGGCGCTGGCCGACATGGCAAGCCTGTTCGCCGTGGCCGGAGGAGCACCGGAAATGGAGGAAAGGACCGCCGCGGCCGGCTGGTTCTGGGACCTCATACTGCTCGCGGGAGCCGCCGTTGGGGCGCTGCTGATCCTGTTCGTCCTCGGCCAGTGGGCGGAACGCCAATTTCTGGCGGCACTGAGCAGTGAACAGCAGCTTGCCCCACAGGCCCTGAGCCTACGGGACCGCGCATTGCTCCTGCTGCTCAAGCGCTCGCTGGTGTTGGCGGCCGTATTCGGCACCTCGCGTCTGGCTGAACTGCCATCGGAAGCCGAGCAGTTTTGGGTCGCTCTGGCCGCGGCCTGGCTGGGCTACGCCACCTTAGTTCAGATTCTGCGCCTGATCCCGGACAGTGCCTGGGAGCGCAACGAGGACCGCGCTGCTTGGCATCGGGTGCGGCGTTGGGTCAACGTGCTCGCCGCCGTGTGCGCCGTGTTCTTGCCGGTAATCGGGGGGCTCAAATGGTCCAGCTATGAGCACGGAAACGTAGTCGTCCTGCTCGAGGCTGTGTTCGGGTTGCTGGCCGCGTTGGCGGTGCTCTTCACCTTCGGCCGGGCCGGCGCCGTGGCGCTGCTGCGGGGCCGCAGCGAGGCCTGGGCGCAGTGGCTCGTGGCGCGCGCAGCAACCGTGCGCGCCCTAGTGGTTCTGCTCGCGCTTGCGCTGGTCGGGCTCCACGTCCTCGGCTGGGCCAATCTGGCCCGTTACTTCGGTCGCGCGCTGCCCTCGACGCTGCTGCTCCTGGGCCTTGTCGGCGTGGCCGGCGGACAGATGCGCGCCTGGGCCCGGCGAGATCCGCAGCCTGACCGAGAGGCTGACGCAGAATACTGGCAGCGTCGGGCGATGGCCGTAGGCGCCGTCCTCGTCTACGTCTTGGGTGCGCTCATCATACTGTGGGTCTGGGGCGTAAGGGTCCACCACGTAAACCGTCTGCTGGCGGCCATGGCCGCGCCGGTGTTGTCGGTCAAGGGAGCTAAGGTATCGGTCACCAGCATCCTTCGAGGTCTGATCATCGGTATCATCGTGATCTTGATCGGCCGCCTGGTGCGCGGCTGGCTGGAGCGTGCCCGGTTCATGAGCCGCCTTGATCAGGGAGCTCGATATGCCATCTCAACGACCGTCTACTACCTGATCATCACCGGCGCCGTCCTGGGCGCCGTCATGTCGGCCGGCTTCGAGCTGAGCGTGCTCACGATTTTCGCCGGCGTCGCCGGCATCGCCGTCGGCTTTGGCAGCCAGGACATTGCCAAGAACTTCATCAGCGGGATCATCATCCTGCTCGATCGCTCCGTGAACGTCGGCGACTACATCAAGGTCGGCGGCACCGAGGGGACCATTACCGACATCAACATTCGCTGTACGACCCTACACACCCCGGACAACAACATGGTCATCGTGCCCAACGCGAACCTCGTCGCGCAGCAGCTCGTCAGTGCCACACTCGGAGACCCCAAGGTGCGCCTCACCCTCGACGTCGCCGTCGTGGCCGACAGCGATCCCGACCTGGTGACCGACATCCTTCAGACGGCGGCGCAGGCCCACCCGTACGTCATGGCCGACCCGGCACCGGAGGTGTGGATGTCCAAGTTGGCGGCAGCCTCGCTCAATTTCCAACTGGTCGTCTGGACCGAGAAGGTGGATGCCCAGGCGCAGATCACCGGCGAGCTGACTACGCGCATCTGGCGAGATCTGCGCGCGAAGGAAATCAAGCTGGTCTGAGGCCGTTTGCCGGCCTTGCAGCAGCGAACTTGTTCGGCCACCGTCGTTAGTCGTCAGGAGCGGCCGCATGCGAGGCTGTCGTTGTGTGACAGCCGAAGCATCCAGGCCGATTGCACTACCCCGGCCCCGCGGCCTCTAGAATCGCGAAGATCAGCTCATGCGTGCGCAGGGCCTCGGCGGCATCCACCTGCGGCTGTTCGGCGCCTCGGACGCAGGCCAGGAAGTGCGCAATCTGCTCGTCAAACCCCCAGCGCTCCGGCTCCGGGAGCAGCCACCGGTGATCGTCCGGCGCAAACGACCGGACGTGCTCGCCGGCGACGAAGTAGGCCCGGTGCGGCGCCTCCACGCGGATCGTGGCGCCCCTGCCGTGCGCTTCCATCCGCTCGAGCCACTGTCCGGCCTCCCGCGACATCCGATAGACGCCGTGAGCGCCAGTCTCGAACTCCAGCAGCACCAGCGTGCCCAGCTCGTGCCCCGCATCGTTGCGCCGAATCAGCGCCTGCATCGAGGCCACCTCCCCGCCCCACCAGCGCAGCGCATCGAGCAGATGAATACTGTTGGTGATTAGCTCGTGAGCGAAGGTCCCGCGGCCGCTCTTCTCGGCGTAGAGCTGGCTCAGCCCTCGTTCGCCCCACTGCTCGCGTGCCCAGACGTACACGGGGCAGAACCGCCGGTTTGCGGTCATCATCAGCAGCCGACCACTCCCGTGCGAGCGCGCGCACATCTCGCGCACGCGCTCCAGCCGCAGCGACAGCGGCTTCTCGCACAGCACCGGTAGCCCGCGGTCCAGCAGCTCCAGCACCGGCTCATAGTGCCCGTCGAGCCCCTCGCGCACCGGCGTCAGCACCAAGGCCGCGTCCAGCCCCTCCGGCAGCTCCCCGACGCGCTCACAGACCGCCGCCGCCGGTCGCCGTCGGGCTAGCGCCTCACGCTTGGCCGCGTCAATCTCAACGAACGCGGCGACCTCCACCTGCTCCATCCGATCGAGCACCGCAAGATACACGTTCTCCGCCATGTTGCCACAACCGACGACTGCCACCCGTACCGAACGAGCCATCGCCATCACCCGGGAACAGATTATTCGATTCCGCGCTCGCGAGCAAGGAACAGCCCATGCCCGGCGAGAAGCTCCCCCGTGGTCCAGAGACGAGACGAGGAAGGAGACAAGACG
>JALGUG010000414.1 GCA_029820995.1 Candidatus Zipacnadia bacterium
ATCGAGGCCGGTCCAGTCGTACTGCGGGCGTCCCTGCGCGTCCTCGGTGTATACCCTCCGGTTCTGGAAGATGTCATGCAGCCGGAGATACCGGAATCCGATCCGGCTCGCCAGGCGCATGGCTCGCCGGTGTGCGGGGTGGAGCGCGCGGTCGGACCACGAATTGTCCGTCGCTTCCCAGAACCGCGGCAGGGGCCCGAGCTCGCGGTTGGCCCGCACGGTCACGGTGGCGGCTTTGAGGTTGACGGGTCGGCGCGCCAGCTTTGCGGGGTCATCGAGGAACACCAGCTCCAGGTCGTCGAAGTACGCCGTTCCCGTGGTCTTGCTGCCCCAGATCAGGCACGCCACACCGACGTAGGCGACCGTCTTCGACAGGAGCGTGGTTGCCTCGTGGAATTGCCAGTCATGTGTTCCCTCGCCGAGAAAGACGTCAAAATGCCCGATTGGTCGTTTCGCGGCATTGTACGAGATAAGCTGCAGCCCCGCCTTGTGATAACGCTGCTCACCATGGACAACATCCTGGAGCTTGATCCAGCCGGCCACGCGGACTCGCCCGCCCGGGTATTTGATCGGCACGGACAGGGCCGCGGCCGGCTTGGCGATGCGCAAGCAGCGGCTGCCGCCGTGCGCTCCCTCGGCGACCGGTGCGCAAGGCTGGCCCCAGTTCCAACCCGCCTGACCCCTCTCGAAGCCGGCATTGGGCAGCATGTTCTTGCCCGGCTGGGCCATCGCCGGCGAACCGAGGCAGAGGGCTAGCACGCCCACGGCAAATGCAGTGAGGTGCATCCGTGTGCCCTGGATTCGTTTTGCCACTGAAGGGCCACCTCCGGAGCGATAGGTTCTGCTCTTGGTGTGTTACTGCCGGCGTTGCCGGCAGTGTAGGCTCTTGTGCATGGCTCAAGATGAGCCGTGCTACACCGGACGGGTGGTCGCCTCAGCCGGCCGCGGTCCACAATCCTCACTGAGCTTTGTGCCACTGCTCCCATTTTCCTTTGTCCAGCGGGAGGTCCTGCCCCGTCAGCTTGCGTAGTGCAGCGAGGGCCGCGTTCCGGACGCGGTGCGCCCTGTCTGCAAGTGCCGCGATGAGGGCGGGCAGGGCCTGCTGGGCGCCCGCTTCGGCCAGTGCCGAGCAGGCTGCCCGGCGAGTCGCCGAGCGCGGGTGTCTGAGCGCCGCGATCAGGCCGGGGACCGCCTTGCCGGCTCGCTTGGCTTGCACGAGCGCGGTGATTGCCGTTGCCGATACCGTGTCCGATGGGTCCTTGAGGGCCCTGGTGAGCGGCGCGACGACGGCGTCATCTTCGATGCGTCCCAGGGCGAAGGCCGCCTCGCGGCGCGTCAGCAGGGCTTCGCCCGCATTATCCAGCGTATGGGCCAGCGCCGGAACGGCATGGCGATCCGGCCTCATCTTCAGCCCGGCGATGGCGGCATAGCGCACCCGGGGCTGGGGATCCCTGGCGAGTTGGATGAGCGTCGCGGTCTGCTTCAGCGGGAGGACCTTCGCCAGTGCCCATGCCGCCTCCGCCCGCACCGTCTGGTCGGTGTCGGCCATCATCCGCGTCAAGGCGCTGACCGTGGCCTCGCTGCCGCTGTTGCCCAGCCCGCGTGCGACGGCCCGGCGAATGCGGACATCCCGGTGCCACGCCAACGGGGCCAGCACGGGCACGGTATCCGCCCGGGACAGCGCCGCGATGCGCTCTACGGCGCGGACCAGCTCATCGCCGCGAGCCGCTGCCAGTTGGTCCGACAGCGCGAGCAAGGGCCGCCGGTCTCTGGTCAGCAGCAGGTGATCGAGTGAGCTACGGTCACTTCGTTCCACCTGGATCTCGACGGTCCTGCCGTCAACGCGTACGGCGCAGAAGTGATGTGCCGCTTCGGCGTGCTGGGTGAATAGCTCGGGCGAGACGCTGTATAACGGCGCGCCGCCGCCGCCGGTGACGATCCAGGTCGTCCCCGACCAGTTGCGCTTGCCGGCTTTTATGGGGAAGCTGCGCTCGTAGATGTGATCGTGGCCGTTGAACACCACGTCTACCCGGTATCTCTCGAACAGCGGGGCCAGGTACTGCCTGATTAGTGCCCCGCTGCCCGGACGGCCCGTGGTATAGCCCGGATGGTGGAAGAACACAAAGCGCCAGAGCTTGTTCGTCCTCTTCAGGTCTTCCTCCAGCCATTTGTACTGTTCGCTCTCCGGCGCAAAGCCACCCGTATCGGCGTTGCTGTCCAGCGCCACGAAGTGTGCGTCACCCCAATCGAAGGCGTACCAGCTCTCGTTGCCCGGAAGTGAGAAGAACTGATAATAGTACCGGCTGTTGCGCTCATGGTTGCCCAAGCAGGGCCAGATTGGGACGCTCTTGATCAACGGCTGCAAGGGCGCAAAGAACTGCGGCCCCCACTGCTCGTACTCCAGCCCGTTGGAGACCAAATCGCCGGTGTTCAAGACGAAGGCGGGCTTGTAGCGCAGCATGTTCCGCACGATTCCGGCGTGAACGTCCGGTCGGCTTCGGCTGTCGCCATAGGCGATGAAGGTGAAGGGCTCAGGCTGATCCGGGGCCGTGCGGAAGGTCGCGTCGGGCGTGACCAGTTGACCGGTTGTGACCCGGTAGTGATACCGGGTGCCCGGCCGCAAGGGGCTAAGCCGCACCTCGTGGATTCTGGCCGCCGGTTGCAGCGTCGCCTTGGCTCCGTAGGCCGTGGTCGTCCCGAACTCCACGACGCCTTCCAGCGGCACATTGGTTTCCCACATCACCACGACGCTGTCGCGGGTCATGTTCTGGAGATAGGGCCCTTTGATGATCTGAGCCTGCTGCGCGGCCGCCAGCGGCACGAAGATGAGCGCGG
>JALGUG010000415.1 GCA_029820995.1 Candidatus Zipacnadia bacterium
CACCGGGGGCCTCAGCAGCCGCGAAGTCCGCAGCGGCAGAGGGCTTGGCGGCGGGAACATGAAGTGCGACGACCGCGGGGTCGCCGTGATGGTGTGGCCCATGAGCTGGGCCTGCACTTCGGCCATGAGGGCGGCCTCGGCCAAGTGGTCGAAGCCCACGGCGCGCCAGTCGTGCGGCGGCTGCCAGCCGCCCATGGCCGACGGCTCGGAGACCTCCAGCTCGTTGGTCACCCGCATCTCCACGTCGTAGCTGTTCAGCCCCGTGCGGAACACCCGCGCCACCGCCTTGGTGCGGTACTTGGTGGAGATATTGGCCCGCACGAGCGACGACGCCTCGACCACGCCGTGCGCCGTGTCCACGTTCGTCACCACGTAGCGCCGCGCGAGCACCGACCGCGCGACCTCCAGCGTGCGAAGGTAGGCGGGCGAATACGGGTCCGCCTGCTGCCAGAAGCCCTGGCAGCCCGCAAGGCCGAACGCAACCAGGCAGACGATAGAGCGTCTCGACATCATGGCCAGCCTCCTACCGTCCGGCGCGGCCCGCGCTGGCGGCGCGCGCCGCTTCTGCTCCCGCGCGGATTATAGCGCGCGGCGCGCGGGCAGTCAATGCGATGGGTGGAGGCAAGGGACGTCGAGGGGCGGCGCGCCCGTGGGCGCGGCGGAGCTTGCGGGGTAGGCTGGCCAGGGAGCCCTGGTCAGCGCACCTTCTTCTTGTGACGGTCGGCCCGCCGGCGCTTATCGCGCTTGTGCTTGGCGATCTTGCGGCGGCGGCGCTTCCTTCCACAGGGCACGGTTGTGCAAGCTCCTAGCTTGGCCGTTGGGCGCGCGGCACGGGGCCGCGGCGGGACGCGGTCATTCGTCCTCCAGCCGGTCGCGCAAGTCGCGCACCAGGAGCTCTTCCTCGGCCAAGTCGAAGTCCTCGTGCCAATCGTCGAAGAACTCCAACTCCACCTTGCTCCTGGGCTCGAGGATCAGCTTTCGATGCCGCTCGCGGATGAGCTGAAGTCGGTCGAGTTTGTGGGACATTTCGGAAGCTCCTGCATTGAAACTGGCGATGGCAGAACCATCGAACCCATGGGCGCACCCATGGATAGGTACGAGAACCGCATTATATTCCCTTCAAGCACGCCTGTCAAGGAAAAATTCTCTGATGGGTGCGGGCCGGAATTGTAGGTGAAGTTTCAGGCTGCACGGGAAGCTCTCTCGATCCACCGGGCACGGAAGCGGGACCAGCGGTCACTGAAGTAGATGCACCGCAGGTGGGCGATGACCTCGGCCATGCGTCTGCGCCACCGCATGCCCGGCTGCTTCTGCCGCAGGCCGATGATTGTCTTGCACGCCGCCTCGACCATGCCAGAGCCGATGGGGTAGCCACGAGCCAAGGCCTCCGCATAGCCCAGCCGCGCTCGGTTGGTCTCGAAGTACCGCAGTTGCTCTTCCGCCGCCTGGCGGTAGCGCTCCAACTCGGTCCATCGGCGCAAGGCCGCGAAGAACTCCTCCAGCTGGCCCTCGAGCAGGCGCGTCTTCTGGGTCTCCACCCACTCGGCTGCCCGCGAGCTGCCTTCGCCCCAGATGGCGTGGGCCAGCTTCCACAGGTGCTTGGCAGCATGGTAGAAGTCCAGCAGTTGCACCGTGTGAGGGGGGCAGTACTCCGCAACTGTGTTCCACGTCCACGTGCTGCCGTCGCACAGTGCCACCACAGCCGGTGCCCGGGCCAGGTGCCAGCGCTGGGCCTCCGTGTCCCACAGCCGGCGGAAGTGCTCGACACCCTCGAAGGTCGCCACGCAGCCCTTCTCGCCCAACGCTCCGCCCGCCTCGTCGAACGGATAGAAGGTGCCCACTTTGACCTCGTGCCAGTCGCCGTCGGTGTGAACCGTAGTGCCGTCCATCAGCACAGCAAGGCGTTGCGGGACCCGGGGACGGACGTCCTCGGTCGGGTCGGCGTGCTCCTGGCTCCAGGCACGGGCCTCCGCGTCGCGGTCGCCGAGCACCTCCTCTCCTGCCTCCAGCACGATCCGCTGCGATTCCTTCACCGACACGTGGGGAATCCCCAGCTCCTCCAGCAAGTTCATCGCCTGGGCGTTCGGGTGCAGGGCACACACAAGCAGCGTCGTCGCCACGATGCCGGGACTCTGGCTCGCACCGCCCAGACCCAGGCACTCATCGAGCGGCACCTGGCTCGTACCGCACCGGGAGCACCAGTAATACGCACGCCTCAACACCAGCTCGCCCACAAGGGTCAGTAGCGTTCGCCGGCGGTAGCTCACGAAGCGCGCCGTGGCCCCGCACTCACACGGCAGCGTGCTCCCCGCGTAGCCCGTCCCCAGTGCCTGGGCCGCGGCGTCCAGGATCAGGCGCCTCAGGCGCTTCACCAGCTCGAGAAGACGAACCTCCACCGTTGCAAGCCGCTCCCCCCGCGAGTGCCGCAGCCACTGGCACTCCCCCTTGACCTGCGCCCCTATCTCCGCTACGATCGCTTCCACAGTTGTGTGCTCGCCCATTGTGCTATCCTTTCCTCTGGAATCCGGCGGCCAACCGCGCCGCACAACGGTTTGTACAACAGGAGAGGATAGCACATTTTCCCTCCAAAACCCAGCCCAATTTCCTAACTCCTTGCAGCGCTTATACCTACAAAAAAGACTCGCACCCCCCGCCACCGGGTGCGACCCGAGCTAGCCCGCATTTCTCACCACGGCTCGCTGAGGGGGCATGGAGGCGTTGGTTCGCGGGGCTGGGGCCGAGAGTGGGGTTCGATGAGAGTTGGGGGATGGCCGCAGGGATACTGCCCCCTTTCCCCCACGCGGCGGGGGCCTCGCGGACGCTC